>CAIYOB010001302.1 GCA_903927685.1 uncultured Planctomycetaceae bacterium
GGACTTTACAGTGGGGAACGGATCGGATACGCGTTTTGGTGCTGAGCGAAGTACCGGCCACCGAACGCAACGCGATCTGGAACTTGTTCAGCGGGGAAGTGACGCGGATTGAGGCCGCAGCACAGCAGTTTCGCCGCCGCAGATCCGAGTTGAGCACGATCCTGAACCAGTTGTTTGAGAATTATCAGCAGGAGGGGATACCGATGCCCTATACCGTCGAAGACTTTATGCGGGATGTGACGCTCGATCATCTGGACCTACTTCCGGCCGACGAGCGTCTGCGAGGACTCTCCAGCGACGAGCGTCTGAAGGGTTTGTCACCCGAGGAGATCGAGGCGTACCTCCGCAGGCGCAGGAGCGGTGCTCCGGGGAACGGGGGCGGTAATAAAGCCGCCCCGTGAGGCCCCCGAGCGATTGTTGGATCGGGCCGCTCCGTCCAATTCGACGGATCCGCAGTGTCGCCGTGGCGTGGATTTCCAAGCGGTTCCCCGCCGGCCTTTACCGGCTCGTCTTGCCCCGCAACGGGACGAGCGTGAAGTTCAGCCGGTACGGGCGGTCTCCCGGCAGCGTGTACTGCGGGTGGGTCAGCGCGCCCCAACTGTTGTCGCCGCCGACGCCGTGCAGGCGGTCATCGACGAACACTGTGTTGAAATCGCGCCGCGGCAGTTCATAGGGGTGCATCGCGGCTTCGAGGTCGGCCAGGGTGAAAGGCCACGCACTAGCGCTCAACGGCTGGGCCCCCTCGACGCGGACTCCGAGGCCATCCTGGTTCGTCAGTGTCAGCCACCGGACCTCCGTCCGATTCCCCGTGTCCTGGGCGCGCACGTAGGGGAATACGAGTTCGTCCACCGTGCTCTGGTACACGGCGATCTCGCCGCTGGTCTGCCGATCCCAATATGTCTCGTGGGGACCGCGGCCGTACCAGGCGACTCGCTCGAACGCCTGCGGCATGGCCCACGTCACACCGAACCGCGGCAGCAGTGCGGCCTTGCCCTGGCCCGGCGTGTATGCGGTTTCGATCCCGATCCGGCCGTCCCGCGTCACGCGGTAGCCGACCTGGTAGTCCGCGCCGCCGACGGGCAGCCGGTACCGAGCGGTCACCTGGATCGCGTTGGCGACGAGGGCCGTTTCCAGAGCCACCAGCTTTCGCTCCGCCGCGGCGGAACGCCACGGCTGCGTCTGCTGCATGTAGCGGCTGCGCATCTGATTATCGTTGGGCGCTTTCCAGAAACTGGGGGCCACCGGGCCGGCCAGCAACTCGACGCCGTCAACCTGGTAGGACACCAGTTCGCCCGTCGCCTTGCCGATGGCTGCCGCGAAACCGTCGCCGCTGATCATCAGCCGCTCGTCCGTCGTTTTCAGCTCGGGCGGCAGCCCTGTGCCGCCGGCGTCGGTCAAAGCCGCAGGCCCGGGCAGCCGGAACTGGTCCCAGGCCGCCACATGGCCCGCCGCGGCCCAAGAACGGTCCTCGGGCAGCGCGAACGACACCGTCAGGAAGTACTCGCCGTCCTGCGACACGGAGGGCAGCGGAACCGTGACGGCTTGGCTGGCCTGCGGCGGTACATCCAAGCAGCCCAGGGAACCGGACTGCACTTCGCGGCCGTCTCGGCGCAAGACCCAGCGCGCCTCGAACTCGTTCAGGTTCGTGAAGAAGTACTTGTTCTGCACCCGGATCTTGCCCGCCGCCAGATCGTCGGCGTGAACCTTGATGTGCTGATAGACCTTCTTGACCTCCCAGGCGTGCGGATGCAAGGTGCGGTCGGGATGCACGACGCCGTTGCAGCAGAAATTGCCGTCGTTCGGCCGATCGCCGAAATCGCCGCCGTACGCAAAGTATTTGTCGCCTCGCCCCAGCGGTACCTGCTCGTCCGACACGCGGCGCAGATCCAGATCCAGGACCAGGCCGTCCTTGGCCGGCGGCCCGGCAGCGGCGATTTCTTCCGCCGACAGCGCCCGGCTGTAGATTCGGGCTGTCTGGATCGGCAGCACCGACACGCGACTGGGAATCTCCGAGTTGCGGCCGATGTTGACGGGGAACTCGCTGGCGTCGATCTGGCCCGTCAACGGCTTGTCCGCGACCGGCCGGCCGTTGACGTACAGCCGCAGGTGGCTGCCATCATAGACCGCCGTGATCCGATTCCAACCGTCCGCCAGGCTGGCTTGTCCGTAGGGCACGCTCAACCCCTGCCAGCCGCCTTGATGCAAGGTGAAGTTCACTCCGTTGTTGTCCAACCGCAGCAGGAACTGATGGTCGCCCTTGGAGATCAGCGGGTTGAACGCGCCCACGCGGTTCCCCCGAAAGACCACGTCCAGGGTCAGCGGTCCCGTCAGATTCAGCCGCGGATCGTTGGCCATTGCCACCGGTCCTGTGACTCCTAGCTCGGAATCGACGGCGCCCGTCACGACGCCGGTCAAGCTGGCATCCTGGCAATCGGCGATCCGCCGGCCTGTGGGCACATCGACCAGCAGGCCCTGGTCGACCCAGTCCCAGATGAACGCGCCTTGGAGCGACGGGTAGGCTTCGATCGCATCCCAATAGTCCTGCAAGTTGCCGACGCTGTTGCCCATGGCATGCGCGTATTCGCACTGGATCAAGGGCCGCGGCGGGTTCTTCTTGGCATAGTCCACCATGTGCTCGATCGTGGCGTACATCGGGCAGTAGATGTCCGTGTTGCGATCCAATTCGGCCCGCTCGTACTGGACCGGCCGGGACGGATCCCGCTGCTTGGTCCAGTCGTAGGTGGCGTAGAAATTCACTCCGTTGCCCGCCTCGTTGCCCAGCGACCAGATGATCACGCACGGATGGTTCTTGTCGCGTTCGACCATCCGTTGGGTGCGGTCCAGGTGGGCCGCCTTCCACGCGGGATCCTTGGCCAGCGATTTCTCGCCGTAGCCCATTCCGTGCGACTCGATGTTCGCTTCGTCGATCACGTACAGTCCCAGGCGGTCGCACAGATCGTACCACTGCGGATCGTTGGGATAATGACTGGTCCGCACCGCGTTGACGTTCAGCTGTTTCATCAACTGGATGTCGCGAATCATGGATTCGACGGACACCGTGTGGCCCGTCACGGGATCGTGCTCGTGCCGATTGACGCCTTTGAGGTAAACCCGCTGGCCGTTGACCAGCAGGAAGCCATCCTTCATCTCCACGCGGCGGAAGCCGACCTGGCACGTGGTGACTTCGACCGTCCGTCCGGCCGCATCGGTCAAGGTCAACAGCAGGCGGTACAGGTTCGGCTGCTCGGCCGACCACAGCGCCGGTTGGGCGACCGGCTTGCGCAGCGTCACAGACGCCTTGCCCGCCGCGTCGGCCCGGCCGTCCGCAGTCAGGCCCTGCAGGACCGTCTGGCCGGCCGCGTCCAATAGTTCCGCGGCGACTTTAAACCCCTGCGGCTGGTCGGCAAAGTTCTGCACCTCGACGTCGACTCGCAAATCGCCGTCGCGGCACTGGGCATCCAGTTCGGCGTGGGCAAAGAAGTCGCGGATGTGCAGAGCGGCCGCCGACCACAGATGCACGTTGCGGTAGATGCCGCTCAGCCGAAAATAATCCTGGTCTTCCAGGTAGCTGCCGTTGCTGTAGCGGTAGACCTCGACCGCCAGGACGTTTGCTCCCTCCTGCAGGTACTGTGTGATGTTGAACACCGCCGGCGTGCGGCTGTCCTCGCTGTAACCGACTTGCCGGCCGTTGATCCACAGGTAGAACGCTGAATCCACGCCGTCGAACTGCAAAAACACCTGCCGGCCTTTCCAGGCCTCCGGCACCGTGAACTCGCGGCGATAGGAACCGACGGGATTGCGAGCTTTGAAGTTCGTGTACTCCGGGGGCGGTTCACCCATTACGCGCGGCGGATCCACTTGGAACGGGTACGTGATATTCGTGTACAGCGGCGTGTCGTAACCCTGCCGCTGCCAGTTGCCGGGCACGGCGATGGTTTTCCAACCGCTGACATCAAACGCGGGCTGATAGAAATCCACGGGCCGCTGGTCCGGATGCGGCACCCAATGAAACCGCCAGTCCCCGTTCAGCGATTGGTGGTACGGTGTCGCCTCGCGGGTCGCCTGGACGGCCCCGGCGCGGTCGGGATAGGGCCAAGCCGTCGCTCGGCCCGGTTCCTTGTTCCGCCCGAACACCTGCTCATTCTCCCAGTCGGGCGCAGCGGCCTGGACGGCACTGCAGATGGCGAATATGCCGAGGATTCCCGCATTGACCAAGGTCCAGCGTTGCAGACGAACGTGTGTGCGCATGTTGCGATTCCTTAAACCTGGCTTACTACCGACCAGCATGTTAACACAGATTCCCGCCCAGCGAATGGGCGGGGCTTCATTGGTCCAACGTTTCCACTTCTCCGGCGGGAATCTGTACGACGGAATTCGCTGCCGTCTTGATCTTGGGCAGTTGGCCCCAGCGTTTCGCCGCCTCTTTCCAACGTTCCAGCCGTGCGGCGTCCAGCAGCGGGTCGCCGGTCTGCTCGCGCCACTGGGCCAGGGCCGCCTCCAATCGCCGCCGCGTGGCGGCGTGCGCCGGCTCGGCGGCGATGTTCTGCGTCTCGGCGGGATCGGCCTGCAGATCAAACAACTCGACCGGGGCCTGGCCTTCGTCCAGTGTCAGGTTCCGCAACAGTTTGTACTGGGCATCGCGAACCGTGCGCTGGACGCGGAGGATCTGCGGTTCGTGGAAGTTCATTTCGGTGAACAGGTACTCGCGTGCCAGCGGCTGCTGGAGCGGTTGCCCCGCCAGCTTGGACGGCACCTCGACGCCCGCCGCGTGCAGCAGGGTCGGCAGCAGGTCCACTTCCGCTGCCAGATCGCGGCGGACCTGGCCGGGCGAGAACCCGGGGCCGCGAATCAAGAGGGGCACGCGCACGCCGGCTTCGTAGCACCACGTCTTGCCGCGGACCACGGGCAGCCCGTTGTCGCCCAGGAACACGACCAGCGTGTTGTCGGCCAGCCCGGCTGCCTGCAATTCGTCGAGCAGCAGGCCGACGCCGGCGTCCACGCGGAGGATCGTGTTGACAATCGCGGCGGAGACCCGTTTCATCGCCGCCGCGGTGGGGGATCTGAGCGGGAACGGCTCGGTGATGTCCGCGGCCGCAAGCGGTGCTGGCGGCAAGCCGGCGACTTGGTTTACGTCCGGCGTGTACGGGCCGTGCGGATCGAAAAAGTTAACGTAGTAGAAGAAGGGCTGCCGGGCCGCTTGGGCCGAGGCGAAAAACTGGCGGCTCTGCTCCGCCACCCAGCGCACGTCGCGCGTCGGCCCGGCGGCGACCTTCTTGTCGGACATCCAGTCCCAGGGAAAATCCGCCGCCGGCTCGACATGCAGCTTGCCGATGATGCCGGTCCGGTATCCGGCTGCCTGGAGCAGCGCGGGCAGCGTCTGCTGGCCGGGGTGCATCCGAAAGCCCAGATGCGCCAAGCCGTACTGCCCGTTCTCGTGCGGATACCGGCCGGTCAACAGCGCGGACCGCGAAGAACTGCACGACGATTGGGCCACGTAGAAGGTCTCGAACCGAGCGCCCCCGGCCGCTAAGGCATCCAGTTGCGGCGTCTGGAACCGTTTCTCGCCGTAACAGGACAGCTGACAGCCGAGGTCATCGGCCGTGATCAGCAGGATGTTCGGCTTCGACTCGGCGGCTTGGAGCCCGCCCCACGACAGCAGCACAACGAACAGCGGGAGATGTTTCATAGCAGTCCTCGGATTGGAAATACGGGGTGGCCCTGACCGACTTTACGGGTTGGGTGCCTGGGGTCGAACCACGAGGTACGAGTGGCGAGCCCCCAGTTCTTGTCTCTGGGGAACCGCTGCACTCGACCCCAGGCACCCGAACAATTAGCCTTGACAACGCACTCGCTGGCTTTACGCGGTGCGCATCGCCAGGTACACCTTGCGGATCGCCCGGACGATGTCCTGGCAGTCCTCGTCGGTGAAATTGGGATCCATGATCGGGCCGCCCATCCGGCCCAGGATATCGATGGTCCGCGGACAGCTCTCGGCGCCGTACTGGATCGCCTTGCCCTGCGGCGTGGTGAACGACGGCCAGTCGGGATGGATTGTCAGCTTGGACTCGATCCGCTTGTCGGCGGGCAGAATGACCGACCCGCCCGGCCCTGACCCGCTGACGCCCTCGGCCCGCAGCGCCCGCAGGAACTGGTCGCGCCGCTCGCGCGTGCCCAGATCCAGGAAGATGGTCACGCCCAGATCGCCTTCCAGGTCCGGCGACTTCCGCATCTTCAGGCCCGGCAGGTCGGCGATCCCGTCGCGGACTTTGCGGGCGTTGGCCCGCAGCCGCGAGGTGATCGTGTCCAGCTTGGTCAGCTGGGCCTTCAGCACCGCCCCGGTGAACTCGTTCATGCGGAAGTTGCAGGCGGCAAAGGCGGCCAGCAAGCCGCCCTTGAGTTCCTTGGTATACGGGTCCCGCACCGAGCCGACGTCGTGAAAGCGGAGGGCTCGTTCGAACAGCTCGTCGTCGTTGCTGACCACGGCCCCGCCTTCGCCCGAGGTGATCGTCTTACTGAGCTGAAAGCTGTTGATGCCCATGTCGCCGAGCGAGCCGACGAACTTGCCTTTATAGCGTCCGCCGGCGCATTGGGCACAGTCTTCGACCACGCGCAGCTTGTGCTTGCGGGCGATTTCCAGAATCGCGTCCAGATCGGCCAAGCCGCCCTGCAGGTGGCTGGGCACGATCGCCTTGGTGCGCGGGGTGATGCGGGCCTCGATGTCGTTCGGATCCATAGCCAGCGACTCGTCGATCTCGGCGAACACCGGCAGGGCGCCGGACAGGACGACCGCGTCGTAGTCGGCGTACCAGGTCCAGGCGGGCAGGATGACTTCGTCGCCCGGCCCGATCTCCAAAGCCGCCATGGCGGTGTACAGGGCCGTGGTGCCCGAGGTCACGCCGAGCGCGTGCTTGACGCCCAGGTGCTTGGCGTAGGCCTGCTCGAACTGCAGGACCTTGGACTTGCCGCCCCACCAGCGGAACGGATACCGCGAGTCGAGGACGTCGAGTAGTTCCTGTTTCTCGGCGTCGTCGTAGAACTGCGGGCCGTAGGGCCGGGAACTGAGCAGGTTCTTGCGGACCGGCTGGCCCCCGTCGATCGCCAGTGGCTCGGTGCTTTCCGCGGCCACGCTGGTGTTCGGCTCGGCAGACGCGGCCAGCAGCGAAGCGGCGCTTGCGGCGCCGACCGTGGCCAGAAACTCGCGGCGGTTCTTCGTGGATTCGTACATGGCAGGGTCCTTGTTGAGGTGAGTGAGAGGTCAACGTGTTCGGTGGTTTGGGGTCAGGAGACACAAACTGGAGATTGACAGTGGAAATTGGCACGGTTGCAAAGGCGTGGGGTTGTTCCGTCTGTTGCCCCGAAGGGGCGTAACATGACAGCCCGGGGCAGAGCGGAGCGGCGTTAGCCGCGGAGCGCCGCCCCGGGTTATGACAGCCTCCGGAGTCTCAGCCCTGAAAGGGCGCAACAAAGTTGTGTTAAGGCTCGGCTCTCTCCTTGTTTCGCCCTTTCAGGGCTACGGGGACATCGTTGCCTCGATGCCCGGGGCGTTGCCCCGGGCTGATCTGTCTTGGCCCCTTCGGGGCGGGAAAACCAGGAAAATGCACCATGTTCACCGCCCAGACTTCGTAAACAAAACCTACCCGATTGCCTGCACATGCCAAGCCCAAGTTTGCATCACCCAGGTTCAGGCCGCGTAATGCCGGGCGACTTTCCGAATGGCGGCGGCGACCTGCAAAATGTATTCCTCGGACATGTGTTCGTGCAGCAGGACGCGAATCCCGGTTTCCAGGATGGCTTCGGCTTCGGGGCATTTGTGCTGGGAGAAATCCATCGTGGTCAGGCCCAGTTCCTTGACCGGCCAGCGGCCGGCGAAGAAACCGTGCTTCTGGAATACGGGCTCGCCGTACAGCGGCACCTTGATATAGCCGCCCGACACGGGGGCGCCTTCGGCCACCAAGGCCTTGGTGAATTCCGAACGGCCGCAGCGGAAGGCTTCCGGGCGAATCCGGAACATGTAGAACCAGTACACGGCCCGGTCCTCCGGATGCACCTGGTGCGGAATCAGGCCGGGCAGGTCGGCGATCTTTTCGGTCAGCAGATTGCCCAGCCCGGCGCGTTTCGCGGCGATCGCTTCCAGCCGCGTCAGCTGGGCGGCGGCCACGGCGGCCTGCGGCTCGCTCATCCGATAATTGGTGGCGAACGCATCGAACCCGCCCCACTTGCGGCGGTCGCCGCCCTTGTCGCCGAACTTCTGCAGCAGCGGCCCGAACCGCTCGTCGTTGCTGCCCACCACGCCGCCGTCGCCACAGGTCACGTGTTTGGAATTCTGCAGCGAAAAGCAGGCCAGGTGACCGACCGTCCCGATCGGCCGGCCGCGGGACCGGGCGCCCCAGGACTGGGCGCAGTCCTCGATCAGGATCAAGTTGTGCCGGTCGGCCAGCGACTTGAGTGCGTCCAAGTCGCAGGGATTGCCCGTCAGGTGCACGGCGATGATCGCCTTGGTCTTGGGCGTAATCCGCCGCTCGACATCGGCCACGTCCAGGTTGAACGTGCCCGCGCCCAAGTCGGCGAACACCGGCACCGCCTGCTGGTAGATGACCCCGATCACCGAGCCGATGTCGGTGACCGGCGAGGTGATCACTTCGTCGCCCAGTCCGATTCCGGCCGCCGCGACGGCGATGTGCAGCGCCGCCGTACCGGACGAGCAGGTCTGCACGTGCTTGACGGGACAGAACTGCTGAAACCGCTCGGTCAGCAGCTGGGTCTGCGGTCCTTGCCAATAGAACAGCGAGTTCTGCTCGAGCATCGCTTCCAGCTGTTTCCGTTCGATTTCGCCCCAGCGGGGGCCCGAACCGGCCGCTGCCTGAACCGCTTTTTCGCCGCCTTGCAGGGCCAGCGGTGCATCCGGATTGGCCACCGGCGTGTCGGCCGCTCCCCGAGCGGCGCCCGCCAACATCAACGTCGAAGCCCCCGCCACGAACTGGCGCCGGGAGACGGAATTCGCATCACTCATCGCAGATCCTCCCAAGACGATCCTGGCCACAATCCGACCTCAGGGCTCACCCGGACCCCTGACTTGGCTTTCAGTCTAGCACTCGCGGCGACCGCCTGGAATCAGAGTGCCCGACAAGAGTGCCCCAGTAGTTTGGCCGTCCAGGCTGAATGCCGGAGGGCCCTGGGGACGAATGTCAGGGTGTCTGTGGTCGAGCGCAGCGAGTCACCAGAAGCGAGAACCTGGGGCTTGCCACTCGCATCTCGCGGCTCACCTGCTGGCCCCCAACAGAGTGCCCTGGAAAACGATTGCGCTCCCGCCACCAAAAACTCGGAAATCCATCTCGACCTGAAAGCGGGGTCTGCCTATAATGCCGCGTGAAAGATTCTCACTGAGGTGCGGCGCACCCGGCCTGGAACCTGAGAGCTGCCGATCATGCCGCGACAAAACGGCCGTCCCAACCTGCCTGAGCAAGCCAGCGCTGTCCCCTTCCGGCGTGCCGGGGATCGTATCGAGTTCTGCCTGATCACCACCTCGGCCGGCCGCTGGGGATTTCCCAAAGGCTACATCGACCGCGGTGAGACGCCCGAGCAGGCGGCGCTGAAAGAAGCCCTGGAAGAAGCCGGCTTGCACGGCCGGATCCTGGGCACGCCCTTGTTGTCGTACAAGCTGGACAAGAACGGCCAAACTCGGCGAGTCGTGGCCCTGCTGATGGAAGTCACCGCGGCGGACGACCAATGGGACGAGGCGGACATCCGCCAGCGCCGCTGGGTCTCGCAGCCCGAAGCCCGCGATCTGCTCGGCCGCGAGTCGCTCCAGGCCTGCCTGGAAATCGCTCAAAGCCGGATTCCCCAAGCCCGCGAAGCTTTGGTGGGCTAGTCGCCCGGCCTGGGGTCGAGTGCAGCGAGCCCCCAGAATCAGTCGAATGGGGCTTGCCACTCGTGGCTCGACCCCAGCCACCCCGTGACGCTGCGCTACCCGCCGGTGTCGCTCGCCGATTCGACAACGCGCTCGCAATCCGGCAGCGACTCCAGCAGGATCCGGCCATAGTGCTTCGTCCGCACGCGGGGATCCAGCAGCACGACCGTCCCGTGGTCCTGCTGGCTGCGGATCAGCCGACCGAAGCCCTGCTTGAGCCGGATCGCCGCTTCCGGCACCTGGTACTCCATGAACGGATTGCCGCCCCGGCTGCGGATCGCCTCGAGCCGGGCCTGCAACAGCGGCTGGTCGGGCACGCTGAACGGCAGCTTGGTGATGATCACGTTCTGCAACGCATCCCCCGGCACGTCGACGCCCTGCCAGAAGCTGTCCGCACCGAACAGCACCGAACGGGGATTCGCCTTGAACCGCTGCAGCATCTCGTGCCGCGGCACGCCGTCCGCCTGGCTGTACAAGGCCAGGTTCTGTTCGGTCAGCCAGGGCGTCAGTTCGCTGGCGGCGCGGCGCATCATCTCATAGCTGGTGAACAGCACAAAGGCGCGGCCCTGCGAGCGGGCGACGTAGCGGCGGATCAAGGCGATGCAGCGGGCCTCGAACCGCTCGCGGTCCGCCGTCGGATCCGGCATCCCCTCGACGAGGATCAGCTTGGCTTGGCGGCGATAGTCAAACGGGCTGCCCAGGTGGAGGCCCTGGGCCTGCGTCAGGCCGATCCGGGACTTGAAGAAATCGAACGAACCCTGCCGGCCCACCGACAGCGTGGCGCTGGTCAGGATCACACTGTGCGTCGCCTCGAACAACTCCTTGCGCAGCGTCGGGCCGACGTCGATCGGGGCCGCCTCCAGCTTGAGTTGCGGCCGGCTGCGGCGGGACAGCGACGACTCGATCCAGTAGACCGCTTCCGGAACCCCGTGCCCCAGCCAGACTTCGATTTCGCCGGCCAGTGCCGTCAGCCGCTCGTGGGCCGACACGAAATCCTGCCGCTGGGCCTCGTCCTTCAGGTTGCTGGCCCGCTGCCGGAGCATGGCCGCCAACTCCGCCAGGGCCGGACTGAGCGAATTGCCCACGATTTCCGGCATGTGGACCCGGCCGTTCGTGCCGCGCTGTTCGCTCAGCCAGTTGTGGACATCGCGGAAGAAGTCGTCTGCCAATTGGGAACAGCGGAGCGTCTGCCGCTGTTCCTCGCCGCAGCGATGGTGGACCAGCAGGCCCTTGTTGGCCCGGTCGTTGTACAGCTTGTTCAGGATGTACTGGACCTGGCCCGACGAGACGCTGAGCCCCAGGTGGTCGGCGGCCACAGCTTCCAGCGTGTGGGCTTCGTCAAAGATCACCGCGTCGTACTTGGGCAGGATGCTCGCCCCGGCCCGCCGCAGCGCCAGATCGCTGAAGAACAGGGCGTGATTGACGACCAGGATCTGGGCGTTGAACACGCGCCGCCGCGCCTGGTAGTAAAAGCACTCCTTGTACGTCGGGCATTTCTTGCCCAGGCAGTTGCCGCTGTCACTGGCCGCTTCATCCCAGACCGAGCCCGGCGGCCGGTACGTCAAGTCGCTCAACGAGCCGTCCTTGGTGTCCTTGGACCAGGTCCGCAGCGCCCGCAACTGGTCCAACTCCTCTTCCGTGCTGAACAGGCTGCCGGCCCGGGCCAGGGCGGACTCCAGCCGCCGCAAGCTGAGGTAATTGTGGCGGCCCTTGACCAGCACGGACGTGAACTCCAGCGGGATCACGGCGTTCAGCAGCGGCAGATCCTTGTGCAGCAGTTGTTCCTGCAAGCTGATCGTATGCGTGGACACGACGATCTTCTTCAGCTGTTTGGCCCCCGGTTCGTCGGGGCCGCCGGGACGTTCCAGGGCGTCCGGGTCGCTGGCCACCGCCAGAATCGCCGGGACCAGGTAGGCAAAGCTCTTGCCCACCCCCGTGCCGGCTTCGGCCACCAGGTGCTTGCCGTCGCGCAGCGCCGCCGCCACCGCGTCCGCCATCTGCAACTGTTGGTCGCGGTGTTCGTAATTCGGCAGCCGTTGGGCGATCCGCCCGCCCGGGCCCAGGATATCTGCAGGAGTCAGCGTCATGCCGTCAGAATAGCAAATGCCTGCCCGCCGTGGGTAGGCCGCCAGTGGCCTGCGGATCGGCGTTGCGTCGTTTCGGCGTTCCGTGGTTCCCGTGGTCGGCGCTGCGTTTGACCACCGTTACCCTCTGGAACCGCTTCGCGGTCGAGCGCGGTGTCTTGAACCCGGAGGGTTCCCAGAGGGTAGCCGGTGGTTGAGCGCCGCGATACCACCGGATGCGGTCCTCAACGCGGTTTCCGCACGCCGGAGGCGTGCCAGAGGAACAATACCCAGCGCGCGTGGCAGGTGCGGTCCGCATCGTCGGCATCGCGTCGGCGCCGGCATCCCGCCGAAATGCACGGACTGGTTATCGGCATGCCCGGCGGTCGGCGCCGCGTTTTGGCCACGCTCCGGCGGGTGAGGACCGCACCGATGCCCATGCGTCAACGGCCCGGCATGTTACGCGTCCCGTCCGCAAGTCCCGCGTCGTTGGTCGTCAATCGGTGTGGTTGTCGACATCGCAGACTGAGGCCCGCCGCCCCAGCCCGCCTCGAACGTCGCTATAATGTCAGCCCATGCTCGCATGGAAGGCTCGAGGCGAGAGAATTGAACATGAAGACGGACGACGAATCCTCCGACAGACAAACGGATACCGCGGAAATCGCGATTTTCCTGGTCCGGTCATCCTTTGCGTTCGTCCTCGGCCTGATCTTCCTGTTCATTCCGCAGACGACTTTGGAGAGCGGAAAGCCCTGGCATTTCTGGGTTCGCAGTGCAATCGCAGCGTTTGCGTTTGGGGCGGTGCTATTCTACATCGGTTTTCGTCGGCTACGTTGGCTGTGAGCGTCTGCCGTTTGCCCCCCGGTTCCTCCTGGCCCCTGGGCCGTTCCAGGGCGTCCGGGTCACTGGTCACCGCCAGAATCGCCGGGACCAGGCAGGCCGAAGCTCTCGCCCACCCCCGTGCCGGCTTCGGCCACCAGGTGCTTGCCATCGGGGAGCGCCGCCGCGACCGCCATCTGAAGCCGCTGGGCGCGGTGTTCGTAATTCGGCAGCCGTTGGGCGATCCGCCCGCCCGGGCCCAGGATATCTGCAGGATGCAGCGTCATGCCGTCTGAATTGCATTGGTGCAGATACTGAACGACGGTCGTGTCGCAATGAGTTCAGACAAGCCGCGTCTCCCGCAGCAATTCGTCCTATCCCTGTTCCGCCTGACTGTCACCGCTTGCCGCCGCCAACCGGCTGTGGCGGCGGCCGTACAGGATGTAGCAGACCAGCCCCGCCGCCAGCCAGATGGCAAAACGGACCCAGGCCAAACCGGGCAGCCCGGCCAATAACCAGAGACAGGCGATGACTCCCAGCACCGGGACGACCGGCACCCAGGGCGTGCGGAAGGCCCGCGGACGCTCGGGTTCGCGAACGCGAAGGACGAGAATGCCGACGCAGACCAGCAAGAACGCGGACAAGGTGCCGATGTTGCACAAGTCGGCCATCTCTTCCAGGCTGGCCAGGGCCGAGCCGACGGCGACGAAGATGCCGGTGATCAGCGTGGCGAAGAAAGGTGTGCGGAACCGCGCATGGACTCGGGAAAACAGCGGCGGCAACAAACCGTCGCGGGACATCGACATCAAAATCCGCGGTTGACCCAATTGAAACACCAGCAGCACGGCGGTGTGAGCCACTACCGAGCCGAACGCGACGATTCCTGCCGCCCAGTCCAACTTGGCCACCCGCATGGCGACCGACAGCGGTTCGGCCGTGTTCAACTGGTTCCACGGCACCATCCCCGTCAGCACCGCGGCCACGACGATATAGATGACCGTACACACACCCAGGGAGCCCAGAATGCCGATCGGCAAATCACGGTTAGGGCGGCGGCACTCCTCGGCTGTGGTCGAGATGGCGTCAAAGCCGATGAAGGCAAAGAACACGATGGCCGCCCCGGCTTGGATGCCCGCCCAGCCGTTTGGCGCAAACGGCTGCCAGTTCTCCGGCCGCACGTAGAACGAACCGGCGACGACGAACAGGCCCAATACGGCCAGCTTGATCGCGACCATCACCGCGTTGAACCATGCACTTTCGCGGATGCCGACCAGCAGGACCGAGGTCAGCAAGGCAACGATCGCCACGGCCGGCAGATTGAAGATGATCGGCACGCCCCACACCCGGGGCGCTTGCTCCAGAATCTCGGGCGTGTTCAACGCGGTCCGCAGATCGGTGGCCAGATACCGTGGAAACTCGAGGCCCCAGCCGCGCAGCAATTCGCAGAAGTAGCCGGACCAGGACACGGCGACCGCAATGTTGCCGACGGCGTATTCCAGAATGAGATCCCAGCCGATGATCCAGGCGATCATTTCGCCCAACGTCGCGTAGGCGTAGGTGTACGCGCTGCCCGAAATCGGGACCAGGGATGCTAGTTCTGCATAGCACAGGGCGGTCAAGGCACAGGCCAAGCCGGTCAGCAGGAAGGACACCACCAACGCCGGACCGGCGCCCGGCCGGAGCGCATCGCCGGCCGCCGCGGTTCCCACCAAGGCAAAGATCCCGGCCCCCACGATCGCGCCCACCCCCAACAGGATCAGATCGAGCGGGCCCAGCGTACGGCGCAGACCGCCCTGGTCCTCGCGGTGGCGAGCCAGAATGGACTCGATCGACTTGATGCGGAACAGGGAGCGAATGGCCATGGATGAGGTTGAAGTATGGCATGTTTCCAAACGCCGAGGTAGCCCCCTGGCGGACGTTCCGGCAGCGATCCTTGGGCCATCAGCGTGGGATCGGCAGAACGCGGCCTGTCTTCGTGGGATGGAATGGCAAACCGTCGTGCCGACGAGGATCAGACTGGCTGGGAGCCATGCCCGAAACGCTTGTCGGATTCCTTTCGGCCCGCTACGATGAACGACGGGGCGGGGGTCTTTTCTCAGGGGTGGGAGGCGTTGCCGTGGCGCAGTTCATTTCTCTCCGGTGGTGGGGCGTGTTCTTGGTTGGCTGGGGGTTGATCCCTGTCGCCGCATACGCCGAGACGGCGGCCGACCGACTGGAGGCGGCCCGGGCGTTGACCGCCGAGGCGTTGCACTGGGAGACGTTCGGCCGGAACGAGCAACGGCACGAGTTGTTGCAACGCGTGGCGGCCGAGCATCCGGACTATGCGCCCGCCAAGTGGCATCAAGGGCTGGTGCAGCGGGAGGACCGCTGGATCAGGGCCGACGATCTGCCTGGCGAATTGCGATCGGAGCCGAAAGTCTCCGAGTACCGGCGGCTTCGCGGGCGGTACCCGCTGACGGCCGACGGCCAGCTGGGGCTGGCCAACTGGTGCCGGGACCACGGCCTGCGGGAGCGGGAACGAGCGCATTTGGCCACGGTCGTGGAACTGGCGCCCGACCATGCCGAAGCTCGCCGGCGACTGGGCTTTCGCCGCGTCGGCCTCGATTGGATCAGCGCCGACGAGTTCCAGCGGGCGGCTGCCAGACAGCTCGCGGAGCAGGCGGCTTTGCGGCGGTGGCTGCCCGAAGTGAATCAGATCCGGCAGCAGTTGCACAGCCGCAGCCAGACCCGGCGGCAGGAATCGCACCAGCGGCTGGCCGCCCTGGCGAGCCCCGAGTCGGCAGTCGCGATCGAACAGGGGCTGTGGAACGGCGGCGTGGAAGCGGCCAACGCCATGCTCACGGCCCTGGCCCCCTTGGCCGATTCGGAAACGACGCTCCGCCTGGCCCGCCAAGCCGTCCTGTCTCCGTTCGACCCCGTGCGGTACGCGGCGGCCGAACAACTCCGCCACCGCGATCGGGACGCCTACGCCCCGCCCCTGCTGGCGATGCTGTTCACGCCGGCTTCGTCGCGCATCGAGGTCGTCCCAACGGCCTCGGGCCGGTTGCTGTACCGGTATGTGGTCGAGCGCGAAGGCCAGAACGAGCGGCAGTCGCTCGTCCTGGATACCACGTACCAGCGGATCCCGCTGCCCGGCGGCAACGGCCGGGAGACGCTCCTCCAGGCCCTGCAGCAAGTGCAGCTGGCGAACTGGAATCGCGACCAGGAAGTGCTCCGCAATAACCTGTTCACGGAAGACTTGAACACCCGGATCTGCGCGGCGCTGGCGGTCGCCACCGAGCAGTCCTTGCCGGCCGAGCCGGAAACCTGGTGGCAGTGGTGGAACGACACGAACGAGGTCTACACGACTGGGGACAAGCCCACCAAGTCCGTGCAGCTGACGGACGAAATCGCCTTGGCGGACTACGTGCCCCGGCCGACGCTGACCAGTTCCGGCAGTGACTCGTACACGCCCCCGCCGCCGGCCCGCATGGATTGCCTGGCGGCCGGCACCCTGGTCTGGACCGATGCCGGCCCCCTGCCGATCGAGCGGGTCCAAGTCGGCGACCTCGTGCTGGCCCAGGACCCGGAGTCCGGCGAACTGGCCTACCAGCCGGTGCTGCGCACGACGGTTCGGCCCGAGGGGCCGCTGGTCCGCGTGTGCCTGGCGAACCGCGAAGTGTTGGAGACCAGCGGCGGCCATCTGTTCTGGGTGGCCGGCGCCGGCTGGACCAAGGCCCGCGATCTGGCCTCGGGCTGCGAGTTGCACGGCGTCGCCGGAGTGCTCCGGGTCAGCCTGGCCGAACCGGGACCGGCCGCCGAAACCTACAACCTGATCGTTGCCGACTGGCACAGCTACTTTGTCGGCGAGGACAAGCTCCTGTGCCACGACAACACGGTCCGGCAGCCGACCGCGGCCACCGTGCCGGGCCTGGCGGCCGAGTAGCCGGCGCCGCACTCAGGACAGGCCATAGGGTCGATTCACCCCGTCGGCGAGATGCCGAAACCCGGGGCTTGCGAGCGTCGCCCGAGGAATTCGCGGAAGGGAAGGAACCGGCGAATTCGGACTCAGCCGCCGGCTTCGCCCAGAGCCGAGTCAGCGCAAGCGCGGCGTCAAGTCGCGCCAGCCGAGCTTGAGGATGCCGCCGGAATCCTGGGCAACGTAGAGATTCCCCTGGGAATCGATCGTGAATCCCTCCTGCTTGTCCCCGGGCAAGTCCCAAGCTTGCCGCCATTCGCCGCGTCGGGACATCGCGACCAGCCGGTTGGCCTGGTCGCTGATCAGGTACAGCAGGCCGGATGTCCCGTCATAGTGCAGGTCGGCAATGTCATCGACTCCGGCGTCCCAGGAGCGCAGGAGCTGCGCGTGGCTGCCCCCGGATTTCAGCGGCACTTCGACCTCGAACACCGCCGACAGGTCGTGGGGCGAGTCGGGATTCGCCGCTTGGTTTCCCACATAGAACGTCCCGCCCTCGGGATGGGCGGAAGCGGGTACAAAGGCGATCGCTTCGATCCCGCCGCCGTCTTTCTTCAAAACCGTCTTGCCATTCAGCTTGCGGGAGATCGAAAACGTCCGCCGCAGGGCCAGGTTGTCGGGGTCCAGCTCCAGGATGTTGTCCGCGCCTTCGACCGCCGCGTACAGCAGGCCGGTGAGCGGATGGTGCGTGATTCCTTCCAGGTCAGCCTGCGGCAGCCGGGCCGCCTTGAGCAGCGTGCCGTCCGTCTTCAACTCGGCCACGTCGCCCTTGTCGCCCACCACGAACAGGGTCCCGCGCAGCGTGTGAAAGCAGATCCCCGAGGGCTCCCGGAATCCGACTCGATCGATGTCCCGCGAGTCCGGTTGGGCCGCCGCCGGGAGCAGCACCTGGGGAGGCTTGGCACAGACCGGCGGCGCGGCGCAGGCCGTCAGGAAGAGGAGTCCGGCAAGCTGCACGGACGCGCGAGGCCGGCAAGTCGGTGGAGACGATACCATGACAGGGTCTACAGCGAACGGGAGGCAGGCAGTCTGCGGAACGTGACGTCGATCAGTTCGCCGGGACGCAGGTCCAGACCGGGCGGCGGCTGGATGCAGACCGGCTGGCCCCACTCCTGCACTTTCGGATCGCGCAGCTGGTGCCCCGGCACCAGTTCGACCTGCGGGCCCACACGGGCGACGACCGATTCGACCGGCGGCGTGCGGGACCCCCGAACGCGCACGGCGACGCTCATTCCGACCGCGGGCCGGATCCGCTGCTCCTGGCGCACATAGCTGATGATAGAGCTTCCCGCTTCGGCCGCCAAGGTGAAGATCAGGTCTCCGCTGCGGATCCGCTGGCCCGGCCAGCCGTGAATGGCGCAGATCGTGCCGCGGAATGGGGCCCGGATCTGCAGGGCGGCGAGTTCGACCTGCAGTTCCTCCAGGCGCCGCTCGCCCACCGTGATCGCGGCCTCCAGCGGGGCCAACAACTTGTCCGCGCTGGCCGCGGGACTCCCGGGACAGGCGTCCAGCGTCGCGATCGCCGCTTGGAGCTGCGTTTGGGATTCCGCCAGCGCACGTTCGTTTTCGCTGATCCGCTTCTGGACGATGTCCCGCTGCAACCGCTGGTCGGTGACCTGCAATTCCGTCACCGTGCCCCGGGTTCGCAAGGGTTCGAGGAACGACAGTTCCGTCTGCAGGCGGAGTTCTTCGGCCCGGTCGGTCTCGATCAGCGTGCGGCGGTCGAGCAGGTCCAGGCGATGCTGCTGGAGTTGCCACGCCAGCCGCCGCGCCTCGCGGTCGTAGTCCAGTTTCCGCGCCGCCTCGTCCAGCGCGAGCTGCTCGGCCGCGGCCGTCAACTCGCTACGCAGCCTCACCACCTCGGCCTGCAGCGTGGCCATTTCGGCCCGCACGGCCCGATCGTCCAACTGGGCCAAGACCGTTTCCTGGTCGACTCGGTCGAACAGTGCCCACGGCCCGTGGGACAACGGAGCGAGCACACCGTCGGCCGGGGCCGCGATGTCGATCCGCACCGCCTGGACTTCGCCCACGGCATTGGGGAACTGCGACTGCCGCTCCCACAGCCACAGGACCGCCAGGCCACAGCCGCAGAAGCAGACCACCGGCAGCAGCGAACGCCGCGCGCGATCCCAGCGTTGAGTCCACGGAGTCGGGATGACGTCAAGCTGACGCAGGTTCATATCTCGGATTCATCGGTTCGCAGGTAGAGGGAGATCTGTTCCAGTCCCGTCATCCCGTCCAGTTCCGCTTTCAGTTCGCCATCCCGGCGGGCATCGCGGAGCAGCAGCCGGTACGACAAGTCCACGCCCTCGTCCGAGTGGCGGCGTTCATTGGCCAGCAGGACCCGGGAACTGTACCGCCGCAGCACGCGCTGCAGGTCCGCGAGCCCCGCGGCCGGCTCGCCGACCAGGCGCAGGCTCAACACCGCGTCGTAGCGGTGCCGGCTGCCGAAGTCCGTGGCCCGCAAGTAGACCACCACGGCGCCGATCCCCGCCGCGGCGATCAGGGACGTGGAAAAACGCAAGGTGCCGACGCCCAGCCCCTCGATAATCGCCCACAGCACAAAGGCCGTGTCGCGGGTGTCTTTCAAAACGTTGCGGAACCGGACGACGGCAAACACGGCCAGCAGCCCAAACGCCACGGCGATGCTGTTGGCCATCAGCACCATCATCACGGCGACTAACACCGGGATGACCACCAACGACGTCACGAACGTCTGCGAGTAGGACAGGCCGCGATGCGTCCCCATGTACACCCAGCCCACAAACTGGCCCAGGATCAGGGCCAGCAGGACGATCAGCCCCGTCGTCTCGGGACTGGCCGTCGCCCCGCCATAATCGCCGTCCAGGAACAGGCTCAGCCACGGGTCCATGCTGTTAACCTCCGCTCCGGCGCCAGCTGGTTCCCATCCCGCAGGCCGATCACCGGCTCGCGCGGGGGTGAAAAAGGGGACTGGCGCCGCGCGTCGTGCCAGGGACCGCGGCCCAGTCTCAACGCCTCGACGCAATACACGTACTTGGCCACCGAGCGGCGCTGCAGGTTGAATGTCCCCACCAGGTCGTGCATCCACGCGGGAAACCGGTCGACAAACTTCAACTCCAGCACGACTCCGTGGAGTGCAATCGGAACGCCCGCCGACGGCTTCGCCAGCCCCTTGCGCCCCTCGAACACCGCGCCGCGGATTTCGCGGTCAAAGGTCACCCGCAACTGGTCGCTGTGCGGGGAGACATAGGCTTCGCGCAAATACGAGACATACGCCGCGGGCCGGGCGCCGAGTTCTTCGACCAGGCGGCAGAACCGCTCCAAGGAAGCCGCTGCACGGCCGTTGCCGGCTGGCGACAACGCGCAGGGGTCCAGCAGCCGGCCATCCAGCAGGCGGTTGACCTCCCGGCGGCCGAGCGCCGCCCGCTCCTTGCGGATCACGTCCGACAAGCGGCTCTTGATTTCCAGGAAGGCGGGATGCGCGGGTTCGTCATCGTAGAACCGGATCCGCAATTTGAACCGGTTCTTCAGCCCTTGGACCGTCTGGCGATACAGCAGCAGCGTGGGCGAGTCCAGGTACAGGCTGTGGATCGGATACGAGCATGTCTGGCGGTCCTGCACGTGCTCGTCCGGTTCCACGAACCCGCGAATGTAGTCGCGGATCGCCCGGGCGCGCTGCTCGTCAATCACGTATTTCAGCTCGAATCGATTGGCTTGCAGTTGTTGCGTCATGGCGTCATGAAAGACCCTTAAGAGTTCCTCAACTCCATATCTTTCCTGGGACGAGGCGAGCCGGGAAATGTCACAGTCGGATAGCGGCGGGCGGCAAGAAAGCACTTGTCGACAGCACGCCCGGCACCATGCTCAGGCACGCCGTCAATCCCCACGCCATCCGGCGATTCCCCGCCCGAGAGGGTCATGGTGTTCCGTACGACTGCGGGCCCGCCCCCAAGGCCGGGGCACGGCTGATCGGGATCGGATGTGCTCGGCGAAACGAACCGCACCCATGTGGTAGCGGTGCCGTTCGCGTGGGAACGAGGGAGGGTGCGAGAGCACTAACGTCCATCGTCACCGGGCCGCGCCGATGACGCCAACCATTTTTCCGAGACCGGATCGCGGCTCCGGTGGACGAGATGGCGATTCAGCTTTCGATGTGTTTCGCTTTGCACGTGTGCGTTGCCAGCCAAGCAAGAAGTGCGTACATCGGAACCTCAGCCGCTACGAAAACCCACAGGTACCGGATATCTGGGGTGAAACTCTGATCACACATGCTCCAAGCAGCCATTGCTGGAGTCAATGTGGCCCCCACTGCAAATGCGAAATCGTCGAGACAGTGAAAAGGTGCTGTGGCGGGTTCGAATGCGATCGACAAAAGGAAACTGACGCAAATAAAGGTGATGGCAGAAAGCGTGCTGACCGCACCACAAAAGACCGCACAAACTCGGGGTGTGGTAACGAGGATCGCCAGGAGAAATGGCATCCCCCAGTAAGCGGCCGATATGCCGAAAAGCACGGTGGTGTAGACCGGACGCTCAGCAATATCCGTGTACACTCCGCCCTTCGGATACGTTGCGGGAACGACCACACCAACGACTACCATCAGAACGATGGTCTTGATCGTTAGATGCCGCTGAAACCGGGGGAAAAGCGACCCGGGTGCAGAGCGGAAGCGGGGCGGATGAATCGAGATCCCCGCGAGAAGGTGGCTCGGAAGGCAGGTCACGGCTCGTCATGGGCTATCCGTCGGGCGGCTGGCGATACCAATCCAGGCGACCCCAACGGCTGGCGTGGCCGAACGGGTCATACCGGAACGGGCAATCCGGACCGCCGAGGACACTTCTCCAACTCACACGCGGTCCCTGGGCGACACATTCCATCGGGGTTTGGCAATACGGACAGGACGGCGTGAACGGTGCCTCGTCCTGGACGACACTCGCGGACGGTTCCGCGGGCGCGGGAGAACCTCGCTGGGCGTCCAGCAGTTGCGGGCAGCGGTCCAGGTACGCCTTCCGGTTCCGACAACTGAAGCCGCCGAAGCATCGCGACTTGACGAAGCCCTTGGGCAGGATATGCATCGCCCAACACCGCGTGAACTCGTCGGCCGGCAGCGTGGGCGGCTCGCGTTGGTTGCCGGCCTGCTTGTCTCGCCCCCGCGCCCAGAACGTGACCTTGCCATCCTGATGCGAGATCAGGCGGCGATCGGAGATCGGGCCGCAGCTCAGGTAGCGAGCCAAATGCTTCAGGATCTGGCTGGGCTTCGCCTCCTCGCTCGGCGGTGGCTCGATGAACACCACCAGGTCGCACTCGGACAGCGGCTGCAGCCACGCGGCGAACGCGGCCGAATCCTGCAGGGGCGCGGTGCCGCGGACCGTCCGCAAGCTGCTACGGGCAGGGGTTCAACGGCACCCAATCCCCGTGCCCAGCGATACGCCAGCGCCGCCGCCCGCGGCGCGGAAGCCCCCGGGGGAACCGCCCATCCGCGAGAAACCGGCGCCTCCGCGCGCCGTGTCCCACGAGTCGAAGGGACGCCCGGTGCCCTGCTCAGGCACGCCATGAATCCCCACGCCAACATGGGGACGACCGTCCTCGGTGCTAGCACCCTGCCTCGGCTCGCCGGACGCGCGGCGTCCGCCCGCTTCCGGCCGGGAACGCCCTGCTGACGCGTCGCCGCGTGCGTCGGACGAGGCGGAAAGAAGGGGCCGCGACGAGCCGGCCAAGTCGCCTTGCTCCGGCCGCTCTGCATGCCACGAGGGTCCGGGCGTGCCGTACGACTGCGGGCCCGCCCCGGTCGCCGGCGTCTCCGCCTTGGCCGCCGGACGCTGGAACAGCCGGAACGGATTCCAGCGCGTCCACAGACCTTCCTCCGCGCCGAGCGGGCGGCAGCTGAAGACGACTACCACCACCCCGAAAACGAGTTTGTCCCAAGTGCGTTTCATTCGTGCCTCCTCCCTGAGCCAAGCGTCGAAACGCGATGTCGCCTCTCTCTTTTCGGCAAAACCACTGCCGTCCCATGAGGTCCCGGGCGACGCGATCACGAAAACGGCAGCCAATCCGCCTCGGCAAACGCCTGGTCGACGTCGGCCGCCCAGTCCGACGACGGATCCGCTTCGCCCTCGCCAGCCGCGGCAATCTGCAGCGAGGCGTCGACGAACAGCACTTGATCGAACGGCACGCTCGTGTCCCGGCCGAACAGCAGTGTGTCGTCGCCCGTCGCGAGGTCCGTCGTGTCCGCGGTGAACTCGGCCAGTCCGCTGGCCAACGCCACGAACGTCACGCTGACCAAGCGGAATTCGCCGGATCCCAGTGGCGTGAATCCGGCAAACCCGCCGGCGTCCGCGATGGTTCCCAGCGTGCTGGCGTCGGCACGGTGCCCATTCGGGAAATCCTCGCCGTATTCAATCCCCTCGCCCACGACCGACACCAGCGACGAGTCGTACCGCAGATCGAAGTACGAGGCAAACACGCCCTGCGGCGACGCGCTCAGGTCCGTGACATACGCGTTCACCACGAACGTCTGGCCCACCTCCAGCGTGCTCACCGGCGTGCCGTCGGTCGAGGCCACGTCCAACCGCACCTGCGCCAAGTCCGGTTGCGCGAGCGTGATCTCCACGGTCGCGGGAGCCGACGTCTCGCCTCCCGCCGTGACCGTATAGGAGAAGCTGTCGCTCGCGACAAGCGTGGACGGGGGCACATAGCTGAACGAGCCGTCGGTGTTCAACGTCAGGCTTCCGTAGAGGGGCGCACTGGCCAGGACCGCGGTCAGCACGTCGCCGTCCGCATCGCCGTCGTTGGCCAGCACTCCCTGGGACGCGGCGACCGTCAGGGGCTCGCCCGCCGCCGCTTCGTAGGCGTCGTCGGCTGCCAGCGGTGCGTCGTCAACCGCTACGACCGCGATCGTGGCACTGGCCGGCGAGGAATCCTCCCAGCCGTCGTCCACGACGTAGGTGAACGAGTCCGTTCCAAAGAAGTCCGCGTTCGGGGTGTAGGTGAACGAGCCGTCGGCGTTCAAGACCAGCGTGCCGCCGCTGGGCGAACTGGTCAATTGAGCGGTCAGCGCGTCCCCGTCAGGATCGCTGTCGTTGGCCAGGATGCCTGCCTCGGCGTCCACCGTCAGCAGGCCGTCTTCCGCGACCGTGTAGGCATCGCCACTGGCCGTCGGCGCTTGGCTGGTGGACGCGGCTGTCACGCCAATCGTGACGGTCGCGACGTTCGACGACGCCAGGCCGTCGCCGGCCTGGTAGGTGAAGGTGTCGGTCCCGGTGAAGCCGCTGTCGGGGGTATAACTAAACGAGCCGTCGGACGCGAACGTCACGACGCCGTCGCTGGGATCCGTCACCAGCGTGGCCGTCACTACATCGCCATCGGGATCCGTGTCGTTGGCCAGCACGCCCGTGTCCGCCGTCGCGGTCAGGATGCCGTCCTGGGCGACCGCATACGCGTCGGCCGTCGCCACTGGCGCCGCGTTCACGTCTTCGAGAACCTCCGTGCCGCCGTTCAGAATCACCTCGGCCAGGCTCGTGTTTCCCGCCAACAGTTCGCCTCGGGCAATGGTCTGGCGCAGCATCTCCTCGACGGGCGGCGTCGACGCGAGGAACCAGGCGATGGTGATGAACGGAGCCCGCAGACCCAACTCGCCGAAGTTGTTCTCATCCAAGGTCTGGCCTTCGCTCAGGACCAGATTGGAAATCTGGTCGTCGCCTGCCACCGCCCCCGATGCGGAGGTCGACTCGGTGCTGTCCAGGAGCGATTGAGGTTGACTCTCCGCGACCTGATACGTACCCGCGGCCAAGTCCGCAAAGGAGTAGGAGCCGTCGCTGTCCGTGAGCGTCGAGCGGCTGACGGAGGCTGCCGCGGCATCGGTTCCGCTCAGCGTGACCACCACCCCGGGAACCCCGATCTCCGCGCTCCCGCGCTGGCCGTCTCCGTCCGTGTCCAGGTAGACATAGCCCGAGATGCTGTTCCCGCTCGAACTGCCGACCGTGCTGCCCGACGTATCCGTCGTATCGCCGGTGTCGGCCGTGCCGCCGTCGGTGCTGCCGTCCGCTTCGGCCTCGCCAAAGGCCAAATCGGCCGTCGCGCTTCCGATGGTGGTGGTCACCGCATAGCGGTTCGAGGTGGCGGGAAGCGTCGCGTACGCATTCGAGGACAACTCGGCCCGCAGCGTGTACGTTCCCGGCTCCGCCCGCAGCAAGAACCTGCCATCGGCGTCCGTGGTGGTGGCTGTTTCGCCAGCGTCGTGCACGCCATCGTTGTCGGCGTCCAGGTAGACGGTCACCCCGGCGATCCCGGTTTCGCCCTCGTCCATGACCCCGTTGGCGTTCGCGTCCAGGAACTTGACGCCCGTCAGGGTCCCCTGGCCGGCGATCGATTCGATCACGGCGAGCTGGCCTGTGCTGCTGACGGGCAATTCGCCGAACGGCGAGGCGTTGGTGGTGTCGATCGGCAGCGCGGCGATTTCGTCCACGGTCGCCATGTCCAAGACTTGGCCGAACACCGTGAAGGCGCCGTAGTCCGCGGAGTCCAGGAACGTATTGTCGTCGCTCAGGTTGATAAAGAACTGGCTGGTCGCGCTGTCGGGATCGCCGCCCAGTTTCGCCATCGCGACGGTGCCGCGCAGGTTCGACAGGCCCGGCTCGTTGGCGATCGTGGCGTCGGCGGGGATCTCGCTGAACTGATCCGTGCTGGTCAAGGTCGCCGACGTCGTCGTGAATCCGCCGCCCTGGATCACAAAATCGGTCACTGAGCGATGGAAGATCGAGTTGTCGAAATCGCCGTCGTTGATGTAGTTCAGGAAATTGGCCACCGTGCCCGGCGTCTGGGACTCGAACAGCTCGACGACGATCGGCCCCCAGTTCGTATTCAAGGACACGATCGGATCGGAGCCGTAGGCCAGGACGATTTCGTCGCCGTCTTGCAGCACGTAGCTGTCAAAGGCGGTCGATACCTGGCCGTTGACGAACATCTGAACGTCGCTGCCGCCGTCGGCGACATGGCTCAGCAATTGCGTGTTGCTGAGCACCGCGCTGGATTCGTTTCCCGCCAGGCCGGCGCTGGTCCGCCAGATGTCGAAAAACCCGCCCAGCGTCTGGACGCCGGGCGCAGCCAGTTGGAGCGTCCCGCTGGTATCGGTCGTGGCTGCCGCCGCGGTCGTCCCGTCCGACTGGACTCCCACGTTCGCCGGAATTACGACCTGGTCGCCGTTCACATAGATGGTCAAGCGAGCTGTCCCGGCGGAGTTCTCGCCCTCGCCCGCGAGGACCGCGGATTCGGCCGCGCCGCCGTCCCACGCCGCCACGCTGGCCCGTTGCGCCAACTCCTGCAGCGACGACGCGGCGGCGAGATTCAAGTCCAGCAGCTGGGACGCCGCCGACAAGACGATCCGCGGTTCCAGCGTCTCCAGGGACAGCCGTTTGCGGCGCCGGCCCGCGGCGCGCCGCGGGGGGCGAGAGGAATTGGGATCGTGACGCGCGGTTCCTATTTTCTCGTTCGCCATGGTCGAACCTCGGTTGGGCTGGAATGCGATATCGGCGGCCGAGGGCCGGGGCTCCTCGTCCACCGCTTCCTTGTTACGACAGCGTGATACTGCCCAGTTTTGTCCCAGGCGTGTACGTCCCGCCCGAGTACAGGCCATCCGCAAGCGTGCCCGTGGAACTACCTCCGGCGTAGACGTCGTAGGTGGTCCCTGTCTTCAGCAGCGGCGAACTGATCACGAGGGACTGGTAGGCTTTGACGGGGACGAACGTCAGGATGGCCGTCCCGTCTTGGGCTTTCACGTGCAGCATCGTGCCCGCCGCTTGGGTCGAGCCGTAGAATCCCGTCAGCACCTCCTGGGTGGACTCGTCGTCCGGGCTCTCGGCCATCCCGGAACTGCCCACGGCGACCAGGAACCCGCCGGACATTAAGAAGGTCCCGTTGCAATCCAAGGCCCCATTGTCGTTCCGGGTGGTGCCATGCACGAGGATCGTGCCGCCGGTCACCTCGATCGAACCGTTGGAATCCAGGCCGTCCCCTTGGGCGTTGACCACGATGTACCCGCCGTGAATGCGGAGATAGCCGTCGATGACACCCCCGCCTCCCCACGGATCTCCCCCCGGCCCGGCCATCCCGCCGCCCGAGCCGTCGGAGACGTTGAAGCCGTCGTCGCTGCTGACCAGACGGATGGTTCCGTCGTGGATCGTAACGTCGGCGCTCTCCAGGCCTTCGTAGCATTTGGTGATGTTTACGCTTCCGCGGTTGATCGTGATCGCGGTATCGGCATGAATGCCGTCGTCGGCCGTGGCCAGGGCGAGCGTCCCGCCTCCGATCGTCAAGCTGTTGTTGGAATGGAGCGCATCGTCGCGCGAGTTCACGTTCAGGGTCCCACCGTCGATAGTGACGTTCGCGGCCGACTTGATCCCCTTGGCGCTGTCGGCGGATGTCGCGCTGCTGGTGCTGCCTCCGCCGGACGTGATGGAAATGGTCCCGCCGTGGATCAGGACCTCGCTTTCCCCCTGAATTCCGTCCGCGCCGGCGGTGATATTCAGCGTGCCGCCATCGATCGTCACGACGCCCTTGGCCAAATCCACATCGTTGTTGGACTGCAGGCCGTCGCCGCCCGCCTTGACCGTGATCGCGCCGGCCCGGATCGTCAAGCTGTCCCGGCCCTTAAGGCCGTCGTTGATGGCGTTCACGATCAGCGTCCCGCCGGTGATCGTCAGGTCATCTTTACTGGTGATGCCGTTGTTGAACTTGGCGTCAACGGTCAGCGAACCGCTGCCACTGACGATCAGATCGTCATGGCTGAAGATCGCTGCATTGGGTTCCTCGGTCGCCGCATACGGGTACGCCGTCCCGTCGGTGACGTGGTTCTGCGTCCCCTGGGCCAAGACGATCTCGGCCTTGTCCGCGTTTGCCACGAAGATGGGCGCGCTATCGGCACAGGTGATGCTTGCGCCGTTCAGGATCAGGGTTACCGTGCCGTCGTCCGGCGTATCGACGATGATCTGGCCGTCGTCCAGCGTGCCGCTGATCGTGTACGTGCCGGCGGACGTGACGGTCAAGACGCCGCCCACGGCCGTCGCGCCGCTTCCGTCGACGGCGATCGAGTCGCCCTGGAGCTGGATGAGGGTGTCCTCGGCGTTGTTGGGGCTGCGATTCAGATAGTTGATCACCAGCAGGGCGTCCATCGCCGTGACCAGCCCGTCACCTGTGCTGTCGAAATACGGCGGCGGAGCACTGCTGGCGCTGGGAGTGTTCAGCTGGCGCGCTCCGTCGGAGTTCAGTGTGTTGATGATCAACAGGACGTCGATGGGCGTGACGTTGGAGTCGTTGTTGATGTCGAGCGGTTGCTGCGGATTGGTCCAGGACGCCGGCAGGGACTCGCCTTCAGCCGCCGCCTCGCCCCCGCCGCCTGCCGGCGTCACGTCCGGCCAAGCGTCGCCGGCGAACGCCGTGGCGTCCATCACCCGGCGCGATTCCAGGGTCTCGAAGCGCAGCGCCCGCCGCCTGCGTCGGGTCGCGATCCCCGGCGATTTGGCACCCTGGAGACACTCCCAGCAGCGATCGGCCAGCTCCTGGAGACTCGACTGGCGGCGATTGGTTTGCGGTCTGCGCGTCACGGACTCACCGTTTGACTTTAGATATGGATCGACGAACACCGCTCTTGCTGGCTTTCGCCAGCACGGCACTGCGCAGCCTTGCGAGCGGCGCCGGCAAGCTGCTCCGGCGGCTTGCCTATCTACTCGGACGATTATTCGCCGGCGATGTCACTCCCGGAAACGACATCCGGGAGGTTTTCGCCCCAGGAAGACCGCAGGACGGGGTACGAACCCCGAATCCGGTGCGAGAGTGAACGATTCGAGATGATTTGCGGAAGAGGGGGCGTGTCCGGTCGCTGGCCCTGGTCATCCGTAAGCGTCCAAGTTAGGCATGGCGGACAGGACGGGCGGACAGCGGCCGGGGACGTGGGGCGAGAAGCCGGTTCCGGCGGCCCGTCCGTCCACGAGGCGGTCTAGCCGAGGAAGTTGGTGAGGGACCCGCTTTCTTCGCAGCCTTGGGCTCGAGACGGGATCGTCGGTGATCGTTCCTGCGAACGTCAGCGGCGGTGTCCGTGAACGGCGGAAGTGCAACCGCCGCGACGAGGAACCACAGGAAGGCGAGGCCGACGCCCCACGGCTGGCTCACCGAGGCCGCCTGAGCGACAGCCTGGGCCGCAGGCGGGACGGTCCTCACAGCGCAGGCCGGCTCTTGCGTCCGGCCAGTACTCGACGCCGATCTGCTTGTCTCGCCATCGCCTGTCGTGCTCGGGGCCGGTCGCCCGGGCTCGGGGCGCGGAAACAGATCTCGGGTGCGCCACCAGTGCACAATCCCGGTGGAAAGGCCCGTGACCTCACTCGCCAGCAAGACCAGGATTCCGAGGATGGCCCCCTCCGAGCACGCGCGTTGCCAGACCGCGGAACGAGCCAGTCGCGAGCCGAGAGCCACCCCGCCCACAACCACGCACGTCCCCAGCCCCAACGCGAGGCCGGTTCCCAGCCAAGGCGGCAACTGCCAGGGGAGCTACTTGCCGAGGAGCATCAAGGAAAAGACGGCGGTCTCCCAGGGGGCCGCATCCAGGAAGAGACCACGGGCCAGCAGATCATCGCCGCCGCGGTCGTAGACGGCCGGACTCATTTGATCCTGCAGACGCCACGGGCTGCCAGCCAGCTCGGGAAACGGCAGCTGCACGTAGCACTGGCTCTGGTTGGGGGCGTAGTTCACCGCAACCAACAGCCGCTCGCCGGCGGAGCCTTGCCAGGCGAAAGCGACAAAGCAATCCGACGTCCAGTTGCCGTCCCAGGCCGGTGCGCACGGGAGCAGTTGCCACTGGCCGTCGCGCAACGCTGGCTGACGCAACACGGCCAGCAGGCGGCCATAGAAGTCCCGCAGTGTCGGCTCGAGCGGTTCCACCGGGCCGCGGGCGAGATGGGGCGAGATCCGCTTCTTGCGCCCCTCGAATTGACCTTGATGAAAGAACCGCAGCCCCGGAGACAAGAACGTGATGACGGCCGCGGCTTCGTGGATGTCGGCGGGAAAGGTCGCCGCGGTCCGCGGCTCGTCATGGTTCTCCAGAAAACGGGCCAGCTTGTCTTGGTAGTCCAGCCCGGCGAATAGATGCTCGCGCACCGGGCGCGCATGGCCCTCGCGCAGACGATCGTACAGCCGTTTGTCGTACGCGTAATCGAACCCCTGCTGCTGCAGCGTCCATTCCAGGTCCCAGTAGACTTCGGCCATGAAACAGAAGTCCGGAACCTGCTCCCGCACACGCTGCGTCGCGGTTGGCCAGAACGGCGGAGCCTGGATGCCCCACGTGCGCTGGAAGACGTCCGGCAGCACCAGCATGGCCATGTCGCAGCGGACGCCGTCGCACTGGCCGGCGATCTTCCGCAGTTCGCCGATCATGGCTTCCTGCGCGGCCGGGTGGCCGTAGTTCAACTGCAAGGTATCCGGCCAGCCGGGAAAGTACGGATCGCGCCCGTGAGCCAGCAGCAGTTCGCCCTGCTGGCATTTGATCCGCGCGAAGTTTTGCGGGGCCTGGGCGAGGTCCGATGCCGTCCCCGGAATGAAGTACTCGGGGTGCGTCTCGACCCAGGGATGGTCGAGTCCTGTGTGGTTGGGAACAAAGTCCAGCAGCAGCCGCAGGCCACGCTGGCCGAGCCGCTCGCGCAGGCGTGCCAACGCCGCGTCCCCGCCGAGCTTTTCGTGGACCGTGTAACCCGTGATGGCGAAGCCGGAGCCGGGAATGTCCTCGTCGCACAAGTCGGGCAGCGTCTCCTGGAACTCGCTGCGCCACTCCGGATTGCTGCGCGAGACCTGCTGCCCAGCCAAGCCGGTGTTCCACACGCTGAGGAACCAGATCCAATCAAAACCCAACTCGGCCCAGCGGTCGAGTTCGGCGTCCGGAACATCGTCCAGCGTGGCAGGCCGGCCGAGTTGCCCAGACAGTTCGGTCAGCCAGACGCGGGTGTTGATCTGGTACAGCGAAGGATAGCGAGGTGTCGACATGACCACGGAACTCCTGTGTAGGAAGCACACCTCCTGACAAACGCCCTATCAGCCCTGGGCGCTGGCCGTACCCGGTTGCACACCGCTTTCGGCGTAAGCCGCTTTGCCCAGTGCAAGCGCCTGGCCTGCGGTCAGACTCGAGAACAGATGCAAGCTGCGCGCGATGATCCCCGTCCAGCCGGTCTGATGGCTGGCGCCCAGGCCGGCTCCGTTGTCACCGTGGAAGTACTCGTAGAACAGCAGGCAGTCGCGCCAGTGCGGATCGTCCTGGAACTTGCCGCTGCCGCCGAACACCGGGCGGCGACCGGATTGGTCCTTCAGAAAGATGCTGGCCAGACGGCGCGAGATCTCCTCGGCCACCTGATACAGGTTCAGTTGCCGGCCGGAACCGGTGGGGCATTCGACGGTAAAGTCGTTGCCGTAGTAGCTATAGTATTGCAGCAAGGCCCGGACAAGCAGCGCGTTGACGGGCATCCAGATCGGCCCCCGCCAATTCGAGTTGCCGCCGAACATGCCCGTGTCGGATTCGGCGGGCAGGTACGAGACGCGATACTCCTGTCCGCCGGCGTGGAACACGTAAGGATGCTCGGCGTGGAATCGGGACAGCGAGCGGATGCCGAACGGGCTCAGGAATTCGTCTTCGTCGAGCATCTTGGCGAGCACGCGGCGCAGCCTGGTTTCGTCCAGGATCGAGGCGAGTCGGCGCCCGGCCACGCCGGCCCGGTTCGGGTCGTGAATCGCGGCGCACAGCTCGGGCCGCGCTTCCAGGAAGGCCCCGAGACGACCGGCGAGTTCGGGGTACTTTGCCATTACCTCCCCGTCGAAGACAGTGGCCGCGCACAGGGGCAGCAAGCCCACCATGGAGCGCACCTTGAGCCGCTGGGCCTGGCCGTTGGGCAAGCGGAGCACGTCGTAGAAGAAGCCGTCTTCCTCGTCCCACATGCCTGTATCGTCGCCCAGGTGCGTCATCGCCGAGGCGATCCAGAGGAAATGTTGGGAGAACTTCAGCGCCATGTCCTCGTAGTCAGGATCGGTCAGCGCCAGTTCGGCCGCCATTTCGAGCATGTTCTGGCAGTACAGGGCCATCCAGGCGGTGCCGTCGGCCTGTTCCAGGTAACCGCCGGTCGGCAAGGGAGCGCTGCGATCGAACACGCCGATGTTGTCCAGCCCCAGGAAGCCGCCCTCGAAGACGTTGCGCCCCGCGCGGTCCTTGCGATTGACCCACCAGGTGAAGTTCAACAACAACTTCTGGAAGCAGCTCTTGAGCCACTCCTTGTCGGCCTCGCCTTTTTGGGCCCTGTCCAGCCGGTACGTGAAGATGGTCGCCCAGGCATGGACCGGCGGGTTGACGTCGCCAAAGTTCCACTCGTAGGCCGGGATCTGGCCGTTGGGGTGCATGTAACGCTCGCGGAGCATCAGCCTGAGCTGCTGCTTGCCGAAATCCGGGTCCACCAGCGTCAAAGCGATCACGTGGAAGGCCAGGTCCCAGGCTGCGTACCACGGGTATTCCCACTTGTCCGGCATCGAGATCACGTCGCCGTTGTACATGTGGTGCCAGTGATCGTTCCGCGGCGCCGACTTGCGCGCCGTCTTGAACGGATCGGAGCCGCGCTCTTCGAGCCACTTGTCCACGTCGTAGTGGTAGAACTGCTTGGACCACAGCATCCCGGCCAAAGCTTGGCGCAGGACGTTCGCCTGATCGGCCGTCAGGGCCGGAGGCGTGATCGCCGCGTAGAATTCGTCCGCTTCCCGGCGGCGGGCTTGCAGCGTCTCTTCAAAGGGCAAGCCGAATGCGTTCGCCCCTGCTCCCCGGGTTTGCGGCAGGTCCGTCGGCGCGAGGTCCGACAGCCGGAGCCGCAGCACCTGGGACTGCCCGGGATTCACGCGCAGCCGATAATGGGCCGCCGCCTTCGTGCCCTTCCGCTCCGGATTCACCGCTTCCACCCGCCCGGCAACGACATAATCGTGGATGCTGTCCTTGACGTAAGGCGTCCGATTGGGAACGCCAAAAATCCGCTGGGTGTTCGTCTCGTTCTCCGTGAACAGCAGGGGAACGTCGCCTTCGCAGTACAAGTAGCGTTGGCCCAGCTTGGGATCGACGGCGCTGACCACACCCTGCCCCGCGCCGCTCGGGGCCTGGGCCAACTCCGGCCGGTCGGGATTGCCGTGCCAGGACCACTGATTGCGGAACCAGAGCGTCGGCAGCACGTGCAATTCGGCCGCTTCCGGCCCGCGATTGTGAACGGTGATTTGGATCAGCAGGTCTTCGGGCGACTGTTTGGCATACTCCACGAACACGTCGAAGTAGCGATCCTGGTCAAAGACGCCGGTCTCGAGCAATTCGTACTCGAATTCGTTCCGGCTCCGGCGGCGGTTGGTGTCGACCAGCTCGGCGTAAGGGAACGCCGCTTGCGGGTACTTGTACAAGTACTTCATGTACGAATGCGTCGGCGTGCTGTCCAGGTAGAAGTAGTACTCCTTGACGTCCTCGCCGTGATTACTTTCGCTGTTCGTCAGCCCGAACAGGCGTTCCTTGAGAATCGGGTCGCGGCCGTTCCACAGGGCCAGGGCAAAGCACAGCCGTAGCTTGTCATCGGAAACTCCCGCCAGCCCGTCCTCACCCCAGCGGTAGGCGCGCGAGCGGGCCTGATCGTGCGTGAAGTAATTCCAGGCGTCGCCATTGTCGCTGTAGTCCTCGCGAACCGTGCCCCATTGGCGTTCGCTGAGGTACGGTCCCCATTTCTTCCAAGGGATTTCTTGCTCTCGAGCCTGGTCAAGACGGATCTGTTCAGCTGTCACGGTTCACCTGCGGGGAGAAGATTACGCTGCTTCGACATGGGACGTGAACAGGCCACGACGGCCGCCGGCAGAATCCGTAGAACCGCGCTGGTCTGCCCATCCAGAACTCCTCTGCTAATTATACTGCGCTCTTCTGCCATGCCGAATCGACCGCGGGGTTTTTCCCGTCTGGGCAAAGGCGAAACACCTCGGGGTCAAGCCTGGCCAGCAGTTGCCGGATTCTCGATATCTGGCCGCGGGCGGCCGGCTCGCCGCCGGCGGCGCGCTCCTGCGAGCGCATGATTCGTGGTTTCGTCCGGCTGTTTCTGGGTCCGGTTGAGTTGCGAGCGGGGGGAGTTCTGGGATGGGGTCGGTCTTGGAGGATGCTCGGGAGACGATTCAAGCGATCAATGCGAACTTGTCGGCGGCGCCGTCGGAGGTGCGGCCCAATCCGCTGTACGGGCACGTGAATCCGAAGGCGGGGGAGGTCGAGTGGCGTCGGCGCCTCGGCGGGTGCGCCGGCAGGCAGGTCGGCCAGGCACAGCGCGAACACGGCTCCTTGTCAAGCCGTCTGGCGGACGGTGGGCTCGCTGCACTCGACCCCAGCCGCCCGTGCAATCCTGACTCCATCACCTCGCGTTCAACGCAGGGGCAATCGAAGTTCAAAGCACGCCCCTGCGTCCGCGCTGGAGACCAAGGTCAAGTCGCCTCCCAAACGCCGCGCGAGGCGGCGGCTGAGCGCCAAGCCCAGGCCGACGCCGGGCGCGGAATTAGCCGCCTCTTGGGCGGAGCGGTGAAACGGGCGGAACAGACGCCGGGCCGCATCGGCGGCCACGCCCGGGCCGTGATCGGTCACACGCACACGGAGCCAGCGCGCGTCGGACCGCGTCTGGATCTGAATCCGGCGGTCCGCGGCGCCCGCGGCATACTTGCAGGCATTGTCGACCAGGTTGGCGACGATCTGCTCGACCGCCGAGACATCGGTGCGCACGAGGGCCTCGCCCAGCGACTTGTCGATCACCACGTCCAACTCCATCTGGGCCTGCTGAGCGCGAGCCCGGAGACGGCCAGCAAGACGGTCGAGCAACTGTCCGACGGTCACCTCATCGGCGTGCGTGGCGGCACGGCCACGTTCCAGCCGGGCATACGACAGCACGTTCTCGATCAGCTGCGCCAGACGGTCGGACTCGCTGCGCAACGTGAGCAGGTATTCGCGGCGGCAGGCCTCGTCCGAAACCATGCCGGCGGCGAGCATTTCTGTGTACAGCCGAAACGTGGTTAGCGGCGTCCGCAATTCGTGCGTGACCGCCGAGACAAAGGCGGCCCGGCGTTCGCTCAGGGCATTCATGCCGAGGACCAATAGCACGACGGCAGCCAATGCCAGCAGCACGCACAGCCAAGCGATGATCAGGGACGTGCGGATCGGAGGCAACAGGACTTCCTCGGTGTCGCCAATCCTGCCCGGAACAAGCCGCACGGGCAGGGCGGCCAGGAGATCCGGCGCCGGCCGGTTGCCCGCGGTGAGCGGACCCGCGGCCGGGACGAGTTCGGCCTCCGGCAGCAAGTCGGTCACGCGTTGAACGAGCCACACCCGGAGCGAGTCCCAGTCCAGCCAGCAGCCCTGCAACCAGGTTTGGTCAGCCAGCCTGACGCGTCGCGCCAGCAACAGGCGGCCGCCGCTCCACAACGGTTGCATGTCGCCCACAAGCGGTCGCGGGGCGGCCGTCGGTCCCATCCGCTCGGCAGGCTCGCCGCCGGCCTCCTGCCCGTTGTCGGGCGCGGAGTTCTGCGGGCTGCGGCTGTCGGGCGCGCGGTTGAACTTGCCCAGCAGCTTGCTCTGCACATTGGCCTCGACACGCTGTTGGTATTCCATGTCCGAACGCAGTTGCTGCTGGGCGGGCACGTTGCGGGCGCGGCCTTGCTGCCGCTGTTCCAGGGGCAGCGCGGATTGGGCCATCGCGTTGCTCGATCTCAAGTCGTTGAGCAGCCGCTGCGCGTCCGGTTGTTGCGATTCGCCCGCGATGGGCTCGGTGCTCGCGACCGTGCGCGCGACCGCCTCCGCCGGCTCCGCGGTCACATCCGGCTCCGGGGCC
>CAIYOB010001303.1 GCA_903927685.1 uncultured Planctomycetaceae bacterium
GCTGGGATCCAAGGGAGTCCACGCGATCGGCTGTTTGACCTGCTGTTCCCAAGCGGTCAGCAGTTCCGGGACGCGGGCCTCGTGTGCCTGCAGCGCCGCTTCTGCCCGCGTCAGTCGCTCGGCGTGCTGGCGGTCCAGTTCCGCTTCGCGGGCCGCGATTTCCTTTTCGTAGGACTCCAATTCGCCTTTGGCATTGGCGATCGCCTCCTGACGCCGCTGCTCCTGTGCGGCCAGCGTAGGGGCGAATTCCTCTTCGACCTGCTGCAGCCGGGCGGCCAGTGCCCTGTGCTCTTCGGGCAGCGTCCGCAACGTGGCCAGCGCCCCCTCGATCTCCCGTTGCGTCGCGGGACGATTCAAGAATCGCAGGAAGATCTCGTCGACCAGCCGCCCATCATCCAGCTGGGTGGCGGACAATTGGGTGATCGCGTTGGCGGGGTCCGCAATCGCACTGTCCACCGTCGGGCCGCTGATCAAGGCCATCACGGGCCCCAGCTGCAGACCGCTGGACCGTTCGCACTCGCAGGCGCTTTCCCGCACGGGGCGGCCCAGATTGCTCAGGAAGCCGTCGGGTAGATTGACGCCCGCGTCCGGCAGCGCGGCGGCGCGGGTGCCGGGCGGGACGCCGGGAATCCGTGTGACCGCTCCCGTGGCGCGATGGATCGCGTCGTACAGGACCTCGGCGGGCAGTCGCCGCACCGTGGCGTGCGAGAAGTTGATCTTGTCGTCCTCGTTCCACTGGTTCGTGGCAACCGACAGCTGGTACGTTCGCGACTGGCAGATCTGCCGGATGATGTGCCGCACGTCGAAGCCGCTGGCGATAAACTCGTGCGTCAGGTAATCCAGCAGTTCCCGATTGGACGGCGGGTTGCCGGCGCGAATGTCGTCCAGCGGTTCGATCAGTCCCACGCCCAGCAGGTAGCCCCACAGCCGGTTCACATAACTGCGGGCGAAGTACGGATTGTCGGGCGAAGTGAGCCAGGCGGACAATTCCTGCCGGCGCGTTGCCTCACCCGGGACCTCGAACTTGGCGGCGTACGGGAACTGCGGCGGCGTGACCGCGCCGGTGCGGTCATGCACCACGTCGCCCTGCGGCTTGTCGGCGACGATTTCATACAGCGGCTGGGCGCCTTCGACCGCCGAACCGCCGATCTTCTGGTCCCCGGCGGCGGGGTCCGGCTTCAATTCCAACCGGGCGAAATAGGCCGCCGTCTGGTAATACTGATCCTGCGTCCAGCGTTCGAACGGATGATCGTGGCACTTGTTGCAGTTGAACCGGACGCCCAGAAACAGATGCGTGGTGTTCTCCATCGCGCCCAACGGCTCGCGGAGAATCTTGTAATACGAAGCGGCCGGATGCTCGCGATTCGAGCCCGTCGCCGTCAGGATCTTGGCGGCAAACTGGTTGTACGGTGTGTTGGCCGCGACTTCGTTGCGGATCCATTGGCGGAACGAGGCCGCGCCCTCCGGCCCCAGGAACTTGCGGTTCACCTGCAGCAGGTCGGCCCACTTGTTCGTCCAGTATTCAATGTAGTCGTCGCTGCCAATCAGCCGCTCGATCAGTTCGTTACGTTTGGCCCGCAGGTCGCGCTGGTCGGCCAAAAAGGCACGCACCTCGTCGGCCGTGGGCGGCAGTCCCGTCAGGTCCAACGTAACGCGCCGGATAAACTCGGCGTCGTCGCACAGCTCCGACGGCTGGATCTTCATCCGCTGCCACTTCGCCGCCACCAGTTCGTCGATCCGGCTCCAGGTTTCCGGCTGCTGCCAGACAAAGCCAGCACGATCGCCCATCACGGTCAATGTCGTCGCGGCGTACGCGCCTTCGTAGCGAGCCAGCACGGCGGCCTCCCCGCGGCGAATCGCCGTCAACACGCCCGCCCGATCCGCGCCGGCGACCTCCGTGTTGCCGCTCTCGATGAACGCTTCGCCCGTCACGTCGCGGACGGCGCCGTCGGCATAGGTGGCGAGCACGCGCATCGGCTGAGTCTCGCCGCCGTTCTGGAGGATCGGGTCCCGGGGCTGGACCTCGATCTGGGTGACCCTGGGGGTGGTCAAATCCAAGGCGGCGCCGCTGGCGATCCACTGCCGCAAGATCTGGTAGTACGGCGAGCCGGGCACGATCAGCTTGCCACCCTGGTGCGGGGCGACGCCCGTGGCCTTGAGCAGAATCAGGCTGTCGTCCGGCGAAGCCGTGGTGACGCGCCGCGAAGCCAGGTCGTCGGTCAGCGCCCGGATGTCGAACAGCGCGTCGTAGCCGCGGAGCGACAATTTGAATCCGTTCTTGCCCTTGGCCGCCCCATGGCACGTTCCCTGGTTGCAGCCCAGCTTGGACAGGATCGGGTTCACGTCGCGAATGAAGTCCGCCGAGGCGCTGTCGGTCCCGACAGCCGAGCCGCCGGCGGCGGTCGAGGCAGTCAATTCCACCGGCAGGAACGCGCGGCGGAGTTGGCCGTTGGCCGTGTCGATCAGGCGGACTTGGCCATCCGCTCCTGCGGCCGCCAAGGTGGCGCCGTCGGGCGAGCTGGCCAAGGCATAGATTCCGGACTCCGGCACGTCCAAAGTCCACAGCACTTTGCCCGAGTCCGTTTCGTAGGCCCGGACCTGGCCTTTCCCATCCAGGCTGCTGCCGGCAAAGGCCCGCATTCCATCCGGACTGAAACGCACGTCAAACACGCGGCCCCGCAGCGCCTCGTACTCGCGGATCTGATTCGGATTCCCGCCGCCCGCGGGCGCGGCCTGGACGTCCATCTTGAACAGCTTCGGCACCCCGTCGGCACCGCCGACCAGGATCTCGGCACGCTGCGGATGCCGCGTGATCGCCTGCTGACCGCCTTTCAACACGCCGGGCGTATGCGTGGTCACATTACCGACAAACCGCTGCGTCTCGACGTCGGTCATTTTGACCGTCATGTCGCGGCTGGCAGAGAAAACCGACTTGCCGTCGGCGGAGAACACCGTGCCGCGGACCCAGTCTTCGTGGGCAGACATCGCCGCGATCCGCTCGCCGGTCTGGGCATCGATCACGCGGACGCCGTTGTCCGCTCCGCCAAAGGCAATCCGCACTCCGTCAGGTGACCAGGTGCCGCCGTACAGCGTGTCGAAGGTGACCGGCTGGGCCAGCAGCAGTCTCCGCTTCGCCAGATCCCAAACCTGAACCTCACCCATGCGGCAAGGCAGCCCGCCCACCGCAGCCAGCCGTGTGCCGTCCGGCGAGAAACGCACGGTTTCAATCCGCTCGGACATGCCGACCAGCCGGGCGAGCCGCTCGGAGCCGTCCGCCTTGTACAGCAGCACCTCGTGGAATCCGGCGATCGCCAGCTGCGAGCCGTCCGGGGCAAAGTCCAGGGACGAAATCACCGGCGGCCGCGTATAGACCGGCGGATGCTCCATGTCATACTTGCGACGCGCGTTTGCCGGCGTATCGTCCTTGGCGCCTTCGCCGATCCAGCGGCGGATCAGAGCGATTTCGCCTGCGGCCAACGGCAGCTTGTCCGGCGGCATCAACGCTTCCCCGTCCTCCGGCGTGATCTGTTCGATCAAGTAGCTCTCGTCGGGCTCGCCCGGCACGATCGCCTTCTCGCCGCTCTCCCCGCCCTCCAGCAGTCCGTCGAAGACCGACATCACGTACTTGCCGTTGGCCTTGGCCGGCTGATGACAGCCCTGACAGTGGGCTTGGAAAACCGGCAGGATCTGCTCGTAGTACGACACGGGCGAGCTGTCGGGTGCCGCTGGCGAAGCGTCTGCGGCGGTCAAGTTCGAGCGGCAGGCGAGAACCGCACAGGCAACGAGCGGAACAAAACGGCAGGCCAGCATAAGGCAACTCCTCGAGACAGAGCCGTCGCATCGAAGATCTTTAATGCGTCACATCGTAACCCCGCGCGGCGGGGTTGGCAAGCAGCGATGGCGCGGGATCGTTCATGAAGCCGCCTTCGGCACATCCCTCGAGAAACGCCTCTTAGCGAGTATTGACGAGTGTACCGTAAAGTCCTGATAATCACTGACAGGAGCTGTCCATGATGATCGCCGATCGACGTTGGACTTGGATGGTGGTGGGACTTGCAGCCTGGGCCCTGGGCGCCGCGCGATTGCAGGCGGGCGAAGAGGGCGGCCTGGCCTGGGACATGCTGAGCGCGAAACCCGACGTGGTCAGCGCTTGGCAGGACATGCGGTTCGGAATGTTCGTCTGCTGGGGACCGGTCAGCTTGACCGGCCAGGAGATCGGCTGGTCGCGCGGGGCTCCGCGCGGGCACGGCTTCCTGCGGCGCGCGGGACAAGGCACCACGCCGGTGGACGTTTACGACAATCTGTACAAGCAGTGGAAGCCCGACAAGTTTGACGCTCGCCAGTGGGTGCAGGTCGCCCGGGATGCCGGCCAGAAGTACATGATCTTCCTGGTCAAGCATCACGACGGGTTCTGCCTGTATGACACCAAGCTGACCGACTATAAGACCACGGGCCCCGAGTCGGCGTGGAAGCACGACGTCATGGCGGACGTCGCCCGTGCCTGCCAGGAGGCGGGCTTGAAACTGATTGTCTACTATTCCCAGCCGGACTGGCATCATCCCGACTACGGAACGGAAAACCACGGGCGGTATATCGAGTACCTGCACGGCCAACTCCGCGAGTTGCTAACCAACTACGGCCGCATCGACGGCTTGTGGTTCGACTTGGGCGGCCAGCCGGAACATTGGGACTCGGAGAATCTGTTCCGCCTGATGCGCACGCTGCAGCCGCAGCTGATCATCAACAACCGCTGCGGTCTGCCGGGGGATTTTGATACGCCGGAACAACGCTTGGGGACGTTTCAGTTAGCGCGGCCTTGGGAAACCTGCATGACGCTCGGCACCCAGTGGTCGTGGAAGCCGGACGACGAGATCAAGTCCCTCAAACGCTGCATCGACGTGCTGGTGACCTGCGCCGGCCGCAACGGGAACCTGGCC
>CAIYOB010001304.1 GCA_903927685.1 uncultured Planctomycetaceae bacterium
GACACCTTGTCCTCGGGCCGCTTGAAGTAGATCGGCAGCAGGATTTCGCCGGTGGGCAAATCGAAGCGCTGCGTGCAGCCGGCCCCGGCGTTGGCAAACCGCGGTTCGTCGGGCATTTCCAGCTGCTTCCACGGCAGCCACACCCGCGCCGCGGGATCGTAGACGGCATAGGCTGTGTGCCGCCGGCGAACCGGCATCACGCGGTTGTTCTCGTACCACACGGTGTGTCCGGTGCCCAACAGCTTGCCGCTGGCCGCGTGCCAGCGCGGCCAGAAGTCGCAGACGGTCATCTCGATTTCGTCGCCCATCTTCTGCCGCTCGAAGACCTTCTGCAGAACCGGCTCGGTCCACGTCTTGCCTCCGTCGTCGGTCCACAGGCTGTGTAACGGATAGAACACGTCCGAGCCGGTCAACAGCAGCTTCTGCATGGTCATCACGACCTGGGCCGTCGTGCCGGAATTCCCGGCTCCTCCCGCCGGGATGACGCCCGCCCGGGCGTGAACCCAGCAGGTCTGACCATCAAAGCCGTCCGCCGCGGCGCTCAGCTCGACGCGGTAGTCCAGCCGTTCGTCGCCGGCTTGCCCGGCTGCGGACACGGCGCAGACGAAGAGGACAAGGAGCAGAACACGGCTGGATGCGGGCGCACGCATGGCGATTCTCCTCATTCGCGACGGCCAACATCCGGAGCATTTCCTCCGGCGTTGTAGACCAACGTAGCGGACTTGACGAGCGCAGGACAGAGGACACGCCGCCGCCAAGGCGTAGGAAATCTGGCAACCGTCTTGCGTCCGCCCCCAGCCGCTCACGTTGAGCAGCGCTGGGATGCGTGGGGCGAATGGCCCGAGGTTATGCGGCGACAGGTTATGCGGCGAAGCCGCTGTTCGCAACCCGACGCGTCAGCGAGGATGAATCGCTTTCCGGCCGGATTCCTCGCTGACGCTTCGGGTTACACCCCCCATTCTCCACCTTCACGAAGCGTTTGTTGCCGGTAAGACTGGATGTCGGTAAGCTGGATCTTGCCGCGGCCGCTCCCACATGCGACACTGCGATCGTCGACAGCCGAGGCAATCCGCCCACCCGGGTGCAACTCGAGAGGACCGCTGATGAACCACACCTCCCGTCGCAGCTTTCTCCAACGTTCGGCCGCCGCTGCGGCCGCCTGGGTCGGAGCCCACGTCGGCGCCACGCCCTGGTCGCGCGCCGCCGGCGCGAACGACGATGTGCGGCTGGCCGTGGTCGGCGTCGGCTCGCGGACGAAAATCGGGGGCATGGGCCGCAACGAGATCCGCGCTTTCCGCCAGGTCCCCGGCGTCCGAATCGTGGCTTTGTGCGACGTGGACGAGGCCAATCTCCGCCCCGAGGTCGAGAACTTTCAGAAGCGTAACGAGCCGGTTGCGGCCTATTCCGACGTACGCCAACTGCTGGACAGCAAGGACATCGACGCGGTCGTGGTCACCACGCCGAACCATTGGCACGCGCTGGTGACCGTCTGGGCCTGCCAGGCCGGCAAGGATGTCTACGTTCAGAAGCCGGCCTCGTACAGTATCTTCGAGGGTCGCCAGATGGTCGAGGCTGCCCGCAAGTACCAGCGGATCGTCCAATGCCCCAACGGATCGCGGTCTCCCAACGGCCACGCCGAGGCACTCGAGTATGTGCGTCAAGGGAACTTGGGCCGCGTTCAGCTGGTTCGCCACGTACATTACTCGCCGCGGTGCAGTATCGGCAAGGTCGGCGGCCCGCAGCCGATCCCCCCGACGCTGGACTACAATTTGTGGTCAGGCCCGGCTCCGCTCCTGCCGCTGGAGCGGGAGAACATGCACTACGATTGGCACTGGCAATGGCCTTACGGCAACGGCGAACTGGGGAACTGGGGCATTCACCACCTGGACGGCTGCCGCATGTTCGTCGGCGGCGGACTGCCGCGCCACGTCATCAGCATCGGCGGGCGATTCGGCTACGACGACGACGGGCAGACGCCCAACACGCTGATCGTGTATTACGACTACGAGCCGGCGCCGGTGTTGTCCGAGTTCCGCGCTCTGCCCAAAGACAAGTCGTTCCACGCCAACGCGGTTCCCGGCAAGGACTCGTGGGGCCCCAACGCCATGGATTCGTACCAGGGGATCCCCGTCGGCAAAGTCATCCACTGCGAGCACGGCTACGTGCTGAGCACGGTCAGCAGCCACATCGCCTTCGATGCCGGCGGCAAGGAGATCCGGAAGTTCCAGCCGACCACCCCGCCGCTGAACGAGAATTTCATCCAGGCGGTGCGCAGCCGCCGCGTGGACGACCTGGTCAGCGATGTGTTGCAAGGCCACCTCTCGGCCGCGCTGGTGCACCTGGGGAACATCTCGCATCGCGTCGGGCGCTCGTTGCCGGATGCCCAAATCCGCGAGCGGATCGCAGGCAACCAGGAACTGGCCGCCGCCTACCAGCGATTCCAGTCTCACCTGCTGGCCAACGGCGTGGACCTGGACAAGACGCCCGCCACCCTGGGCGCCATGCTCACGTTCGATCCCGACAGCGAGCGTTTCGTCGGCGAGTTCAGCGCGGCGGCGAACCCCTTGGTCACGCGTGAATACCGCGCCCCCTTTGTCGTACCCGAGCAGGTCTGATCGCGCCCCCTTTCCCCCCCGTAACCCGAAGCGTCAGCGAGAGGGAAATCGAAACCCGAAGCGCCAGCGAGAGGGAAATCGAAACCCGAAGCGCCAGCGAGAGGGTAATCTCAACCCGAACCACCCGCAAGGCCATCGCCAAGACATCATGGAGAATCGCATGACCACCAACCACCGAACGACTTCCCGAAGGAACTTCCTGAGCACCGCGTTCGGCGCGTGCGCCGTGGTCGGCCTCGGACCGTCGCCGCTGTCCGCCGCCCAGTCGCCGGCCGCCCCCGCGTCGAAACTGCGGTTCGGCCTGGCCACGTACACCTGGGGCAAGGACTGGGGCATCCCGACGCTGATCGCCAACTGTGCCCGGGCAGGGGTCTATGGCGTGGAACTCCGCACCTGTTCAAATTACGCCCACGGTGTCGAAGTGGCGCTTACGGCGGCGCAGCGTGCGGAAGTCAAGCAGCGGTTCGCGGCCAGTCCCGTGCGCGTGGTCAGCATCGCCTGCAGCGAACGCCTGGACTGGCCCGAGCCGGACAAGCTGCGGGCGGCCATCGAGGCGGCCAAGTCGCACCTGCAGCTGAGTCACGACGTGGGCTGCGACGTCGTGCGGGTCTTTCCAAACCAGTTCCACCGCGACGTGCCGCGGGAGAAGACGATCGAGCAGATTGCGCGGGCCGTGGACGAACTGGGCAAGTTCGCCGCTGACTTGGGCCAAGAAGTGTCGCTCGAAGCCCACGGCCCGGCCGGCGAGCTGCCCACGTTGCGGGCCATCATGGATCGCGTCACCCAGCCCTGCGTGCGGGTGCGACTGAACTGCGATGCCCGCGATACGCAGGGCGCAGGATTCGTCGCGAATTTCAACCTGGTCAAGGACGTCCTGTCGCGAGTCATCCACCTCCACGACCTGAACGACCCCCAGTACCCGTATCAGCAAATGGTCGAGCTGCTGCGGCAAGCGAACTGGGAAGGCTGGGCGCTGGCCGAACGCGGCGACGCGGTCCCCGACCGGATCCAGGCGCTGGTCGAACAACGCCAGGCCTGGGAAGCGCTGGTCGAGCGCGCCGGCTAGCGCCACGCCCGGGCGATGTCGCCGGCGATCTCGGTCAGCACGTCCTCCAACTCGAAACGCAGGTCTCGGCCAAGTCGATCGTGCCGGACGCCGACGGATTTGTCCCAGTGGTTCCGGCTCCGGCGAGTCCGTAAGCCTGCTTCCGCGTCACGCCCTCCTTCGGCTGCCGCGGTTCGATGCAGGATGTCTACGGCGTTGCGTTCAGTCCCGACGGCATGAGCCTGGCGTCCGGGGCGAACAATTGGCCGCTGCTCTGGGACGTCGCAAGCGGCGAGCGAACCTGCCAAATCGATCCCGTTGCCAACCGCGTTCTGGCGGTTGCCTTTTCGCCGGACGGCCGATACGTGGCGGCCCTGTCGCACCGTTGGCAAGTGGGCGTCTGGGCTCTCGCCCCGCCCAGGCTGTTGCACTGCCTGGACGTTCCGCCGGGGTACTTCGTGGACAATGCCGATTTCACGTTCAGTCCGGACGGCAAGCGATTCGCTTTCTCGGCCAGCAAATGGGCCACGATGTGGGACACCGAGACCGGCGTTCAGCGACGGCAGTTCGAGCTCCCGCCGGGGCTACAGGACTGTTTGATTTTCGACCCGGCGGGACAGAAGCTGCTGCTGCTTCGGTTTGAGACCGAAGGCGCGCAAACCCCGCCGCGAAAAGAGACTCTCTTGGAACCAGCAAGTTGCGCCGCTCCTGCCCGCGTACCTGGAGCCGATTGATCATCGCGAGCAAGGGCCGTTTACGACATACCAGCTCGAATCAGCTGTTGCCCGCAGGAAACGCATGCTCAGCTCGTCAGAGCGGGAACTCCGGTCCGAGATCACGCGGTCCCTCGCTTGTTTCCCGGGTTGGGCTGCTGGTAGACTACACGGGACTTTCGGCGGTCTTGATCTCTTGTGGCACAGACAAGAGTCGTCTCCGAAGGCCAGCAAAGTTTGACGACGTTCTGCCACGCAGACTCACCGACCATTTCAGGGAGAAGAAAACCATGGCAGCAGGCAGCGAAAAACTGGCAATTGACGGCGGCCCCAAGGCGGTAACCAACGCCCTCACCCCGTGGCCCAAGTTCAGCGGCGAAGCGATCGAGTCCGTCGTCCAGACGTTGCGTTCGGGCAAGGTCAACTACTGGACGGGCCCCAAGGGAATGCAATTCGAGCGCGAGTTCGCCCAGTGGCAGGGCAGCAAGTACGCGATCAGCGTCGCGACCGGCACCGCCGCGCTGCACGTCTCGCTGGCCGCCCTGGGGATCGGGCCGGGCGACGAGGTGATCGTGCCCAGCTATACGTTCATCGCCACCAGTTTTTCGGTCGTGCAAGCCGGCGCGATTCCCCGCTTTGCCGACGTGAATCTGGACGACCATTGCATCAGCCTCGAATCGGCGGAAAAGCTGGTGACGCCACGGACCAAGGCCATCATCCCGGTCCACCTGTACGGCAACGTCTGCGATATGGACAAGGTCACGGCCTTTGCCAAGAAACATGACCTGTTCGTGATCGAGGACAATGCGGAAGCCTTTGGCGGTTCCTACAAGGGTCAGAAGACGGGAACGCTGGGCAAGATGGCCGCGTGCAGCTTCTGCCAGAACAAGACGTTTACCACTGGCGGCGAAGGCGGGATGGTCACGACCGACGACGAAGAACTGGCGTGGCAGGCGCGCAGTTTTCGCGACCACGGCTACGACGTGCGCAAACGCATGAACCTGCTGGAACTGGAACAGCATCTGCCCTACATCCACAACCGTGTGGGCTGGAACTACCGGATGACCGAGATGCAATCGGCGATCGGCCTGGCGGAACTGGCCCGCATGGACAACTGGAACATGCCCGCTCGCCGCCGCAACGGGCGGATCCTGCTGGATGCCCTGGCCCCGTTGCCGCAAGTGAAATTCTGCCCGGTCGACACGCCGGAACGGCAGAACGGCTGGTACGTGACCGCGTTCTCGCTGGACATCGAGAATATGAATTGCGACATCCAGCAGTTCGTCAAAGCGGCCGCCGCCGAGGGCTGTCCGTGCTGGAAGGTGTTCTGGCCGCAGTGCCACACCGAGCGGGCGTTCCTGGAAGGCAACGGTTTCGGCCGCACGGGCTTCCCGTTCACTTCCCGGGAGTACACTGACCCGGCCAGCGTCGACTACCGCCAGGTCGAAGTCCCCAACGCCCGCTGGCACGAGGCCCACACCTTTACCTGCTTCGCGTTCCCGACGTTCTCGGCTGAGGACGTCAAGCAAATCGCCGCCGGACTGGTCAAGGTGATCAAGGCGTACAGCTGAGGCCGTTGGAGTTTCACACTACAGCGTGCCCCTCTTGGCTCGATCCCCCAGGAGTTGCCCATGTGCCAACACTGCCTGAACCGCCGCGAGTTTGGAGTTCTGACCGCCGCCGGCCTGGCCGGCGGAATGCTGGGACTGTCCTCGGCCTTGTCCGCCGAAGGCACGGCGGTTCAGCCCTGGGATCCGGACAAGCCGCCGGTGGTGACCGGACGGCCGTTGCGCGTCCAGCCCATTCTGGCCCACGCGGTGATGTCGCCGCGGGACAAGACCTCGTGGCGGTCCTGGAGCGAGATCGTCAACGAGCCCGCGGCGGCCGAGGAACTGCAGCGGATCGCGGGCGAATTGCAGACGCTGCCCGCCAGGGCCGGATTCCCGCTGGAGATCCTGCCGGTCGCCAAGGTCACGACGCGCGAACAGGCGGCTGAACTGCAAACCGGCGACTTCGACGCCGTGCTGCTGTACGCCGCCTCGAACGCTGGCCTGTTCCAGCCCTGCTGTGCGGCCGATCCCCGCCGGGACACGGTGGTCTTCGTGCGGCACAGATCGGGACCGACGTACTACGGCTACGAGTGCCTGGGCGTGCGGCACTTCAAAGTCCCTTCGCCCGAACTGTGGCAGCAGAACAGCGCCGACTCGCACGGCGGCGTGACGCTGGACGACGTCGTGGTCGATGATTACGACGAAGTCCTGTGGCGGTTGCGGGCGCTGTACGGCTTGAAGAACTTTGTCGGCCAGCGCGTCGTGGCCTTGGGCGGCCCGGCAGGCAAGTGGGACCCGACCGCGCCCGACGTGGCTCGCCAGCGCTACCAGTTCGACCTGGTCGAAGTCAGCTACGACGACCTGGCGGCCCGCCTGAAGGCGATCGCCACGGACACGGCCCTGCAGACCCAGCTGGCTGCCTGGACGGACCGTTACCTGGCCCTGCCGAACACGCGGTTGGAAACCAAGAAGGAGTTCATTCACCGGGCGTTCGCCCTGTACGTCGTGTTCCGGCAATGGCTCCGCGAGCATCAGGCCCCGGCGCTGACGATCAACGCCTGCATGGGGACGGCCTTGGCGGTCTCCGACACCACCGCCTGTATGACGCTCAGCTGGCTGAACGACGAAGGCTACCTGGCGTTCTGTGAATCCGATTTCGTCGCCGTCCCGCCGGGCGTGCTGCTGCATTACATCGCCGGCAAGCCCGTGTTCCTGCACAACTCGACGTTTCCCCACAAAGCGCTGGTGACCTGTGCCCATTGCACCGCGCCGCGGCGGATGGACGGCCAGCGATACGAGCCGGCGCGGATCATGACGCATTACGAGTCCGATTTCGGGGCGGCGCCCAAGATCGAAATGCCGCTGGGCCAGCAGGTCTGCGCGATCAGCCCCGAATACGCCACCGGCCGCTGGGTCGGCCTCCGCGGCCTGGTCCGCGACAATCCCTGCTTTGCCATCTGCCGCAGCCAGCAGGACGTGGAAATCCAGGGCCAGTGGAAGCGGCTGATCCGCGAAGCCCGCGATTCCCACTGGCTGATGGTCTACGGCGACTACCTGCGCGAAGTCGGCTACGCGGCCCGCAAGATCGGTTTGACGTGGGACAATATCTCCGAGCCGGACGCGTGACGGGCGGCGCTGCCCGCATCTGATTCGTCATCGGGGACGTCGTCATTCGCCGCGAGCCAGCAGCTGCCGAACCGCGGCGACCAGCCGGTCGATTTCCTGGCTGGTGTTGTACAAGTGGCACGAAACGCGAATCCAGCGGCGGTCGCGCCAGGCGATGATCGGGACTTCGATTCCGTATTCGGTCCACAGCTGCTGTTGCAGGGTGCGTGCGTCGCCTGGCGGCAGCGGGGCGTGAGCCATACAGCCGTACCAGTCCGGCGAGTCGGGCGTGATCGGCGCCAGGCCTGTCAAGCCAACGAGTTGCTGGCGAGCGTAGCACGCCAACGCGTGCGTCTGCCGCCGAAAACGGTCCAGTCCGACCTGGTCGAGAAAGTCGATCGCGGCCGGGACGGCAAAGTAGGCCGACGGATCCCGCGTGCCGGACCAGACGAACTCGTCGCTCCACACCTCCAGCGGCCCCGGCGGCAGCCGGCCCCAGCTGAGTTGCGGCGTCCGGATCGCGGCCTGGTGTGGCGGCGCGACGTACAGGAACCCGCTGCCGAAGGGAGCGCACAGCCATTTGTGACAACTGGCGCAATAGTAGTCGCAGCCCAGCTGATCCAACGCCAGCGGCAATTGGGCGACCGCGTGCGGCCCGTCGATGCAGACCGGGATGCCGCGGCGTCGGGCCTCGGCCACAATCGGCTCGACCGGCAACGTGACGGCGGTCGCCGACGTGATGTGGCTGACGACCAGTAGACGCGTCCGGTCCGTGGCGGCCGCGAACACCGCCTGGACGACCTGCTCGGCCGCCTCGATCGGCAACGGCAGTTTCGCTTCCATCAACTTGGCCCCCGGGGCCTGCTCGACCGCCCGCCGCCAGATCCGCTGCACGGCGCCGTATTCGTGGTCCGTCAACAGGACTTCATCGCCCGGACGCAAGGACAGGCTGGCGGCCAGGACGTTCATCGCGGCGGTCGCGTTTTCGGCAAACACCAAGTTGCCTTCGGCGGCCCCAATCAACTCGGCCAATCGCCGCCGGGCGTGGAACCAAGCCGGCTCGAACTGCCGCACAAAGAAGTCCATCGGCTGGGAGTCCAGCCGCTCCTGCCACGCCCGGCGTGCGGCTTGCACGGGACGCGGAGGCGGCCCGAACGAACCGTGATTCAAGTAGGACACCCCGGGAGCCAGATTCCATTGGGATCGCCAGTGTGCGGCCTCGTCAGAATCGAAGACGGGGGGAAGAGTCATTGGTCAGTTGTCAGTTGCCAGTGGGCGCTGTTTTGGGCTGAGGCGAGGTTAGGCGTTTGGCGGCGGTGGGGGCGTGGGGGCTTTGGGGGCGGCGGCGCTGACGAATTTGGGGATCTCGGGCTCGGGGATTTCTTTCAGCAGGCGGCGGATCAGGTCGTCCGTGCCCAGGCCCTCGGCCTGCGCTTGGAAATTCGTGCTGATTCGGTGCCGCAGGACCGGAACGGCGATCCGGCGGACGTCGTCCACGGAGACGGAGAACCGGCCGTCCATCGCGGCCAGGGCCTTGCCGCCGTTGATCAGGAACTGGCCGGCCCGTGGGCCGGCTCCCCAGTCGACCAAGTCGCGGACGAATCCCGGGGCCGTGGGGTCCTTGGGCCGCGTGGCCCGCACCACGCGCGCCACATACTTGATGATGTACTCGCTGACGGCCACGGAATTGACCAGCCGCTGGACGTTGACGATGACCTTGGCGGACATCACCTTCCGCACCTCGACCTTCTCCTGCCGCGTCGTAACCGCCAGAATCCGCTCCTCCTCCTCCGCCGTCGGATAGTCGACTTTGATGTTGAACATGAACCGATCCAGCTGGGCTTCCGGCAGCGGGTACGTGCCTTCCTGCTCGATCGGGTTCTGGGTGGCGATGGTGAAAAACGGCTCCGGTAACGGGTACGTGGTGCGGCCGACGCTGATTTCGCGTTCCTGCATCGCTTGCAGCAAGGCCGCCTGGGTCTTGGGAGGCGTGCGGTTGATCTCGTCGGCCAACAGGATATTGGTGAACACGGGGCCTTCGACAAAGCGGAAATTGCGTCGGCCAGTGCTCTCCTCTTCCAGGACGTTGGTCCCCGTGATATCCGAGGGCATCAAGTCGGGCGTGAACTGGACGCGTTTGAACGCCACGTCCAGGATCTGCGACAGCGTGCTGACCATCATCGTCTTGGCCAAGCCGGGGACGCCCTCCAGCAGGCAGTGGCCGCGGGTAAAGATGGCCGCAAACAACTGCTCGATCACCTCGTTCTGGCCGACAATCACCTTTTGCAGTTCCTGCTGCATCAGCTGCCGGTGCTGGGCGAACTCCTGGAGAACGTCGCCGATACTGCGTGGTTTGGTGGACACCGTGTTCCTCCGCCGGGAAAGCGTCTTCCGTTAGCAACGCTCACGAAACAACTCCCGCGCCCCGGTACTCCGGGGAGAGCATGCGGGTAAGGTGCCAGCAGGCCAATGGCGGGTTGTCCCTGCAGCGTTGCTGCGAGTTCGAATTCTAACGCCTGGACGCCGGACGAACAACGCCGCAGAGAACGGCCTGTCTGCCGTCGGGTCAGTCCAAACGTGGCAGACGCGTCCCTGTGGGACGGATTGACAATCCGTCCTACGGTAGCCCGAAGCGCCAGCGAGTGGGAGTGTCAGGAGCTACCGTATGCGGGATAACGCTGCCTGGCAGAAGCGGGCCGCCAGCGAGGGCCGGAACAAGCGGATGATGGCGGTGAAAGAAGTAAATTCCGGCAGCCTTCACGCCGCCGCTTCCAACTCGCCCGTGGGCTCGTCACCCGGATTGCTGCTCTTCATACGATCGATTTCGTACAGGAACAACTTGAGGTCGGGCACGAGCGAGGGCGGCACCTTGTGGCCTTGCTTGGCCAGCAACTCGGCGATTTCCGCCGCGGACAGGTCTTGAATGTGCAGGGAAATGGGCATGGGGAACGTCCTCTCGTTCGCGTGACGTTCTGTTTATCGGTCCGGCCCGGACGCCGATTCACCGGTTGGCGGAAGGAACAGGCGATTGCGGACCAGACCGTGCGTTTCCTGCCGCGCCGGTGAAATGTGCCGGTTTTGAGTGCCCGGCGGGCGGCGCGAGGCGGGGCGATGGCGAGTCCTCAAGCGGCCGCGGCCTGTTTTCGGGCCTTGGCGCCTTTCTTTTTCGCCTTGGGGGCGACATCCTTCGGGGCGGTGTGGCCCTTGTCGGGAGCGAGCTGGTCGAGCACGGCCTGCAGACGTTGGCGAGCTGCGCCGGCGTCGGGCGACGCGTCGGCGGCCGTCGGCTTTTCGACGAACGGTGCGTCGCTCATGTCGAACAGCTCGCCGTGATTGTTCAGCTTCCAACCTGGCTCGCGGACGTACCAGTTCGGGCCGAGCTGCACGAAGATCCAATCCCGCGGCGTTCCTGCCTGGCCGCGCAGCTGCTTCGCAAAGCTCTTGCCGTCCTGCGTCACACCCGCGGGCAGTGGCGCGCCGGCCAGATCGGCAAACGTGGCGAACAAGTCGCTAAAGTCCACCAGGTTGCGCGTCGCCTGGCCCGCCGGCGTGGTCCCTTTCCAGCTGGCGATCAAGGGCACGTGGGCGCCGCAATCCAGCATGCTGCCTTTCTGGCCGCTCAGCGCGCGGCCCTGGAGCGTCCGCGACTGGTGAGCCGTCCCGTTGTCGGCGCTGAACAGGATCAACGTCTTTTCGCGCAGGCCCAGCCGGTCGATGTGGGCCACCAGCTCGCCGACCTGCTTGTCCAAGTACGCCACGTTGTCCGCGTACAGTTGCTCGGGAGCGGTCTCGCCTGCCTGGGTGTCCGGCGTCCGCAGGATCGGACCGTGCACCAGGTGCGACGCATAGTAGAAGAAAAATGGCTGCTCGCGGTGCCGCTGAATGAAATCCAGGGCAAACTCGTGGCAGACGTCGGGATAGTAGATCTCCCGGCCGGCTTCGATCAACTCGCCGTTCTTCGTGTAGTTCGTCTTCCAGTAGTAGCCGCCCGCCGTCGGATCGGTGATGGATTCGTCAAAGCCCCAGTCGCCCGGCAACGCGCCCATCTGACGCCACTTCCCGCAATGCCCGGTCGCGTAGCCGGCCTGCTTCAGCGTTCTGGCGACCGACGGCTCGTCCGCCGGCGTCGGGCGACCCGCCGTCTGATTGGTCAGACCGCCGGTGCGGAAGCCGTACCGTCCGGTGATCAACAAGCAGCGCGTCGGTCCGCACAGCGGGGTGCAATAGGCATTCTCGAACCGCAGACCGTCACGGGCCAAGGCATCGATGTTCGGCGTCTTGAATGTGTCCGAACCAAAACAACTCACGCCATCCAACCCGTAGTCATCGGCCAGGATCAAGACGATGTTGGGGCGATCGCGAACCGCGGCGTTGTCGCCTTGATTCTCCGCACAGATCGACCATTCTGCGGGCGCGAGGATCAGAACCAGCGTCGCAAGTTTCGACAGTAGTTGGCCAGCCAAGTGCGGGAGGCACAGCGATTCGGGCGGATGCAAGCGAGCATTCATCGTGGAGCCTTTTGGTGTAGAGGTCGAGGGCATGACTTGTCCCTGAATTCGAACAACTCGTCACTCACGGAGCAAGATCCGGTTTGGCGTTTCTATGGCTTGCCGTTTCTCCGCAATCCGGCGCTCAATTACGGGACGTTACTTATGCTGCCGGATGGTAACCGGCCCTAGCAGACCGGAGGATGTCAGTTCGGCCGGCCGGCCGGCCTTCTGACGTTCCACGCACTGCTGGCAGCCATACATACCGCTGGTCAACGTGTCGTAGGTGCGGACATTCGTCACGGTCCGCCGCTGGTCCGGCGGCAGCGTCGCGTCGCCGATCAGCCGGTTGGGCCACAGATTGGCCACTTCGATCTCCAGTTCGTTCGGGCCGGACTGCAACGCGCCGCTGATCTCCACCTGCCACGGCGCAGTCCACACCACGCCCAGATCGCGGCCGTTCAGCCGGACGCGCGCGACGTTCTTGACCGTGCCGAGATCCAGGAAGATGGCGGATCGTGGCTGTTCGCTCGGAGCTGGAAACGTCGTCCGGTAGGCCGCGATGCCGGAAAAGTGCTTGATCGCCTCCTCCGGCCGCTTTGTCCAGTCATCCAACTGGTCGAAGACCACCTTCCCGCCTGTGCCCTGGTCCGGATAGAACCACTGTGGATCGAACTGTACCTGCCAGGGGCCGCCGATCTGCTGCAGCACTTCCTGCTCTGGAAAGTTCTTGGCGTCTGGTGCGTGTTTCGCGTCTTCCGTTCCCTCCCTGAACACGACGAACCAGCTCTGCCGCGGGGCGAATTGCAGCGGCACAAGCGTGCGGCCGGCTTCGTCGCGGCAATCCGGCAGGTCGCGAGTTGCGCCGGTGACGGCGTCCCACAGTTCCGGCTGCCGGCCGCGCACGCGGAACAGGACTCGGGCGGCAGCGTCCTGAGAACTCTGGTTGCTGACAAAGTAGATGTCCGTCTCGCCGCGACGGCGGTGGATCCAATCGAAACTGGACCCGGCCGAAGTCTCGCGGAACTCAACATCCGGCGCCAGGCCGTCCGCGGCCGCCACGGCGTCCCAGGGCCCTTCACGCAGTTTCGGGACCGAGCCGGCCAGCGTTTTCGGACCGACAACCGACACGCCGGCTTCCGCCAGCTCGTTGACCTTCTGCAGCGTTGCGGGCGACAGGACGGCGTCGGGCTGCTGGGGCAGCACCAGATAGCGATAGCTCATCCCGTCCGGCAGCGTCAGCCGGCCGTCGCGGGCTGAAACGCGGGTCAACAGCACTTCGGCGTTCAGCACGTCATAGTCGAAGCCGGCGGGCCGCTGGCTGGGCCGCGGCGGCAGGAAACCGGGAATCGCTTCGTCCTGCAGGTAGGCCACGTCGGCGACGAACAAGCCCTGCCGCAACAGGTGCTGGCAGCGGGCCAGATACGTCAGCCATGCGCCGCTCATCGGCCACCACGTCAAGTGGCAGTCGAAGTGCGTGCCGACATGTGCCCACTGGAATCCGGGCCGGGCGTCCAACCGGGGCTGATGAACCCAGAAACACAGCACGTTCCGCGTCAGCCCTTCGCACAGGGCCGCGTCGCCGATGTCCTTCATGCTCCACGGATCGTCCTTCCAGTCGCAGCCGAACGACGTATAAGCTTCGGCCTGGCAGTCCGGTTTTCCATAGATGTGCATGGCACAGGCCGCCTGCTTCAAACTGGGGTTGTGCTGGTGCGTGATCGGGCCGTCCGGCTCGCGGTTACGTTTCCAGAACTCGCCCATCGGCACGTCGTTGACCCCCAGGCACTGCAGGGCATCGATCCAATGCGTGAAGAACGGCCCGCCGGATTCCGGGTGGATGCCGCGCAGGCCGCCGGCGACGGTCAGTTCGCGCAGCCGGCCGTAGTAATTGGCCGCCACCAAGTCGGCCGCCGTGCGGCGATAGTCCTGCAGGAACCGCCGCGTCTCGGCGGCGCTGTCCACGGTCCGCCCCAAGACGGCCGGCAGCCAGGCCAGGGGATCATAGCCGCGCCGCCGCTGGAACTCGTCCCGCATCGCCGGCGTCCACGTCGGCTGGCCCAGTTCCCAGCTGTCGATGTGAAAGTACTGCAGCGACTTGCCGGCCAGCGGCCCGGCATCGGCGATCAGCTTGGCGCCCGTCTCGGCAAAATGCGCATCCATCGCCGCGGCGCTCATCGTGTCGATCTCCAGGCCGGTGGGCCCCGAGCCGACGCATTTGATCGGATTGCCGTGCAGCGTGCAGCCGATCCGCAGCACCTGCCAGCTGCCTGCGGGGGCTTCCCAAGCGAGCCGCCCGTCTTGATCCATCATGCGGGTCACATCCACCGCGCGGCGGGCGTCCCACAGGAAGCGCGACGCGGGCTTCGGGTCCGCCAGGCGGTCCTTGGCCAGCAGGGCGATCTCCGCCACCTGCACATTCCAGTTTTCGCCGCGATAAGGCTGCGACGAGTGGAACAGAACCCGAAAATGCTTGGCCCGGGTTTCGTCGAACACGAGCGTCCGCTCGGCATGCGGTTCCAGCGTCGCCTGCAGGAGTGACCGAAACGTCGTGCCGTCGTCCGAGCACTGCACCTCGACATCTTTCGGGCCGCAGTCCGAATACGGCTTGAGGTAGACGCCCGCGGCCGGCCAGGGAGCGGCGAAGTCGAATTGCAGGAATTCCGGCTTCTGGGGCGTCGGGCCCATGCCGGGCTGGTCGCCGTTGGAGATCCAGCGCGACGCCTCGTCGCCGTCCTCCGCCAAGGCCGGGGCGTAGTCGCGATAGTGGGAACTGGCGACCAGCGTGCAACGGGCCAGCCCATCGTCCGGCACCGGCGCGGCCAGGACGGCGACATCGCGATAGTAGTCCTGCACGGCCTGCGGCTTGGGCAGCGTCAGAGTGACTCGCCCCGGGCCTTGGACCGCGGCCTGGACCGCGACCAGATTCTTGGCCGCGTGCTCCGGCGTCACCCAGGGGCCGCCGCAGTTCCAGCCGCTGCACAGATTCACGCCCAGCACGATCCCGCAGCGGTCGGCTTCGAGCACGGCATGCCGGTACAGTTCGCGCCATGCGGGGCTCATGAACGCCGGCCCGCGCGGAGCTTCTGCCCCGGCTTCGCCCGCATCGAACAGCAAGGCTCCGGCGATGCCCTGCTTCTTCATCTCCTCCAAGTCCCGAGTGATGCCATCCTGGCTGGCCGCTCCGTTGAGCCACCACCAATAGCACCAAGCCTTCGCCGAATCGGGAGGCGCGAGGAATTCCTGCCGCAGGGCATCCTCGGCTGCGCGGGAAACCGTGCCAAGCAGGAGGACCACGCACGCGGTGAGTAGCGTTGCAGATCGAATCATGGCTGTCTCGTTTGACGGCAAGCTGAAGGTGTCGGCGGAGGGAATACGCAGTCGCCTTCGGCTTGCCGTTCAACGCAGGCGCGCCGCGTATCCGACAGTGTGGGCGTTTACTCTGCGAGCTGCAAGGTCACTGGTCCCAGGAGGCCGGACGGCAGCAGGGGCGAGTCGGCGGTGAACTTGGTGATGTTGGTCGCCGTGCGCCGCTGGTCGGGCGGCAAGGCCGCGTCGCCGATCAAGCGATTCGGCCAGAAGTTCACGACCTCGATCTCCAGCGAATTGCCTTCCGGCCGCACCGCCTGGGTCACCTCCACTCGCCACGGCGGGCACCATACGACCCCCAGGTTTTGGCCGTTCAAGCTCACCTCGGCCAACTCTTTGACCACGCCCAAGTCCAGGAACAGCGGCTTGCCGGCCGCCAAGGCCGCCTGGCCCTGCGGCGGCAGCGCGAAGGCTTGGCGGTACACGGCGGTGCCGGAGTAGTGCCGGATGCCTTCTTCCGGCCGTTGGGTCCAATCCTCCAGTCGCTCGAACGTCACCGTCGCCGGCCCGCCCCTGCGCGGGTCGAACGCAATCTGCCACGGTCCGGTGAGTTCCGTGGCCGTGGACAAGACCGCTGGATTCGTCGCGTGTGATGACGGGAAGGCGGTGGACAGCGGAGCGCGAAAGACAACGAATACGGAGCCATAAGCCGGCAGTTCCAGGGCCACGCTCGTCTGGCTGCCGGATACGGTGAGTACCGGAACGTCGCCGATCCGGCCGGAGACGGGGTCCCACAGTTCCGGCTGGCGTCCTGCCACACGGAATACGGCCCGAATGCTGGCACTGGTTGCGTCCTGGTTGCTGACGAAATAGATGTCCGCCTGCTCGGTGCGACGGTGGATGTAATCGATGGCCGGCGCCGGCGTCGGCTCCGCGGCTTGGCTCAGAAACTCCGCATCGGGCGGCACGCCGTCGGCCGCCAGAACTTCCCGCGCCGTCGAGCCCGAGATTACCCGGCCCCGGCCCACCGGGCGCACGGCCGCCGCTTGCTCTTCGGCGGGTCCCCAGAGTTCCGCCGCGATGGCCCGGACTTCGTCGTCGCAGCCCGGAAAACCCTCCAGGCCCTTGGCCGTCTGCGGTCGGGGGCCCAGCACCGTTGCCCCCGCCTGGACCAACTGTTTGACCTTTCGCAAAACCGGCAGCGAGACGTTGGTGCGGTTCGGCAGGACCAGCAGCCGGTAGCTCATCCCGTCGGGCAGGACCAGACGGCCATCCTGAACCTCCATGCGCGTCAGCACGACCTCGCCGGTGGCCACGTCGTAGTCGTAACCTGGCAGAACCAGGGCGGGATCGGACTTCTTCAGCTGCGCAAAGTTCGGCACGTGGTCGCCGTAGTAGTAGCACGCGTCGGCGACGAAATGGCCCTGCTGGAGCAGGTATTGGCAGCGGTTCAGGTAGTCCAGGAACGCGTGCGACTTGTCCCACCAGGTCGAGTTCGGATTGAAGTGGGTGCCGGCGAACATCTCCTGACCCGGCAGGCCCTGCTCCACCGGCGAACAAGTGACCAGCGTCCAGAACAGCCGGTTCAGGCCCTCGCAGCAGGCCCGATCGAACGACGGCTTCAGATTGTCCCACAGGGTCTCTTGCCAGTGCGGCCCGATGGTGGTGAAGCCTTCCGCAGCCACCAAGCGCCGTCCATAGGTATGCGCGGCGGAAGCAGGCTGCTTGACGAAGAACCGGCTCTCGTCGCTGACCCGATGCCGCCACGACTTGGCCCAGAACTCGGACATCGGGATCTCGCTCAGGCCCAAGCACTGCAGCGAGTCGATTGGCGCCCCGTGCGGGCCACCCGACTCGGGGTGAATCCCCAGCCCATGCCGCTGTGCCAGTTCCTGCATCACGCCGTAGTGGTTCGCCGCGATGCAGTCGCCGATCGTCCGGCGGAAATCGGCCAGGAAGCGATGGGTGGTTTCCCGAGTGTCGACGATCTTACCGGCCAACACCGGCAGGAAAGGCAGCAAGTCGTAACCGCGCCGCCGCCGGAACTCGTCGCGGAACCCGGGCGTCCAGTTCATGCCGCCGCACTCCCAGCTGTCCGTCTGGACGTACTTCCAGGTCTTGCCGACCGCCGGGCCGGCGTCGTCGATCAGCCGTTGCACGACCTCCTGCCAGTACCACCGCAGGGCGTCCGCGTCCAGGTAGTCCAGCACCAGGCCGTTCCAGCCCTCGCTGGCTGTGCTGACCTGGGCCCCGGAACCTGTCGCTCCCAGCCGCAGCACGACCCAGTCGCCCGGCGGCGCCTGCCAGCGGAGCCGGCCGGCCGCGTCCATGTGGGCGGACAGATCGAGGATCTCGGCGCTGCGGCAGTCCTCCTCGCCGGGCACCGCAGGCACATCCTCCAGCAGCACGCTGCCGTCGGGCGCCGAGCCGCCTAACTCGTGCGCGGCCAGCTTATGTTCCAGCCGTTCAATCGGCCGATGGCGAGCCAGCAGTTCCCGGCCGTCGTCAGCCAGCAGCCCGATCTCGGCCACCTGGACATTCCGCGGGGCGGCAGCCGTACCGCGATCGTACGCCTGGTGGAACATGAAGCGAAATGCGGTGCCGCGCACGGCGTCGAAGCGAACCTTGGTTGGCGTGCCGTCCGGGCACGACAGGCTGCAGACCGTCTGCCAGCGGCCCTCGGCGTCGGCCGCTTGCACTTCGCCCTGCCGCGGGCCGTAGCCCGGCCGGCCGGAGATCCAAACGCCGCTGACGGCGAGCGGTTCGGGGAACGTGACTTGGAGCCATTCCGGCCGCTGGGGCGACGGACCCTCGCCCGGCTTGAGACCGCCCGAGACCCAGAAGCTCGCCGCCACGCCGTCGACCGCCAGACGCGCCGGAAATTCGGTATGCGCTGAGCTGGCAGCGATCTCGTACGCCGGGTCTCGGCCGGGATCGCGGTAGGCCACCACGGCAATGTCCTGATACAAGTCGACTCGTCGCGGCGGCTCCGGCAAGTCCACCACGACCTCGCCCGGCCCGGCGATCACGGTCTGCGACCAGGTGACCAGCTTGGCCGCGCGGGCAGGGGCCACCAGCGGGCCGCCCAGGTTCCAGCCGCTCTGGATGTTCACGCTCAGTTCCAGCCCGACCCGTTCGGCTTCGCGCACGGCGTGCCGGAACAGCTCGCGCCACTCGGGGCTCAAGAACGCCGGGCCGGCCGACACCCGCCGGTTGCCATCCTGGTTGCTGCCGTCGGCGTCGAACAACAAGACGCCGCCAAACCCCTTGTCCCGCAGCTCTTCCAGGTCCCGGGTAATAGCCGCCGGGGTGACGTTCCCGTTCAGCCACCACCAGAAAGCACGCGTTCGGGCCTCCGGCGGCGGCTCGGCAAAACCGCGGGCCAAATCGTCCTGGGCCGCAGCCCACGAAAGGCCGGGGACAACGAGCAGTACCAGGGTCAAGCGAGTGAAAGCCTGCATCGATCAGGTCTCCGAGGAATTCGGCCGTGGGTGTAGATCCGCGAGCGTGGCAGTTCGTTGCGTCAAGCAGGTCGGACACACGAGGGCAAGACGTGGGCCTTGGCGAGTTGTCGACAATTCTGTGTTGGGACGAATTCTACCGCGCCGACGGCAGCTGACGCCACCTGCGACGCCTCACATCTGGCACTTGGAGGCTTAACAAAGAGACTCTTGCCAGCACGGCGGAGCCGTTCCTTGGTGAGCAACGGTGCCAACGGGTGGATGACGGTCATTACGGACGGGGTCGAAACGGGGACTCGCCCTGGACTGACAACGGAAGGGCATCGAACGCGGCGCGCGGAGTTGCTACGATAGGGAGCAAATAGCGCGGCGCGACTTGCGAGCTGCCGGCGGCGGGTCGTACCAGCAGCCGAAGTTCCTGCGGGTGTTTCGTCTTCAACTTGCTGCCCCAAGGAGTCTCCCCGATGCCATCCCTGACTCGCCTTGCCAGTTTGCTTGTGGTGGCCGCGCTCGGCAGCCACGCTGCCGCGGCCGACGCCGGTCGCCCGAACGTCCTGCTGCTGATGTCGGACGACCTGAATAACATGCTCGGCTGCTATGGCGACCCGTTGGCCAAAACGCCCAACCTCGACCGCTTGGCGGCGCGCGGCGTACGCTTCGAGCGTGCCTACTGCCAGTTTCCGCTGTGCGGGCCCAGCCGCAACTCGCTGCTGACAGGCTTGTACCCGAACAGCACCGGCATCCTGCGGAACGCGGAACTGTTCCGGCAGACCATCCCCGCGCAGATCAGCCTGCCCCAGGCTTTCCGGCTGCAAGGGTATTTCGCCGCGCGGATCGGCAAGCTGTATCACTATAACGTGCCCAATTCGATCGGCACCAACGGGCACGACGATCCGGGTTCGTGGGAGCTGGAGTTGAATCCCGCCGGCGTGGACCGGTTGGAGGAGGAGCCCCACATTTTCACGCTGACCCCGGGCCAGTTCGGAGGCACGCTCAGCTGGTACGCTTCGCCCAAGAGCGATTCGTATCACACCGACGGCTTGATGGCGGCGGACGCCGAGTGGGTGCTGGAACGATGTGCGAAGCAGCGGCAGCGGCCTTTCTTCCTGGCCGTCGGCTTCTACCGGCCGCACACGCCCTACGTCGCGCCCCGGGAACCGTACTTCGGCTACTATCCCGAAGCGCAGATGCGCGTGGTGCAGGGCGTGGCCGAAGACCAGGCCGATCTGCCGCCAGCGGCGATCGGCAGCTACAAGCGGGAGCAGGACAAGCTGACCGACGATCTCCGCCGGCAATGCCTGCAAGCGTACTATGCAAGTATCAGTTTCATGGACGCCCAAGTGGGCCGCGTGCTGGAGGCGCTGGATCGGCTGGGACTGGCTGATAACACCATCCTCGTCTTCACCAGCGACCACGGCTACCACACCGGCGAGCACGGGTTGTGGCAGAAGCTGAGCCTGTTCGAGGAGAGCGCTCGCGTGCCGTTGTTGATCGTCGCCCCCGGCACGAGTCGGCAGGGGACCGTGGTCGAATCCCCGGTCGGCTTGATCGACGTCTATCCCACGCTCAGCGAACTGTGCCAGGTTCCGGCCCCCGAGAATCTGCAGGGCCAGAGCCTCGTGCCGATGCTCAAGGACGCCTCCGCTTCGGGCCGCGGCTGGGCGCTCAGCCAAGTCACCCGGGGCGGCAAACCCGGGGCGAAAGAGCCGGGTTTCTTCGGCTACAGCCTCCGCACTCCACGCTGGCGGTACACCGAGTGGGACGAGGGCCGGCAGGGACGCGAGCTGTACGATCATCGCACCGATCCGCGCGAATTGACCAACCTGGCCGCCGTCCCCGCGCACGCCCAGACCGTCGAGGAACTGGCGGCGCAGCTCCGCGCTGCCATCCCGTCCTCGTTCCCCCCGTCGGGCCAAACGCCGCCGCTGGGCGAAGGCACCTGGGCGCCGAACCTGACCAAGCCCTGAGGTCTTGGGCCTTGGGAACGCTCACGAAACACCTGCCCCTATTTCCGTTTCACCAGCCAGAACCGATCCACCCAGACGTACTTGACATTGTCCGGGTTCTTCGCCGGCGCGGCCCACAGGTAGACGTCGCCGTGCAGTTTGGCGCTACCGAGTTGGTACGTGTGGTAGTGATCGTCGGCGATCTCGGCACACGTGCCGGCGACTTGCCCGAGGCCCGCGCGGTTCTTGCTGTCGTAGATGCCGGCGCTGAAAGCCTGGCCGGCGCCGCCGGTCTTCTCGACGCGGATCGAGGCGTACACGTCGTACGTGGCGTCCGCCGCCAACGGCTTGCCCAACAGTTGGTGCTGGACGGCCCATTCGTAATGGTTGCCCGGCATCCGGGCGGCCATCTTGTCGGACGCCAGGTCGTCCTTTTCCAGGGTCGCCCAAGTGCCTTCGCTGGCCAGGTTGAAGGTCGCGTCCTGCAAGTCGATCCACTGGTCGCGCGCCAGGGACTCGCAACCGGGCGGGGGCGACGAGCTGGTGCGGCCCATGCCGATCGTCCGGCGCTCGAATGTCGCCAGGGGACTGCCCTCGGAGATCAGCGTCACACCGGCGGCTTTGGCGACGTCGAGGAACGTCCGGCAATTCTGCACATAGTCCGCTGGACCGGGCCAAGCCAGTTGCTCGCCCGCAGCTTGGTCCTGGAACTCGTACCACCGCGTGGCCCAGATGTAACGCAGGGGCAGGCGGGCCAGCTGGACGCGCGGCAACATGGCCGGCGCGTCTTTCACCGCTGCCTCGGCCTGGTCCAGCAGCCGTTCCGCCTTGGCCAGCATCGCCAGGTTCAAGAACTCGGCTCGCGCGGAACTGAAGCAAGTCAGGTACGTCTTTTTCGATTCGGCCTCGTCGTGGATCAACTGGATGTACTCCAGGATCGGCGCGGCGGCCGAGCCGTAGTAGCCGTGGACGAACTCGCGTACCAGGGCCTGGTCGTCCAGCTGCGGATTCCACAGCAGCTTGGCCAGCACCCAGGCTTTCAGTTCGGCGAATTCGGCCCCGAGTGAGTTGTAGCCGCCTTGCTCGAAGATGCCCCGCACGCCGTGTTCGACGAAGAAGCGGACGTTCGGCCCCAGCACGCGCAAATTGGGATGGGGCTGGATGTAGTGCGCAAAGTTCGTCGTGTAGTCCCAGATGTACATCCGCTGGCACAGCTTGGACCAGCCCCGGATGTCGTCGGCGAACTGCTGGTTGCTCGGGGCGGTCAGCGGACGAGAGAAATCGCATTCGATGCTGCACAGCCGGATAGTGACGTTCGGCAGCGGCTTGACATGCCGCGGAGGCTTGCGGGTGTACTGGTAGGCCAGGGTGTCGATGGCCACGTGCGGGTACTGCTTGCCGACTTCGGCCGCGACATAGTTGACCAGGTGCAACAGCGGCCCCGCCGGCGAGCCTTCTTCCTCTTCGAGCTTCTTGCAGGCGGCGCACAGGCAGTGGTTGTCGCAGTCGTTCTGCGAGACGGAAATGATCTGCGCGTGCGGGTCGTCGCGGAGGTGCGCCAGCACCTTGTCGGTGATCAGTTTTTTGACAGCTTCGTTGGTGACGCACACCTGGGCGTAGCCGTCGAGGCGTTTGCCGTTGACTTCGCTGAAGTACTCCGGATGCTCCTTGAAATACGTCTCCGGCGAGACCAGCCCGGCGAAGGTGTGGACGAAGAACGGACCGCCGTAGCGGATCTTGCCGCCGTGTTTTTCCTCCAGGCGTTCGGAATTGCCGTTCGACTTGTTGCGGGCGGCCCAATCGCCGTCGAAGGCGTCGGCCCAGAAGGTCTCACGGTACTCCAGCGGCGGGATGTAGCGCACGTGTTGTTCGGGGACGGTCAGTTCCGGACGCTGGGGGATCGCGCTGACTTTGGAGGACCACCAGCGGCAGCCGACGACGTCTTCGAGGAACGTATAGACGGCGTACAACGTGCCGCGCGGCCGATCGCCGGCCAGCAGCAGGTGTTCGCCGACGGATTCGATCACGATCCCGTCGGGCGCCAGGCCTGCCAGTTGCACGTTCGGCGCGAGTTGACTCGCCACGCGTCCCGGTCCGACCAGCAACAGGGGCCCGGCGGGCGGGTCGGCGGTGGTCTGGATCGGGAACGACGCCCCCGTCACTTGCTGGAGGAAGGTCGCCAGCTCCCGGGCCGCGTGCTGTTCCGCCGCGAGCGCGCTGGGATCGACGACGATCGAATAGCTGGTCTTGCCTCCGGCGGCCAATGGCAGGGGGGCGGCCGCAGCCGGCGTGGTGAGGGTGCCGGTCAAAAGAACGAGCAGGCAGAGAGGGGCGGGGCGAATCATCAGTGTGAACCTCCTGGGGTGCCTTGTGGAATTCTCCCAATATAGCCTCGGCGGCGACTTTTGTTGCCTAGGCATCATCTATAATGCCTTGCTCCGGCTTGCCCTCGTGGCGAATGACTCCGGGGAATCTAAGGTCGATGAATCCACTTTTGGGGAGACGAGGAAATGCATCGCAGGCGGTTCACGGGGATGCTGATTGGCGTTGTCGCTGCGGTGGTGTGCGCGGTGAGCGGCCGGGCCGCCGACTCGGAGGCCACGTGGCCCCAATGGCGAGGGCCGACTCGGGACGGCCTGGTCCAGGGAGCGACTTGGCCGACAGACCTCAAGGACGAACACTTCCGATTGGCTTGGCATGTCGATCTTGGCCCCGGCTATCCCGGACCGATTGTGGCGGCCGACCGCGTCTTCGTCGCCGAAACCAAAGATCAGAAGCAGGAGGTTGTCCGAGCGTTGGACCGCCAGACCGGCGGTACGCTGTGGACAGCGGAGTGGGCGGGGGCGATGTCGGTGCCGTTCATGGCCAAACGCAACGGTGACTGGATTCGTGCCACACCCGCCTACGACGGCCAGTCGGTCTACGTGGCCGGGATGCGCGATGTACTGGTCTGCCTGGACGCCGCGACGGGGGCGGAGCGCTGGCGAGTCGATTTCGTCGACCAGTTCAAGACGCAGCTGCCGGCCTTCGGCTTCGTCTGCTCGCCCCTGATCCTGGGTGACTACGTGTTTGTGCAGGCGGGCGCGGGATTCTGCAAGCTGGACAAGCGGACCGGCCAGGTCGTCTGGCGGGTCTTGACGGACGACGGCGGGATGTTCGGCAGCGCCTTCTCCTCGCCCGTCCTGGCCACCCTGGGCGGTCAGGAGCAACTGCTCGTCCAGACGCGTTTGAAACTCGCCGGGGTGCTTCCCGAGTCCGGGCAGGTCCTGTGGTCGCAGGATATTCCGGCGATGCTTGGCATGAACATCCTGACGCCGACCGTGCGCGGCGACACCATTTTCACCACGGCCTACGGCGGCGGCAGCCGGCAGTTGAAGATCGAGCGTCAAGCTGACAGCTGGCAGGTCACGACCGTGTGGAAAAACGCGTTGCAAGGGTACATGTCGACGCCAGTGGTCATCGACGGCTTCGCGTATCTGCACCTCCGCAACCAACGCTTCACCTGCCTGGATCTGACCAGCGGCGAGCAGAAATGGACGACGACGCCCTATGGCCAGTACTGGAGTCTCGTGGCCCAGGGCGATCGGATCCTGGCACTGGACCAGCGCGGAGAACTGCTCCTGATCCACGCCACGCCGGAGAAGTTCGACCTGTTGGACTCGCGCCGGATCAGCGAGCAGGAGACCTGGGGGCATCTGGCCGTGTGCGGCGGACAGGTCTTCGTGCGGGAACTGAACGGAGTCTCCACTTACCACTGGGCGGAGTGAGGGCTGGGGTGAATCGCGGAGCAGTTCCTGACGCAATGCCAGGGAGGTTTGTGGTGCGACCAACGGCTGACGAGCGGGTTCAGTTGACGGGCGCGCCCGACGTCCGCTGCACCCACTGCGGACTGCCCGTGCCGTCGGGGTTGGTGGAACCGGGGGCCGACGAGCAGTTCTGCTGTCAGGGCTGCCGGACGGTGTACCAGATGATCCACGGCTGTGGGTTGGACCGCTTCTATCGCCTGCGGGAAACGGCAGACGCCGCGTCCGTGCCGGCGCGCACGACCGGGCGACAGTACGGCGAGTACGACGACGCCGTGTTTCGCGGCCTGTATTGCCAGACGCTGGCCGATGGCGCGCAGGCGACGGAACTGTATCTCGAGGGCGTGCATTGCGCGGCCTGCGTCTGGCTGGTCGAGAAGTTGCCGCAGGTGCTGCCCGGCGTGATCGAGTCGCGGCTGGACATGCGCCGCTGCCTGGTGCGAATCCGTTGGCAGGGTGACCGCGTCAAGCTGTCGCGGATCGCCCAGCTGCTGGACTCGTTGGGCTATCCGCCGCATCCGGCGCGGGATGTGCGAGCCCGCGAATTGCGGCGGCGCGAAGACCATCGCTTCCTGATCCGCATCGGCGTCGCGGCCGCCTGTGCCGGCAACGTGATGACCCTGGCCTTTGCCCTGTACGGCGGCATGTTCTCCGGGATCGAAGCCGAGTACGCGCGGTTGTTCCGCTGGACCAGCATGCTGTTCGGGATCATCGCCCTCGCGTGGCCCGGCAGCCTGTTCTTCCGCGGCGCCTGGGCGGCCGTGCGGACGCGGACGGCCCACCTGGACTTGCCGATTGCCCTGGGGTTGCTCGCCGGCGGGCTGGCGGGGACCGTGAATGCCGTGCTGGACCGCGGCGAGATCTACTTCGATTCGCTGACCATGCTTGTGTTCCTGCTGCTGGTCGGGCGTTGGATCCAGCGCCGCCAACAGCGCTGGGCGGGGGACGCGGTCGAGTTGTTGTTTTCGCTGACTCCCACGTCGGCGCGCCGGGTCGTCGACGAGCGGATCGAGGAAGTGCCGATCGAGGCCGTGGCGCCCGGAGACCTGGTCGAAGTCCGCGCCGGCGATTCGGTGCCGGTCGATGGCGTCGTGGTCGCCGGGCACTCGACGCTGGACCAATCGCTGCTGAGCGGCGAATCGCGGCCCGTGTCGGTGGAACCCGGCCAGGCCGTCAGCGCCGGCACCGTGAACGTGGCTTCGCGGCTGGTCGTACGTGTCCAGTCCGTAGGCGATCAGACTCGCGTCGGGCGGCTGATGCAGCTGGTCGAAGAATGCAGCCGGCGGCAAGCGCCGATCGTCCAGTTCGCCGACCGAGTTGCCATCCGGTTTGTGGTCGTCGTATTGGCCCTGGCGGCCGCCACGTTTGCGATCTGGTTGTGGCTCGAGCCGGCCCGAGCCATCGACAACGCGGTGGCTCTGCTGATCGTCGCCTGTCCCTGTGCCCTGGGATTGGCCACGCCGCTGGCCTTGACGGTAGCCATCGGCCGGGCGGCGCGCCGCGGGATCCTGATCAAGGGTGGCGAAGTCCTGGAGTTGCTGGCCCGGCCGGGGGAACTGGTCCTGGACAAGACCGGCACGATTACGGCGGGCAAGACCCGCTTGGTTTCCTGGGTCGGCAGCGATCAGGCCAAACTCTGGGTGGCGGCGTTGGAGGCCCACTCGGCGCACCCCGTGGGGGTGGCGCTGCGCGCCGCCGTGGACGCGGCGCACGAGTCGCCTGCGGTCGAGGTGCGCGATACCGTACAGACTCCCGGCGGGGGCTTGACGGGCCTGGTCGACGGTCGCCGGCTGGCTGCCGGCTCGCCGCGTTTCGTGCGTTCCCAAGGCGTGGCGGTGGGGGCCGACATGGAGGCGGCCGAGCGGGCCGCGGTGGCCGCCGGCATGACGCCGGTACTGGTGGCCGTCGACGGCCGATGCGTGGCGGTGGCCAGCCTGGGCGATCCGCTGCGCGAGGATGCGGCCACGGCGCTGGCGGAACTGAGGCGGCGTGGCTGGACGATCCGCATCCTGTCCGGCGATCATCCGGAGGTCGTCGCGGCGGTCGCCGAGCACTTGCAGATCCCCGCCGAAGCGGCCACGGGCAGCGCGACGCCGGAAGAGAAGGTGGCTTATGTCGAGCGGCTCCGGGGGCAGGGGCCGGTCGTCATGGTCGGCGACGGAGTGAACGATGCCGCCGCCTTGTCCGCCGCCACCGTGGGCATTGCCGTGCACGGCGGAGCGGAAGCCAGCCTGTCGGCCGCCGACATCTACCTTAGCCGCCCGGGCCTGACGCCGATCGTCGATCTGGTCGGCGCGGCGGACAGCACCGTCCGCGCGATCCGGCGGAGCCTGGTCGCGTCGCTGGTCTATAATGCTGTGGCTGCCAGCCTGGCCGTCACCGGCTTGATCGGCCCGCTGATTGCGGCCATCCTGATGCCGATCAGCTCCCTCACCGTGCTCACTTTGGCCTTTGCCTCGCGAACCTTCCGGGATGGAAGAAAGGACTCACAACCATGACGACAGCGCTGCTCCTGACCTGCCTGTTCCTGTCACCGTTGGCCGCCGCCCCGCCAGCGACGGGAGAGCCGTCCAATGCCGTTGAGGCCGCGGCGAAGAAGGCGGAGGCTGACAAACTCCTGGACGAACGGTACGCCGCCTGGGTCAGCACGCTCGCGCCTGAGCAGCAAGCCTGGGAGCGCGTCCTGCAGGAGAACCTGGGCAGTTTCTACCTCCCGATCCACAAGCAAGAGAAGGTCGCGGGCCGATCCAATGCTTGGGACTTTGTGCCGGATGATCCCCGTCTGCCGCGCGTGCTGCTGATCGGCGATTCCGTCTCGCGAGGTTACACGCAGAGCGTGCGGAAGACGCTTGCGGGCAGAGCCAACGTGCATCGCGCGCCCGCCAACTGCGGTCCCACGTCCATGGGCTTGCAGAAGTTGGACGTGTGGCTTGGCGCTGGCAAGTGGGACGTGATTCACTTCAACTTCGGGATCCACGACCGCAACACGCCTGTGGCCGAGTACCGCCAGCGGCTGGAGCAACTCGTCGACCGTCTGAAAAAGACCGGCGCCAAGCTGATCTGGGCCAGCACCACCCCCATCCCGGACGATCCCGCGAAGCAACAGACCGCCGCGTCGATCGTCGAGCGGAACGAGGCCGCGGCCCAGATCATGGAGAAGCACGGCGTCGCGACCGACGATCTGTTCACCGCCGTGACCCCGCACCTGGAGACGATGCAGAACCCCCACGACGTCCATTTCAACGCCGCGGGCTACGAGTTCCTCGGCCAACAGGTGGGCCAAGCCATCGAAGCCCGGCTGAAGTAGCCGCTGTGTACGGGAGAAACGCCAGACCATGATTAAAGCGGTTCGCGGGCAAGGATCGACCGGCGGGTGACGGACGTGATGGTCGGAACCTAGGATGTCCTCGTCGCCGATGGATCAGCGGCAACATTGAAATCCGTCCCGTGTCGCCAGCGGAATGGCCGTCGGACGGAGCAACTCGCAGAAGACGTGCGACACGCTTAGGCCTTGTTCTCCTGCTGTAGTACGGATTTCCCCTGTTCCGTCGTTCGGTACTGCTGGCTGGAACTGCGGGGTTTGTCGGGAATGGTCATCTCAATCCAGCCTGCCTTCAGCAGTGGCTCCAAATAGGCTTTCCGAAGATGCTTGCGATTCGCCAATCCGGCTGCTTCCTGCAATTCAGCACGGGTTTTGGCTGTTTGGGCTGCGGCCAGCACTGCTAGTACTTGCGTGGTGACTTGCGTGGTGACTTGCGTGGTGACTTGCGTGGTGACTTGCGTGGTGACTTGCGTGGTGACTTGCGTGGTAGCCTCCCGTTTTGAGGGGTTTGCGGCAAATGCGACGTTCTTGTCGGTACACAAGTGGGCCGCGTTGCTGCGGAGCGGGGCGAGCAGAGATGAAGTCACTTGTCTGCCTCCTGTTCCAATACGTTCCGACCGGCCTGAGTGATGCGATACTGCTGTTTGGAGCTGCGAGGTTTGTCGGGAATCGTCATTTCGATCAAACCCATTTCAAGGAGTGGGTCAAGAACCTGGTTTCGGAACTTGGTGCGATCGGTTCGTCCGGTGATTGCGATCAAGTTGGCGATTCCCGCGTTGCTCCGGCATTTTTCGAGAATCTCAACTTGGTGCCGACTTAGTGCCGACTTAGTGCCAACTTGGTTCCTTTTTGGCACCAAGTCGGGACCAAGTGCGATCTGTGCCCGGAAAGTCACCACGACGGTGTGGCCGCGAAGTTCAAAAGTCGGCGGATCAATGCTGTAGTTCTGGCACTCGTCGATGACCCGGTTTGTGCCGCGGCCCCAAGCTTCGATCGCCCCGGTTCGATGGAACGTTTGGGCGATCAACGGGTTCCTCAGCACGGAGGGGTGGGAACCACTGAGCATCTCGGCCGTGAGTCCGGTGGGCAGGCTGCCGTAGCTGCTGATTTCGATCCGGTCGTCGAACACTGCGACCGCGACGTCGCCGCCCGGATACGAGTAATCGCGATGCATCACGGCGTTGAGGATGATTTCCCGCAGCGCGTCGGCCGGGACCGGCAGACGATCCTCGCGCTGAATGCGGCCTTTGACAAAATGACCCGATAAGGGCAGCGTTCGGTCCAGGAATGCCATCGCTTCGCGAACCGCAGCGAACGCGTGGTAGTACTCCTGCTTGTTGTCCAGGATATCGCCGGTGATCTTCGTGCCGCGAAATCGTCCGAGTTTCAGCTTCGCCTGAGGATAGTCGGGCAGGAATCTTGTCCCGTACAGGACCTGGGCCGCCTGGGTCAGTTCGCCTTCGCGGCGCAGACCCAGCCGGTCAAGAATGTCGCCAACATCCAGGCTCGTACCGGCTGAAATCCGGCGGAAGCGGATTGCATCGTCGCGCGTGCGGAGGATCTCTTCGTGGTCGAGGTCCTCCAGTCGAACGCCGACCGCAACCTGGTTCTCCCAGCGCCGCCGTGCATGGTCGCGCTGCAGGAGCAGTTGTTCATAACGCTCCCTCGGCATTCGCGACGTGGTCGTGCCGATTCGCTGATACGGTCGTCCGTCGTACGTGAACGGAATGCCGTCAGCGCTACGGGGGACGGTGAACACGATGACTGATCGCGAAGTTCCCGACACGGACACCAACTGGAATTCCACGGGCGCGGACGGCTGAATCCGGTCCAGCACTCGGGCGATTTCCTGTTGGGTTGTATCGCTGACATCCTGGCCGGCAATGCTCCCGTCCGGCCTGACCCCGACCAGGACCATTCCGCCGCTGCCGTTCAGCATTCCGCAGAGCGTTTCGCCGGCTCGGGGGAGTTGGGCCGTCGATGTCTTGTACTCAACGGCGACAGATTCCCCACCCGCAGCGATGCTCCGCACCTCGTCGAGAGTCATCCCCGTCATTCGTCACCCTCCTCGCGCACTACACCCCAAGACTCGCCGGAACCGATCACGAGCCATAACTTGCCGGGCTCCTTGCCTTGGGTCAGTCGCTGCAGATAACGGTCCTCGAAGGAGGCGCCAGGCAGCTCGCTCCGGTAGGTTCCAGGAGTTCGCGGACAGCAGCCCCGCCTGTCTTGAGTCCCTTCAGCCACTCGACTATTCTCTTGGGGACGCCCTGGTGGACGACCTCGAACGAAGTCAGCATGTTGGTCCGCAGCCAAGCCGCTTGCGGCCAGCCCGGGACCTTGGCCGCCTTGCACCACGGCGCCGTGACTTACGCCGTCGGCGTGCGGCGGAAGGCGATGCGTTTCTTCCAGTGCTCGTTGTCCGGCTGGGGAAAATCGGTGCGGTAATGGACGCCCCGGGATTCCTCGCGTTCCAACGCGGCTTGGGTGATCACCCGAGCGACGGCCAGCATGTTCTGCAGCTCCCAGCCCGCCGGTTCGCTGAATTGGCGGTACAGCACGTAGCGCTGCCAGGTCGTAATCGTGCTCAACGCTTCGATCAAGTCCGGCTTGCTGCGGCGGACGCCGACGCTCCGCCACATCAGGCTCTTGAGCGAGTTGCGGATGTCGCCCAAGTCCAGGCGTTCGTTGGGCTCTTCGATCGCGGGGTTCTCCAAGGGCAAGGCGTGGAAATCGTCGTCCGTCTGACGGGCTGCTTGCGACGCTCCGGACCCGGCATGGGCTCCGTAGACCATGCTCTCCAGCAGGCTGTTCGAAGCCAGTCGATTGGCGCCATGCAGGCCGGTCGAGGTCGCTTCGCCCGCCGCCCACAGCCCCGGCAGCGTGGTGCGGCCTTCCAAGTCGACCGTCACACCGCCGCCCATGTAGTGGGCTCCCGGCCGCACGGGAATCCGGTCCTTGGTAATGTCGATCCCGAATTTGCCGCAGGTATCGTTGATGCCCGGGAACCGTCCGCGCACGAACCGCGGGTCCAGGTGGCTGAGGTCCAAGTACACGCAGGGATGCCGCGTCTTGTCCATCTGGCTGACGATCGCTTGGGAGACGACGTCCCGCGGCGCCAGTTCGCCTCGCTCGTCGTAGTCGAACATGAACCGATAGCCGCGACGATCGACCAGGTAGGCGCCTTCGCCGCGGATCGCTTCGGTGATCAAGCTGCGGCTGCTGCCGGCGATGTATAACACCGTCGGGTGGAACTGCATGAATTCCATGTCCCGCAGTTCCGCGCCGGCGCGATAGGCGACCGCGTGACCATCGGCCGTCGCCACGGCGGGATTCGTCGTTTCCCGATACAGCTGCCCCGCGCCCCCGGAACACAGGATCGTCTGCTTGGCCCAGACCAGCATGCGGCCGTGCTTCTGGTCGGCGAGCAGCGCCCCGCGGCAGACGCCGTCGTGGGTCAGCAGGTCCAGCGTGAAGGTGTTTTCCCAGATCCGCACGTGGCGCAGCTTGCGCGTCCACGCCATCATCGCCCGGATCACTTCCCGGCCGGTCGCGTCGCCCAGGGCGTGGACGATGCGGTGGTGGCTGTGACCGCCTTCGCGGCCGAGCACAATCTGGCCCTCGTGCGTGTCGAACTGGGTGCCCCACTGCATCAGTTCGCGGATCCGCTGCGGGGCCTCCTGGATCACCATCTCGACCACCTGCGGATCGCACAGATCGCCGCCTGCGACCAGGGTGTCGGCGACATGGTTCTCGAAGCGGTCCGCCGGGTCCATCACGCCGGCGATTCCGCCCTGGGCGTAGGCACTGTTCGATTCGTCCAAGCGGTCCTTGGTGACGACCAGCGCCGTCTGCGCGGGATCCACGGCGATCGCCGCCCGGAGACCGGCCAAGCCCCCGCCGATGATCAACACATCGGTGAAGAAATGGGGCATCTCCTTGGGATGAAAGGGCACGAGGTAACGCGGAATGGGCTCGAGCATGGGGCTGGCCTTCTTATGTTCGGGGTTAACGCCCGCAGCGACGTCAGTCTCTGTAACGATCGCAAACGCGGAACAAGTCGGCAAGGGGGAGGCGGAACTCGGGGAGCAGCTTGGTGGCATAGCAGTCACCTTCCCGCAGCACCCGTTTGGACCACCGGGAGTTGCGCCAAGAATACACGGTCAATACTCGGCGGAAACGGTCGATGATCCAGTACTCTTGGACGCCCAGATCGCGGTATTCGACCACTTTTTCATCGTAATCACGGCGCTGATCGGCAGGGCGGGACGACGTGAATTCGACGACCATGGCCGGCACGTCGCGTCGGGCGACGGGACCGCGCGTCTGCGGATGGCGGCCCAGTCCCGCCCAGATGGCCCGGTCGCAACGCCGGTTGCTGGCCCCGGTCCGCAGATTGTGCTCCGGCAGCGTGAGATCCAGCGAATTGCCCTGCGGGTGATGGTCCTGGTACGTGCGGAGCCAGTATCCCAACTCCTCATTGGCGTCGCGTTCTTCTTCCAGCGGTGCAGGACTCACGATCAGGACTCCGCGAATCAACTCGTAGCGGTAGCCAGCTTCAAACGCCGCCGACTCGAATTCGTCCGGCGTGAAAGGCTGACCGGCATCTCGCGGCCCCAGCGGGCTCGCCGCGGGGCTTTCCAAAACGCTCGTCATGGTTGTCTCCGTAAGGCCGGATGCTCCGCCGGCTCTCGGTCAGCGTTCGCCGACCCGCCCCGTGCCTTTGCGATAGGCGTCAAACAACTCGCTGTACGCGGACGGAGGCTGGCTGCGGTCGCCCAGGTTACGTTCCGTCCGGCGCGTGTCCTGCCGGACGTCCGCACGCCGTGGATCGCGGGCGGCCGGACGGAGCCCCAGGCTCCGCAGGGCGTCGTCCAATTGCTGCTTGGCCCGTGGATCCTCGCTGGCGGCGCGTTTCAGGTCCGTCCAACGCCGGGCAAACTCCTGCAAGTCCTCGGGCGTCCAGCCCAGCTTTTTCAACAGCTCCTCGTCCGGGTTGTTTTGCTGGTCCTTCAGGTACTCCAAGACCATGTCCGTCGCTTTGCGGGCGTAGTCGAGGTTCGGCTGTTCGCCGTTCGGCACCTCGCCGCCCATGTCGCCGCCTTGCAGTTCGGCATTGCCCGGCGAGCCGCCGCCCAGCGGCAGGCCTTGGCCGCGGTCGGCGGGCGCGCCTTCGGTCGGCGACTTGGGCGCCGACGGGGCCGGTCCGCCTTGTCCCGACGGGTCTTGCGAGCCCGCGCCGGCGGTTCCCTCGGCGGACGGCCGCGACTTGGCGCCGGCGCCGGGAGCATCGCCCGCCGCGCCGGTCCGTTCCTGCGATTCCTGGCTGGTGCCCGGACGCTGGGCCAGATCGCCTTGACCGGACTCCTGCGCCGCGCCGGCGCCTTGGTCGCCGGGGCTGGTGCCGCCGGGCTGGTCGTTGCCGGGTTGCTGTCCGCCCTGACCGCCGCCCTGCTCGCCGCCGCCGCTCTGGTTCCCGCCGGCGTCGCTCTGCGCGCTCCCGGCTTTCTTGCTGATGCTGGGCGATTGCGGCTCCTGGCTGGAACTTGATTCGCCGCCGGAGGACGCTTGCTTCTGACTGGTGCCTTTGGGATTCTGTCCACCGGCCGAACCGCCTTGGCTCTGGTTGGGCTGGCCCGCGCCGGACTGGCCGCCTTCGCTCTGCCCCGGCTGCTTGGGCTGGCCGGACTTGGCTTGGCTCGGCTGAGGCGAGCCGCCCTGCTGCTCCGGCGGTCCCTGCGGCGGCGACGTCGAGCCGGTATCGCCCGCTTGCGGTTGGCCTCCGCCCTGGCTCTGGTCCGCGGGCTTCTCGCCGGGCGACGGCTTGGCGCCCCCGTCCTGCTGGCCGCTCGCGCCGGCCGGAGCATCTTCCGGCTTGGGCGTTTGCGGTTCATCCGGGTTGCCGCTGTCCCCAGCACCCGCGGCTGGTTGCGGCTGGCCGTTGGGCGCGGATTTCGACGGCTTGCCGGAGCCTGTAGCAGCTTCCTGCTGCGACGCTTCGCCGCCCTGCGCGTCGGACGGTTTCGGGCTGCCCTGGCCGCCCGTCTGCGCGTCGCTGCCGCCGGACGAAGTGCCCTCCTGCCCCTGATCCCGAGCGGCCTGCTGCATGTGCTGCATGGCTTTTTCAAAAGCCTCGCCGTCGTGCAGAGGTTCCGCCGACGGGTCCGCACCGCCTTGGCTGCCGACACCGCCTTCGCTGCCGCCGGACTCGGCGCCGTCGGCCGCACCGCCCTGGGTCCCGTCGGCGCCCGGTTGACCGGACGCGGAGTCATTGCCGCTCTGGCTGCCCTCCGTGCCGCTGGTACTGTCCGAATTGCCATCGCCCGGCATGTTGCCGCCGGACGGCGGGCTGTCGGGGTTGCTTTCACTGGCGGCCGAATCCGCGTTCTGCCCCGCGCCGCCCGATTGCCCGGACTGGCTGGCATCGCCGCTGCCCTGTTGGCCGCTGCCGGAACCGCCTTCGCCGCCGCCGCTGGGCTGCTTGGCCGCGCTGCCCTGTTCCGACTGGCCCTGCCCCGCCTCGGATTTCTCCTCGGGCGAGGGCGGCGGCTGAGCCGCTTGTGAATTCTGCGACTGCTGAGGCGATTGGCTGCCGGGAGGCGGCTTTTCGCCCCCGTTGTCCTTGGGCGCATCCGCAGCCGGCTTGCCGCCCGGTTCCTGTGGTTCGTCGGCGGGCGGGTCGGCGGGCGTTGGCGCGGCGGACCGCGTGACGACCAGCGTCAGTTCCCGCGACTTGACGACATTCGGTTCCGGCGAGCCGCTCCGGGGTGACGCGCGGTTGTCCTCGGCCACCACCCAGCACTTGGCTTCCGTGCCGGCACGCATGCCGTGCGATTGCGGCGCAAAGTCGAAACTGGCGAGTTCCTGGCCGCTGCGGCCGGCCGAGTCCTGCAGCAGATCCCGCTTCAGCACCTGCCGGCCGGCCGCGACAGCCTCCAGTCGGATGGCCGTCAGGCCGAAATCGGGATCCATCGCTCGGACCTCGATCTTCTGCCAGCCGTCTTCCGGAATCTCGACGCGATCCTGCGTCGGCGTCAGGATCTCGACCTCCGGCGGCAGGTCGCGAAGGACTTCGAGCCGATGCAGCACGGGCTGCGGGTTGCGATGGCCGTCGGGCGTCGAGAACCGCAGCTGATACGTGCGATGTTTCGGCTCCTGCCGCTGCTCGTCCATTTCGCAGACGAACGAGCACCAAGCTTCCTGCTCGCGAGACTGCATCTCGATCCGGTGCGGCGAGGTCGCCAAAGGGCCGCGGAGCGAACTGCCGGAGGCTGCGGTCGCCTCGGCATCTTGCGGCGGCGGATCGAATTCCAGGACCGCGGCCAAGATCGGCTGGTTGGTGCGAGCGCGAATGGTGACGCGCGTGCCCTCGACCGCCTTGACGTCGCCTTGCCGCTCGACGACCCGTTTGGGCAGCTTCGTGTACCCGGGATACTCGTACTCGATCGATTCGACCAGGATCACCGGCGCCGGCACCACGCGCACGCGGAACGCCGCCGTGCGCGCGTCGCCCGCCTGGATCCAGTACACCACGTCACGCTGAAACCCCTCGTCGCCGGGTGGCAGGCGGCATTCGTGGCGCAGGTTGGCCGCCCCGGGTTGCATGGCGACCGACTGTTGGCCCCGTTGTTCGTCGAGGGCCGTATAGCAGAGCGTCACCGGTTCGTTCGGCCGCAGATCGTAACAGTCGGCCGAGACCGTGATCCGCTCGCCCTGGAACAACTCGACGTTTCCCGGCTGAACTTCCTCGATCCGCACCCGGCTGGGGCGTTCGATCTCGGCCCAGGGCGCCAGGATCCGGGCAATGCTCTGGAACGGACTCTTCGGAGCCAGGATCGTGTACGTGGCACAGACGGCCAGGATGCCGGCCAGCAGGTAGCCGATCCGAATCAGCCGCGAATGATCGACGGCTGTATCGACGGGAACGTGCGACAGGTCGGCGGCCGCCCGCTGCTCGAGCGCCTGGTAGACTCCCGCGCGAACCCCGGCGCGATCCGAGCGGAACAGGAGGAAGTTGATCAGACTGTTTTTCAGCGACGGATCACTGTGCTCGATCGTCCGAGCCGCGAATAACGGATTGACACGGCCCAGCAGCACAGGCAGCAGCACACGCACCGAATACCAGCCGGAACCGCACGCGAGCAAGAGCAGCGCCGTCCAGCGTCCCGCCGGCCCCAGCGATAGGACCCAATGATCGACCACCGTTACAACCAGCAGAAAGCTCAGCACGCCCGCTCCGAGGACCATCAGCGAGCTGCCAATGTCCACCCACTTGAGCTGCGCCCCTGTTTTCGCGACCTGCTGGTCGATAAATCGGTCATATCCCGCGCCATCGCCGGGCGCAACCGGAGATCGCAGGGAATGGGTTGAAGGACTGCCGTAGGACATCGAACTCAGCCTGGAGCGTGGTTTCGTGGTTACATCCTGTTCCATTATACCCGAACGCCGGCCAGCTCGTGGTTTGTCAAGGCTGAGAATTGGGGTGGGGTGCCCGAAGGCAAGCCGTCAGTCAATCACGGTCTTCCCAATCCAGGGAGCGTTGCACCGCACGGCTCCAGCGGGCGCAGCGCCGCTGCCGTTCCTCGGGGGCCATCTGAGGCCGGAATTCGCGGTCCAGCGCCCAATTCTTGGCGATGTCGTCCAGGCCGTTCCAGTAACCGACCGCCAGACCCGCCAGATACGCCGCGCCCAGTGCCGTCGTCTCCGCAACGACCGGGCGGCGGACCACCGTGTCCAGGATGTCCGCCTGGAACTGCATCAGCAAATTGTTCACCGACGCGCCGCCGTCCACCTTGAGCATGTCCAGCCGAATCCCCGCGTCGCGCTGCATCGCGTCCAGCAGGTCGCGGGTCTGGAGCGTCATGGACTCGAGCGCCGCTCGCGCCAAGTGCCCGGCCGTCGTGCCGCGGGTGACGCCAAAGATGGCGCCCCGCGCGTACGGATCCCAATGCGGAGCGCCCAGCCCCGTGAACGCGGGGACAATGACCACGCCGCCGCTGTCCGGCACGGAATTCGCCAACGCCTCGACCTCGCTCGAACTGCGGATCAGTCCCAATCCGTCCCGCAACCATTGCACGACCGCGCCGGCGATAAAGACGGAGCCCTCCAGGCAGTAGGTGACTCGTCCGTCCAGCCCCCAGCCGATCGTGGTCAATAGATTGTTGTCCGAGCGTTTCGGCTGGTCCCCCGTGTTCATCAGCATGAAACAGCCGGTGCCGTAGGTGTTCTTGGCTTCGCCCGGCGAGAAGCACGCCTGGCCGAATGTCGCCGCCTGCTGGTCCCCCGCATCGCCGCCGATCATGACCGGCGCGCCGAACCACTCCGCCGCCGTCTCGCCGAAATGGTGACTGGACGGCAGGACCTCGGGCAGCATGGCTCGCGGAATGTCCAAGATCCGCAACAGTTCGTCGTCCCAGTCCAGGGTGTGCAGATTGAAGATCAGCGTCCGGCTGGCATTGCTGACGTCGGTCACGTGCCGCCGGCCGCCGGTCAGTCGCCAGATCAAGAAGGAATCCACGGTGCCGAACAGCACCTCGCCGCGTTCGGCCCGCGCCCGCAAGCCGTCGATCCGGTCCAGCAGGTACTTGATCTTCGTGCCGGAGAAGTAGGCGTCGATCACCAGGCCCGTCTTGTCGCGGAACGTGGGCTCCAGGCCCGCGGCTTTCAGCCGTTCGCAGATCTCCGCACTGGCCCGGCTCTGCCAGACCATTGCGTTGGCCACCGGCTGGCCCGTGCCGCGGTCCCAGAGGATCGTGGTTTCCCGCTGGTTGGTGACTCCGACGGCCGCCAAATCCGCGGCCGAGATTCCGGCCGCCTCCAACGCCCGTCGGCCCACCGCCAACTGGGACGACCAGATGGCCTCGGGATCGTGCTCGACGTGTCCCGGTCGCGGCAGGATCTGCTCGAACTCCTCCTGGGCGGAACCGACGGCCCGGCCATCATGCCCGAACACAATCGCGCGACTGGAAGTGGTGCCTTGGTCGAGGCCGAGCACGTACCGGGGCATAGCATTTCTCCAAGGGTGCAGGGATTTCCCGTTCTATAGCCGAAATGCCGGCTGGGAACCAGCCCCCGCTAGGTCCAGCGTGGCGTCCAACGCCAGCCCACCCAGTTCCGGAATCGCCGCCAGCACCTGACGCACGGCGGCCACCGACAGGCTGTTGCCGACCAGTTGCCAGGCCTTGCGCAGCGGCAACTCGTCCGGCAAACGGAAGCCTGCGGGAAAACACAGCAGCCGCAGGATCTCGGTCGGCGAGAACCGCCGGACGCCGCGCGGGGTCGCCAGGTACGAGCCGCTACGGACGACGCTCGTGCCGTAGCTGGACGTAAAGCAGTGGGTTTCGGCGTGCGGGTCGGCGGCATCCACCACGTGGACCGCGCCGCGAAAGCGTTCGTGGAATTCGTCGGACATCCACAGGGTGTCTGCCGGCGCAGAGTCCAGGATCTGCCGCACCGGGAACCGCCACGCCGCGGGCCGGGGGACTTCGGACCAGCTCGGACCAGCCTGATCGACGAGGCGCCCTGCTCGGCTGGCCACCAGATAGAACCGCGGCCGCCGATTGGGAATGCCCAGTTGTATCGGACACAGGATCTGCTCGCGGACTTGATATCCGCACGCGTCCAGCGTCGCGCGCAGCCGCTGGTGCGACTGCGAGCCCTGAAAGCCGGCGACGTTTTCCAGGCCGACGTACCGCGGCCGCAGTTCGGCGATCCGCTCGATCACCGCGAGCAGCCCTTGCGCGCGGTCGTCGTGAAGATCCCGTCGTCGTCCCCGGCTCGTGTACGGCTGGCACGGCGGTGACAGCCACCACAGCTCAGCGTTCAGGTCGCCGTACCAGGCTGCGGGCAAGCTCTCGATCGTCCGGACATGGAGCGGCGGCGACGGGGAATTCCGCCGGTACGCCGCCACAGCGACGGAATTGATGTCCACCGCAGCCACGACGTGAGCCCGATCGCCCACCGCTGCAGCGCAGCCACCGATGCCGCAAAACAACTCCAGCACGCGCAGACGGTGGGGCATGGGACGGCTCTAGGACGACCAGTCTGCGATCCGCAGATTCGGGATATCGCGAAAGTCGCGAACGTTGCGAGTGATCAGCGTACCGCCGTGCACGAGGGTAATCGCCGCGATTCGAAGGTCCATTTTCTTCGTGCCGAGCTTCAGGCTTCGCAGTTGCTCGTAAAGCTCCATCGCCGGTTCGTCAAAGGTGAGGATGCAAAAACGCCCCAGGAAGACGACACAATCGGCCAACCGCTTGTAGGCGCGTGCCAGGCGTGCAGCCTCGTTAGCTCGCCGCAGCAGGGTGTACCACCCGGACAGGTGTTCTTCGACGGTGATCACGGTGGTCGCCA
>CAIYOB010001305.1 GCA_903927685.1 uncultured Planctomycetaceae bacterium
ATCGTTTTGGATAACAGTGTAATCGCCATGACTGGGCATCAGCCTACGCCTGGCTCAGGCAAAACAGCCATGTCTACAGATTCAAAAATTATTGATATAGCAAAAATTGCTGAAGCCGTAGGCATCGAAAAAGTAGTCACAGTCGACCCCTATGACATTAAAGCGGTAACAGATGCCATTAGAGAAATCCTTGATTATCACGGGCCATCAGTCTTGATCTCAAAGCGTCCATGCCCCCTCTTGATTGAACGCAAGGAACCCTACGAGGTCGATGAACCCTGCAATGCCTGCGGAGTCTGCGTAAAAGCTTTCGGTTGTCCCGCCATGAGTATAAAGGGTTCCAAGGCAGAAATCGATTCTACTCTATGTAATGGCTGCGGAGTCTGCCAAAATGTATGCCCCTTTGAGGCTGTCCGGAGAAAAGCAAAATGAATTTAGATATCGTTTTTAGCGGCGTTGGCGGGCAGGGCGTTGTTGATCGCCGTTGGCGTCCAACGCTTGGGACGCGTTGCGCCACGGGTTGGCGGAACGGTAAAACGCACTGACCGTCGTCGCCTGGAAGTTGGTCACGTACAGGTTGCCGTGCGCGTCCCAGGCCAAGTCCGTCGGAGCGGTGATCCCGGTCAGTGTCTCGCTGGGCGTGGTGCCGCCGGGCGCGAACCGGCTGACCGTGTCGCCTCCATAGTTGGCCACGTACAGGTTACCGGCGGCGTCGAACGCCATCGCCGAAGGTCCCTGCAATCCGGTGAGGGTGGCGTCGGGCGTGGTGCCGCCCGGGGCAAACCGGCTGATCGTACCGCCCAAGAGACTGGTCGCGTAGAGGTTGCCGGCGCCGTCGAACGCCAGGGCGGTGGGATTGTTCACGCTGAGGATACTGTCGTGCGGTGTGGTGCTGCCCGGCGCGAATCGACTGATCGTGTTCCCTTCAAAGTTGGCGACGTACAGATTGCCGCTGCTGTCAAAAGCCAGGGCGACCGGACCGTTGAGGCCGGTGAGGGTCTCGCCGGGCGTGGTTCCGCCCGGCGCGAACTTGCTCACGGTCCCGACTTCGATGTCATTGGCGACATACAGGTTGCCGGCGTCGTCGAAGGCCAGGGCGTTGGGATACCTGACCCCGGTCAGCGTCGCGCTGGGGGTGGTGTCGCCCGGTGCAAACTTGCTCACCGTGCCGTTGGCCGTGGCGTTGGCCACGTACAGGTTGCCGTTGGCATCGAAGGCCAGGGCGCGGGGCGCCTGGACTCCCGTGAGCGTGGCAGTCGGCGTGACGCTCCCTGGCGCGAACCGGCTCACGGTGTTCCCGTCGAAGTTGGCGACGTACAGGCTGCCGCTGCTGTCGAAGGCCAGGGCCCAGGGGCTCTTCAGCCCGGTGAGCGTCATGCTGGGAGTGGTAACCAGGGCGCCGCTGTCCGCGGCCAGGCCCCCGTTGATTCCGCCGGACGACTCGCCCTCCCCGGCCAACGGCGTGCGGTTCAGGTAGTTGATCACCAGCAGTACGTCGATGGCGGTGCACAACTGGTCGTCGTTGACGTCGTAATACGGCGGCGTGGCAGTCTGCCGGGCCGGGAGTGCACTCCCCGGCTGAGTATTGAGGTAGTTGATCAGGACCAGAGCATCCAGCGGCGTCACATCAGCGCCGCCGTTCACATCGCACGGGGCGAGCGAGTTGTGCCAGAGGTTGCCCGCCTCGGCGGCGGTGGCGGTGACGTCGTCGAGGAAGAAGGCCGGGCTCCCGGCAGCGACGTCGATGACTACGAGATCGAACGGCACCGCGGACTGGAACGACAGCGTGCCCGTCGGGAGTGGATCGTTGCCGAAGGTTCCCACGGCCGTGGCCGCTCCTACGGCGGGTGTGGCGACAGAATCCTGATAGGCCGCCAAGTGGAGCGTCGCGGGCGTGCTGGCTGGCTCAAAATCGGCCGTTGCGAACGTCAACACGATGCTCCGCAGTGGCCGGTCAAAGTCGATCAGCAGGGCGCCGGGGGTGAGCGAGTCGGGACACAGGTAATGGCCGGAAAACCGGGACAGCAGTCCGCCCGCGCTCGCGTCCGTCTGGACGGAAAAACCGTCGCCACCCAAGCCGCTAAAGTGTGCCGACAACGCGCCCCGCGTCTGAGCGAAAGGCGCGCCTTGCCCGGTCACCAGAGCCGGTGTGCCGGAGTCGAAGTCGAACGTCGCCGCGGTGCCGAGCGGCGCAAAGTTGGCCGCCAGAGTCCGGTCGGCGCTGACGGTAAAGCGGTAGCTGGCGGCGGTGCTGACCGGCGTGCCGTTCTCCGTCCAGTTGACAAAGCCGAAACCCGGATTGGGCGTGGCGACCGCCGTCACCGTCGAGCCTTCGCTGTACACGCCAGGACCGCTCACGGAACCGGCATAGTCCGGCTTGGCCACTGCGGCGATCGTGGCGCCCGGCCGGAAGTTGGCCACCAGCGTCCGGTCCGCGCTCACGGTAAAACGGTACGTCACTGTGGAACTCACCGGAGTGCCGTCCACCGTCGCCCAGTTCACGAAGCCGAAACCGGGGTTCGGCGCGGCCACGATGGTCGCGGTCGAACCCTCGAGATAAGTGCCGTCGCCACTGGTCGAGCCGCCGTCACTCGGCTCAGCCAGTGTGAGAATCGTGGCGACCTGCGCAAAGTTGGCCGACAGCGTCCGGTCGGCACTGACGACAAAGCTGTAGCTGGGCGAGGTGCTGACCGGCGTGCCGTTCTCCGTCCAATTCACAAAAGCAAAACCGGGATTGGGCGACGCCGTAAGCGTGGCGGTCGCTCCCAGGGGGTACGCTCCGCCGCCCAGGATCGTGCCGCCGCCGGCCGGCCAGGCATTCGCCGCCAGCGTGGCAGTTGAGACCGGCGACGTCAGCAACGTGAACGCGGCGTCCCCGGACGTGAAATCGAATCCCACCGTCGGCCGGAACCGAAAATGCCGCCCATCGCCGCCGGTTCCGGCGATCAGGCCCCAATCCGGAGTCCCGGCTTGCGACGCCTCGATCCGCAACCAGTACTTTCTGCCGGCGGCGGCCTGAAAGGGTGTCGGCAGCGCGAATTGGTAGTCATACGTCATGATGCCGTAGACGGGGTCAACGCCAAACGCCGTTTCGCCCGCATCTCCCCCGACCTCGTATTTCGCCAGGTAGGTTTCCGGCAACTCGGGATGGGTCACCGCAGGCTGTGAGCCGCCGGGGATGGAATCGAAGATAGTGATCGAAAAGCCCGTGACGCGACTGCCGGGATGTCCTGCGAAGTAGCCCCCGCGCCAGTCGATTTCCGTAATGGTCTGACTCGCGGCGAGGACGAAACTGTCATACGCGTAGACATCGGCAGTGCTGTGCTGAGGTGCTGTCCGCGACGAGGGAATGAGTCCCCCGCCAGGATTGGGCGCGTACGAGAAGATCGGCTGCGAGGACGCCCCGACTTGCGTTGACAGA
>CAIYOB010001306.1 GCA_903927685.1 uncultured Planctomycetaceae bacterium
ATGCAGCCTTTCGAGATTTCGTGAATGTTGCTCCGGGCATTCCTCCGCCGGGCGGTCCTTCACGCCGCGTCCTGCAGTCGCGGCCGGGCTTTTAGCACCTTGAGCAACTCGAACCACGAGATGCTGGCAACCCCGCATCCCACGCCCAGCAGCACGTCGCCGGGATCCAGCGGCAGGAAATGAAACAGTTCCTGCAGGAACGGAACGGTGAGCACGAGCGTCAGGAGCAAGGCCGTGCCGCCGACCACCCACCATAACGCGGGATTGGGCTGCTTGAGCATGGAGACGATCGTGCGGGACCACGAGCGATTGGTGAGGATCAGAAACAGATTGGCGACCACCAGCGTCACGAATACCAAGGCCCGCCGCGACTCGTCGTCGGAATGCCCCAGCCAGGGACTTCCCCAGAAGACCAGCAACAGGACCGCCAGGCCGATCGCTCCCTGGATCAGGCTGACTCCCAGCGAGCGCAGACCGAACAGCCTCTGCTGCGGATCCCGCGGCGGCCGGCTCATGATCTTGGGATCCGCTTCCTCCGCCTCGAAGATCACCGAGCAGGCGGGGTCGATAATCAGTTCCAGGAAGACGACGTGAATCGGGAGCAGCAGCATCGGCCAATCGGCGAAGAACACCGGGACCAGGGAGAGCCCGGCGATGGGGACGTGAATCGCGAAGACGTACGAGACCGACTTCTGAATGTTGTCGAAGATCCGCCGCCCCAGTTTGACCGCTTGAACGATGGAGGTGAAATCATCCTCCAGCAACACCAGCGAAGCCGCCTCGCGGGCGACGTCCGTTCCCCGGCCGCCCATCGCGATGCCGATGTGGGCCGACTTGAGTGCCGGGGCATCGTTGACGCCGTCGCCGGTCATGGCGACGACTTCGCCATTGGTCTTGAGGGCGTTCACCAGCCGCAGCTTCTGTTCGGGCACGACGCGGGCAAACAGGCTGACGTTCTGAATGCGCCGCGCCAACTCTTCGTCCGTCCATTGGTTCAGCTCGGGTCCGCTGATGGCCTGATCGGCATGGCGGAGGCCGATCTGCCTCCCGATGTTCTGCGCGGTCGCGGGATAGTCTCCCGTGATCATCACCACCCGGACTCCGGCGCTGTAGCACTCTTGAATTGCCTGGGCGACCCCGGGCCGAACCGGGTCGGCGAGCCCGACCAGGCCCAGGAACTCGAAATCGACCGCGTGTTGCTCCGTAGGCAACTCGGCTTGTCTCAATTCTCCCTCGGCAATGGCGAGGACCCGCAGCCCCTGACTGGCCATCGCGGCGACGGCCCCGGCGAGTTGCGTGCTACGGGCGGGGGGGAAATGGCAGAGATCGGCGATCGCTTCCGGAGCGCCTTTGGCAGCGACCACATAGCCGGCGCCGTCCGGAGACCGCCAGACATGGGACAGCGCCAGCAGTTCGGCGGACAAGGGGTACTCGTGCACCAGCGACCAGTCATCGTGTTGGTGCTCGGTGGCCGCCAGAAAGCGATCCCCTGCCTGCCGGATCGCCTTTTCCATCGGATCAAAGGGGTCTCGCTTGCTGGCCAGGACCGAGAATTCCAGCGTCCGGTGGAATCGCTCGGGCAAGCTCTCCGCACCGGGGGCCGTCGTGTCATAGAACTGGCTGTCCGCAAACAACTGCTGGACCGTCATCTGATTCAGCGTCAGCGTCCCCGTCTTGTCGACGCACAACACGGTCGCCGCGCCCAGCGTCTCGATCGCCGGCATGCGCCGCGTCAGAACCCGCTGTTGGGAAATCCGCCAGGCTCCCAGAGCCAGAAAGATCGTCAGGATCACGGGCAGTTCCTCCGGCAACGTCGCCATCGCCAAGGTGATCCCGGCCAACAGCCCGTCACTCCAGGATTCTCGTGAGTTCCCGCGGCTGAGACCGTAGGCCACGACGACCGTGGCGCAGAGCAGCAAGCCGGCGGTCGCTACGTTCCGGACCAGCGTTCCCGTTTCCTTCTGCAACAAGGTTGCTTCCGGTTCGACACTTTGCAGCGATTTGCCGATCTTCCCCAGTTCGGTTCCCGCCCCCGTCTTCAGAACTTCGGCGACGCCCTGCCCACGCGTCACCAGGGTGCCCGAGTACAAGAACGGCAAGTCGTCGCCGCCGGGGGCGCCCATCGTCGTCGCGTCCACCGCCGGGGATTTTCGCACGGGCACCGACTCGCCCGTGAGCAACGACTCGTCGACCGACAGATTGATTCCCTGCCGCAACAGGGCGTCCGCCGGCACGCGATCGCCTTCCGCCAGCAGCATAGTGTCGCCACGCACCACCTCGCGGCCGGCGATCCGTTTCTGTTGTCCATCCCGAATGACCAACGCCCGCGGGCTGGACAGATCCCGCAACGCCTCCAGGGTACGTTCCGTGCGGCGCTCCTGCACAATCGTGATGCCCATCACCACAAAGACGAACCCCAGCAGCATCAGGGCGTCGGTCGGCTCACCCGTGGCCAGGTACAGCAATCCGCAAGCGACCAGCAGCAAGAACATCGGCTCGCGGACGAC
>CAIYOB010001307.1 GCA_903927685.1 uncultured Planctomycetaceae bacterium
AGCGCGTCCTCGCCCGCATCCACGGCGGGACTGTTCGCCAGCAGGGCGTGCGTCGGCACCGGCCCGTGAGTCGCTTGCAGCGGTCCCAGCCAGGGGGCCAGGGGCGCAGAGGCGGTGCCGGCCTGATCGCCCGGTCTCCAGAGCCCGTCCAACCGGATCAAGTCGCCCGCCGCGTGGGTGCCGGGCAAGGTCCCGTTTTGGGCGCGCAGCACGGTCAAGGTGCGTCCCACGAGCTGCGTTACCAGCAGTTCTTCGCTGCCGATCAGGATGGAAAACGGCACGGGCGGCAGAAGGACGTCGTCGGAGATCTCGGTTTGGGTCTCGTAGAGACTCAGCGCGGCCGCGAGCGTCGTCCAGGCCGCCGGGCGGACGCCGATCACGTTGTGGCCTTGGGAGACGAAACGCCCGGCCAGGTCGGCGGGCCCCGAAGAAGCCGTGTTCGCGGCCACGAGCGAGTTGCCCAACTCGACTCGCCCCAGGTTGTCCAGGCCGCCGCCCCGGCCGGCCGCATTGGCGGCGAGCGTGCTGCTGACAAGCACGACCTGCCCGGCCGCGTCGTTCCGGACCCCGCCGCCATCCCCGGCCGCCGTGTTCCCGGACAGCGTGCTGTTCCGAATCGCCACCTCGCCGCCCAGATTCAGAATGCCTCCGCCTTCGGCCAGGGCGGTGTTCCCGGAGATCGTGCTCTGGGCCACGGTGACGTACCCGCCTTGGTTGGCAATGCCGCCGCCGCTGGCCGCCGTGTTGCCGACGATCACAGTCCGTTCGACCGACAGGTGGCCGCGATCGACGTACACGCCGCCGCCCAAGCCCGCGCTGTTTCCGCCCGTCACGGTCAGGCTCAGGAGCCGCAGTCGGCCCTCCGGATGCACCGCCAAGACCCGCTCGGCCCCGCCGCTGAGCGTGGTGCCGGCGGCCCCCTCGCCGACGAGCAACAGGGGGCTATTCACGTCCAAGCTCTGTGCCAGGTGGTAGGTTCCGGACGGCAGAAAGACCGTGGCGACACCCGGCGCCCCGTCGGCTTCCATGACGGCCGCGCGGAGCGTCACCTCGCCCGGGATTCCCGTATCGACGAGGCCGTCGCCGGGAAGGAGATCGGGCCTGTCGGCCGTCGAATTGACGGCGAACAAACGCGCTTCCACAGCGCCGATATCGAGCCGCGGGACCGCATCGCCGTTGCCGTCGGCAAATCGGTTTGCCCCCCGCGCGTCGGTCAGCAACAGCACGTTGTCCCCGGCGACGTGAGGCCCGGCCGCGGTCGTGCCGTTGACGCCACGCACCACACGCCACGCCATGACGCCGTTGCCGTTGGTCGTCACCTCGGTCACTTGCATTTCCTCCTGGCCGACCCGGATGACGAAGGGCACTGGCAACTCGCCCCAGACCGCACGGACGGTGATCTCCGTTTGCGCGGGGTCCGTGACGGGAGCGGCCAAGAGCGTGCCGCGTCCGTGGAAGCCTTCGCTGAGTCCGTCGCTTCCGTACAGCAGGCTGGCGTCAGGCAAATGCGCGCCGGGACTCGTCCGTTGGAAGCCGCGCTGCACGGTCAGGAGGCCGTGGACTCGGTCGACGCCGGTGACCAGCATCCGTTCATCGCCCATGCGCACCACGAACTGCCCGGCAGGCAGGCCGGACACGTCGTCCACTTGAAGGAGCGTCCCGTGGCCGAGCGGGGCCAGCACGGGGTGTCCCTGCGCGGTCGTGCCGAACTGACCGCGTTGGACCGTCAAGGTCAGGGCGTCCGCATCGACCGCGGTGACGCGCATCCGTTCCGTTCCCACCTGCACGAGAAACGGCGCCGGCGGGAAGTCCGAGGCTCGGGCCACGTTCAACAGCGTGGCCTCGGGACCGACGGGACTGCCACAGAGAATTGTCAAAGCGGAGTCATGTTCGGCCACCGCCGTGCCAAACGCGCCCCGTTGGACGGTCAGCACGTTGTTCGCGGTATCGACGGCCAGGACTTCCAGCAATTCGTCTTCGATGCGAATTAAGAAGGGAACGGGCGGGTAGGCCGCGGCGTTGTCGACGGTCAGTGTCTGGTCCGCGGCGAAAACATGGGCCGCCAGGTGCGTCGGGGGTGCGCCGGGCACGACGGCCATCAGCAACGGGGTCTGGAAGCCAAAGGTCGCGCTCAGACCGGTCGCAGCCGCGGTCTGCAGGCCCTTCAAGCCGGCATGGCTGCCGCGTTCGAGCAGCGGGCTGCCCGGCAAGGGGGTGAATGCGAGGGCCGAGCCATCGCGGTCCAGCAGTCCCAGTCCTGATTCAAACCAGCCGGCCACGATCCCGTTGTAGGCAACCAGGGAGTGGTTCGGGTGCGCCACGGGCACGGTCCCGCCCGCACCACGGGCCACGAAAAAGGTGTTTCCGTTGACGGCCACGACCAACAAGTCCTCGGCGGTCGTGGTTCCGTTGGCCACGTGGCTGACACGGATCCCAAACGGGGCCTCGGGGAAGCCGGATGCGTCCGCAACACGGAATTCCGTGCCGGTGGAAGTCAATCCCTGCGGCTCGATGAGTTCCGTTTGGCGAACCACGGGGAACAGATCGGAAGCTCCGTGCTTGTCGCCGGGCATCCACAGCCCGATGCGGCTCCAGGTGACCGCAGCGCCGCCGGGATGAACGCTCGGTGACGTGCCGTCCTGGCCGCGCAAGACCGCCAGCCCAAAACCCCTGTCCTCGGCGAAAACAGCGGTGACCAGCATTTCCTCGTCGTGAAGCACCAGGTGCTCGTCGAGATGACTGACTCGGAGCTTGAACGGCACCTCCGGGAAGAGCGCGATATTCGGGCTGTCGGAAAGACCTTCGATCTCCGGCTCCAGGTGGAGCGTCGTCGCTGATTCATCGACGCCGGACGCGACCAGATGCGCCTTGGCGACCGAATCAACGCCGATCAGGTTGTGGCCGCCGGATCGGACCGCGGTGCTGCGGCTCCAGGTCACCAGGCAGTTGTCGGGATGCGCGACGGGCGTGGTACCGCCCCGCCCGCGCAGGACCCTGAGGCTGATCCCCTGCTCGTCGGTCACCACGGCGGTGACTTCCAGTTCCTCGCTCTGAACCTGCCCCTGGCCGTCGCGTTGGCTGACGCGGACCGTGAACGGCGTCGAGGGGAAGAAGCCCTGCACATCCGACAGGCGCAGGGAGTCCTGCGTCGGGCTGAGGCCCGCGGGGGCGTCGAGGCTTGCGAGGGCTACGGGAGCGACTTCGGCCGCCAGGAAATCACGGGACACGACGAGTCCCGGGCGGGCCCACGAGACCAGGGCCTTATGGGGATGAGGAATGGGCCATTGCCCGTCCTGACCCCGCATCACCGTCAGTCGGTCGCCGTCGACCGCGGTGACCAGCAGCTCCTCGTCGTGGAGCTGCACCTGTTCGTCCCACCAGCTAATGCGGATCCGGAAAGGCAGCTCCGGGAAATCGCCTTCGACGTTCGACAGACGCAACCAGGACTGCGTCGGGCTGAGGCCCTCGGGGGCGTCGAGATAAGCGCGGCTCACCGGGTCGCCGGCAAAGCCCATGATCTCCTGCGCGTGGCTCCCGTCCCCGGCGACGCTGTCGGCCAGCACGGTGTTCTGGAGGAAGAGCGTGGCGCCCGTGGGATTGGCGATTTCCGTCCAGATTCCGACCAGTTCTTCGTCCAACGCCTCCCAGGCTTCCAGCGTGGCGCCATTGTACACGTCGAACCAGGGGTGGTGCGCGAGCGGGCCGGTCCAAATCGCGACGCCGCCGTCGATGCTGTTGCTGAGGAACGTGCTGTTCTCAATCACCGTCGGCTGCACATAGGGGTGCAGTTCATTGTGGAGCACGCCGCCGTACTTGCCGGCGTGCCAGGGACTGTTGCCCGCCCGGTTATTGAAGAATGTGCTGCCGCTGATGGTCAACGACCCGGCGATGCCGTACACGGATTGCCCCGGCGCGTGTCTCGCCCGCGCCGTGCCGTTCCTGCCCCGTTCGACGCTCAGCAGGCCCGTCCGGGCGTCGAGCGCGGTGACGGTCATGACTTCGTCGTCCACGAGGAGGTCCAACGGCAAGCGGTAACGGCCCAGGACTCCCGCCTCGTCGACACGCAGGTAGTCGACCAAATCCACCGGGGCGGAGACCGCGTGCGGACGGGCCGAGGTGGGGCTTTGCCCGCGCACTACACGGAGCGCGTCGCGGAAGAAGTCGACGGACGTGACGCTCACCAACTCGCCGTCGATCGTGAGATTCAACGGGAGGGGCAGGCCCGACAGGATCGAGGCATCGTTCACAAAAACGGTGGTCTGCTCGTGATTGACGGCAGCCGCCAGGATCAGGTCGCGCTGGGCGAGCGACGTCAGCCGCGGGTTTTGTGCCCGATTGTAGATGGCTCCGCCCCAACCCGAGTTCCCCGCGGGCGTGTAGTTCTGCACGAACGCGCTGTCGGTGACCGTCACGGTTCCGGAGTAGTTCATCAGGGCGCCACCGGTCGTGACGGCCCAGTTCGTGTCGAACGTGCAGCCCGTGATCGTCAGGCGGGCATCCAGGCCGGCGTTGTAGATGGCGCCGCCGTCGTGGCTGTGACGGTTGCGCGCGAGCCGAACGCCCGACAGGAAGACTTGCCCCTCCTGGTTGTAGATGCCGCCCCCGATCCCCTTGTCCGCCCCGTTGCCGACGCTCGTGAGATTCCCGGAAATCTCACCACCGGAGACCTGCGTCACGCCCGTGGGTGCGTTGTAGATCCCGCCGCCGCCGAAGGATGCGCCATTCTCAGTCACTCGCGAGTCCTGGATCCAAAGCGACGCCGTGTTGTAGATTCCGCCGCCCAGCGCCAGTCCGACGGTGCCCGTCGCGGCGACCCCATTGCCCTCGACGCGGCTGCCGCCTTCGATGCGCAATTCGGCGGCGTTGAAGATCCCCGCTCCGCGGAAGTCGGGATGCCCGCCCGTATTCCCGCGCACGCGGCTCTGCTCCGTAATGGTCGCGATTCCACCGGCCACGTACAGCCCGCCTCCCTCCGGATGCTGGATGGCCGGGAGCTGAGGCAGGTCGGGCCGGGGGACGCCGGTGCTGTTGACCGCAATTTCGCTGGCCCCGGCCACAATCAACTCGCCCGTGGCGAGGTAGATCCCGCCGCCTTGGTTGCGGGCGACGTTGGCCCCGAGGTACGTCGCACCGTCCAGCCGCACGCGGCCCGACTCGATGAACAGGCCGCCGCCCTGCAGGGCGGCGCCGCCTTCGATGCGGCTCCCCACGATCGTCACCTGTCCGTCGCGCGTGTAGATCGCCCCGCCCAGGTCGGCCGTAAGGAGGTACTCGCCGTAACTCGGCCCGCCCATCGTCACGTCGCTCATGACCAGCGTACCGCCGTCGTTGAGAATTCCACCGCCCCGTACGGTCCCGTCGGCACCCGTTCCCGGGGCGAAGCCGCCGCCGAGGAAGAGCGACTCCAGCTGCACGCGCGAGCCGGGGTGGATGTGGAGGATGCGGTCCCACAGGCCGGTGCCGTTGAGAGTGCGAGTGAAACCGTCGATCCGCGTCGCGAGCGGGCCGCGGCCTCGGATCGTCAGGTTTCCGTAGAGGTCCAGGTCGCCGGAGGCCGCGGCATCCTCGCCGGCCCCTTGGATCGCCATCCCCAGGTCATCAAGGGGAACGGAGAACATGATCGCGCTTTCCAGCACGCCGCCGGGAGCGCCGGGTGCCGCGTGCCATCCTGCCAGAGCGTTCAGTTCGCGGACGGCTCCGCGCAGCGACACCTGATCCCCCGGCGACTCCGGGTCGCTATCCACCCGCCCATCGCCCAGCGGAGTCGAATCCAGGACGTCCCCTGCCGTATTGACAAACAGCGTCCCGAACTCGAACGCCCCAATATCCACGGTGGCAACGGCATCGGCACTGTCGAGGGGATCGAGTCCGTCCAGCAGCCGCGCTGCGCCGCGCTGATCCGTTTCGGAGATCGCCCCGTTGTCTCCCGCGTCGATCGCCGGACTGCCGGCCAGCAGTTGGTGGGACCAAGCCGCACCGCCGTTGTCCTGCAGAGGCCCCAGGTGCGGGTCGAGGACCGGAAGCTCCCCGACGCCGCCCACCTGATCGCCATTGGCACCGGTAGGATCGAACCCCGTAGCCGAACTGCCGTTGCCCACCAGGTTGTGTCCCGCGGACGCAAAATGGCCGCTGGCGTCCGCGGACCCGGTGTTCGTCGCGACCAGCGTGTTGCGCAGGTGCGTCGCGCCGGCGCTGGCGATCCCGGATCCCGCTCCGACAGCCCCGTTGCCGGCGATCGTCACATTGACCAGCGAGGCCATGCCGGCGTTGGCGAGGCCCCCGCCGTCCGCGGCGGCCGCGTTGCCCGAAATCGTGCTATCGGTCAGCAAGAGCGTGCCGCCGGAGGCATTGAAGATCCCACCCCCGTGCCCCGCCGCGGCCGTGCTGCCGGCCACCGTCACACGGTTCAACGTCAATTCACCCGCATTCCAAACCGCGCCGCCGTCGCCGACCGGAAGATCGCCGCCGAAAATCATCAGGTTCGAGATGGCGACGGCACTGCCCGCGTGGACGGCGAACAGCCGGATGCGAGGCGTCAGGGTGGTCGCCAAGGTAATCGTGAGGACGCTGCCGTCCGCGGGCCCCGCGATTCGCACGTCGGACGTAATGGTCAGCGGCTGGGACTCCGACAAACGAATGATCCGGTCGCTCCAGGGCAAGTTGAACTGAATCAGGTCCGGGCCCGGAGTCGTGTTGGCCCGTGCAATGGCCCCCCGCAGCGTGACGACCTGGTCCGTCCCCGGCCCGTCGTCACTGCTGTTGACCAAGATCGGTGGATTACCGGTCTCGTTGTGGGGCACCACGGTGACTTGAAATACGTCCTCGACGAAGGCTCCCGCGAGGTCCGTCGCGCGAACGCGAATCGTCGCTGTTCCGGTCTGGTTGCTGGTAACGGCGAGCATCAGTTCTGAACCCGAAAGGGTGGCCGCTACGAGACTGCTGTTGGTGTTCTGGCCAATCGAAAACGTGAGTTCGTCACCCGGATCGGAATCCGCAAACACATCCGACAAGTCGAGCGTCAGGGCTGGCGAGTTCGTCTCCCGCTGGCGGTCGGGAAGCGGAGTGACGATCATCGGCGGGGTGTTGCCGCCACCTGCGGCGCTCACCTGGATGGTGACCGTCGCGACATTGCCGGCATGGGCGCCATCGTGGGCGAGATAGGAAAATGTATCAAGACCCGTGAAATCCGTGTGGGGGACGTACCCGAAGGCCCCGTTGGCGTTCAGGTAGCTTAAGGTGCCGTGAGACGGCGTCGCCTGCAGCACGGCGGTGAGAGGATCGTTGTCGGCGTCGCTGTCGTTGGCCAGCACGCCCGCCGCAGCCACGATGAGTGCCGCGCCCTGAGTGACCGAATAGCTGTCATTCGCAGCCAGCGGAGCTTGGTTGGGGGGCGGCGGTGCGGCGGTGACGTTCAAGGTCACCTCGGCCACGTTACTGTTGTCGAGCCCGTCATGGGCGACGTAGCTGAAAGCGTCCGTACCAGTGAAGCCCGCACCGGGCACATAGCGGAAGGCCCCGTCCGGATTGAGGTAAGTCAGCGTGCCGTGGGACGGGCCCGCCTGCAGGACCGCGGTCAGCGGATCGTTATCGGCGTCGCTGTCGTTGGCCAGCACGCCTGCCGCAGGCACCGTCAGCGCAGTGTTTTGAGCCAGCGTGTAGCTGTCGCTGACGGCGGTTGGGAAGAAGTTGGTGCCCGGCGCGGGAGTCGTCACGTGCAACACGACCGTCGCGACATTGCTGCCGGCCAGTCCGTCGCTGACCGAATAGGTGAAGCTATCCGAGCCGACGAAGTTGTGGACCGGGACATAGGTGTAGGTGCCGTTTCCGTTCGGGGTGAGGGCGCCGTGAGCCACGCCGGAGACGATCGAGACGACCAGGGGGTCTTCGTCCAGGTCATCGTCATTGCTCAGGAGATCTGCCGTCGAAAAGGTCGAACAGGCATTTCCGGGCAGGGACAACTCGTCGGCCATGGCGACAGGTGGATGATTGACGACATTCAACGTGACTTGGACGACGTCACTGATCGTCATGGCGTCATTGGCCCGGTACGCAAACCCGTCGGAGCCCAGAAAGCCGCTGGCGGGCGTGTACGTGAAAGAACCCTCGGCCGCCAGCGTCAATGTGCCGTGCGAGGGCGCAACGGCCAGCAGGGCGGTTAAGCTGTCCGCATCTCCATCGGTATCGTTGGCCAACACGCCTTGGGCCGCGGCGATGGAAAGCGTGCCGTTGCGGCTTACGGCGTAGGTGTCGGCGACGGCTTGCGGAGCATCGTTGACAGCGCTGACCGTGACGGCGAATTCATCCTCGGCCGCCGCGCCCTGGGAATCGGTGGCGTTTACGCGGATGTGGACCACGCCGTGCTGGTTGGCCGCATAACTCAGGGTCAAGCTCGTGCCGGACAACGATGCCGTGATGATCGCCGGCTGATCGTTGGCGGCCAGGGAAAGGACCAACTGGTCCCCCAGAGCCAGATCCTCGTCAGCAAAGACGCCTGCCAGCGCGATGGTCGTGACGCCTGCGTCCTCGTCCACGGTCAGATCCGCGATCGGATTGACGACCGTTGGGGCACGGTTGGCGGGACCGCCTACCACTTCGCCGCTGATCGCGAAATTGAACAAGGACTCGTCCGCGTCGTTGGTCGCGAAGGAGACGGAGCCGCTGAAGTTCCCGGCCAGTGTCGCGCCAAGGCGGAGGGTGAAACTGGTGCTGCCGCCCGCGACTACCGTGGCGGCAAAGGGCGTCAAGAGCGTAACGCCGGTCGGGAGGGCCAACGACGCCGGATCTAACGTCAACACGCCATCGCCCGTATTGTGGATGGTGAACGTCTTGTCGACGGGCGCGCCGACCGACGTCGTGTCGAAAGACACACTGCCGGAATCGTCGTACACCTCTTGCACAGTGCCGGACGAGTCTGGAGACCGCACACTGATTTCCGGCTGCGGCGAGTCGACATCGCCGTACAGCCAAAATCCGAACGGACTCTCGTCCGGATCGTTGCTCGCGAAAGAAACGGTCCCATGAAACTGCCCACCGCTGGTCGCGTCCAAACGTAAGGTGAACGTCGTCGAAGCGCCTGCCGCCACTGTACCGGCAAAGGGGGGCATCAGGCTGAAGCCGGCAGGCCAAGACAAAGACGCGGGCTCCAAGACCAGCACGCCATAGCCTGTATTGTAGATGGTGAAGGTCTGCTCGACCGACGTGCCGAGGGACGTACTCCCGAATGACACGCTTCCAGAACCATCGTCGATCTCCTGCTCGTAGCCGTTCTCGTCCAACGTTCGCACACTGATCTCCGGCGGCGCGTCCGCAATCGTAATGCTGGCCGACGAAGGGCTCCCCACCGTGTAAGCGGCGGCCCCGCAACTGCAACAGCATCCGCCGTCTGTGTCGTCCCTCAGCGTTACAACCGCCGTCTCGCTCGGCTCCGTTTCGTCGTCAAGGATGGCTGTCAGATCGACCGTAACGCTGCTCTGCCCGGCCGGAATAACCACGATACCTTGGGTGACGAAGGAGTACGTGTTGTAGTCAAAGAGACTGCTGAGCGAAACGTTTGACGAGAGCGTGTAGTCGTTGTAGGACGGCGAGGAGTAGTCGAAGGTGCCCGTGCCGCCAAGTTGGAAGCTGAGTGCCAGCGGGTGGCTCAAATCGGTTTCGCCCGAACGGCCAAAAGTGAATCGGCCGAGGTCCGCCGTCTCGTTTGGTCCACGCTCGGCAGCCCCGGAGTCGGTCGCCTCGACCGTCGCCGCCCACTGATCGTTATCGGCAATTGTGATCGTCGCGGACGACGGGCTGGACACCGTATAGTCGCCGCCACCACAACTGCATCCGCCGCCGCTTCCGTCCAGCAGCGTTAGGGTGGCGGTTTCCAACACTTCTTTTTGATCGTCGTTGACGGGCATCAGCGTTACGATGACGCTCGTCTGGCCGGCGGGAATCGCGACCGTGCCCAGCGTTACGTAGGAGTACGTGTTGTAGTCAAAGAGACTGTTAAGCGAAACGTTTGACGAGAGCGTGTAGTCGTTAGATGACGGCGAGTAGTAGTCGAAGGTGCCCGTGCCGCCAAATTGGAAGGTCACTAGCAAATCCTGGCCGTCCGCCGCGTCACGGACAATCGCGACCTGTCCGGAATCGGGCAAGCCGTTGGCCTGCGGCTGCTCGCTGGCGTTGGCCTTCGTGGCCAGAATCGACACGGTCGACAGCAGGTGACGCGGTTCCATGACTTCCAGTTGCATGGTGCGGCACGCCCGCCGGCGTCGCGTCTCTCGCTGTCGATCACGCCCAGACCGCTTCTTGCCAAACGGTGACCACCAACGCATACGAACCTCCCTTCTCCTGCAGCGCTCTTGTTGCTCGGCTCTTATGTCTTCCGTCTGTTTGTGATGCGCGCGCTCCTGACGAGGCCCGGCGCGGCTGATTCGGTCGTTGTCACGGCTTCATTCAAGGCTTTCTCGAAAAAACGTTCGTACTCCCGGACGGCTTCGGCATCTTCGAACAGGCCCCTGCTCCGATCGGTGATTTCCGAGCGCCATTCCTGTCGAGAATCTGGGGCCGTCCCCAGGCTCACGGCCAGGGCCACGTATGCCTCGGCCGACGACGGGATCCACCGCTGCAACCCCATCTTGTGGTAGCAGCCCAGCGCAAAGCGTCCCACGGCGAAATCGTCCGGCAGACTGACGACGGGCAGGCCCAAGGAAAATGCGTCGTAGGCCGTAAAGCCAGCGCTATAGTGGGGCGGATCTACCATCAAATCGGCCAGCGTCAGCAGCCGGCGAAAGTCTTCGGGGCTCTGGGCAGGCACGAAGATCACGCGGCTGGACAGCGAGCCCAGGGTTCGTTGAAAACGCCGGCGCAGTGATTCGGCGGCAGGCCCCGTCCGGCTCTCGATCACCACGAGAAATCCCCGGGCATCCTCCCGCAGGATGGCGGAAAACAATGCATCGGCATCCGGATGAAACTTGGCGATTCGCTGGGGGCAGCAGTACAGATGCCCCATTTCGGGAAGCCCGAAGTCGCTGCGTTGGCCCGGCACGGGAGACGGATGGTGCCGTTCGTAAGTCGGTAAGGTTTTCAGCCGCTCGAGCCGCTCGGTGTACTGCTGCTCCGCCCCAGGTGACTCGATCAAGTCGCTGGAGAGGCAGTAGTCGACCGCCGCCATCCCCGTCGTACCGTGACTGCCCCAGCTTGTACACTGGATCGGCGCCAAGCGAGCCAACGGCAGGAAGTAATTCAGCGGATCGGTTCCGATCTGCCAGTGGTACAGGACATCGCACCGCGCCGCCGCGACGCGTTCTGCCGCGGTCCCCAGACGATCGGCGAAGGGGACCCATTCCACGTCCGCACGGCGAATCCCGCGACGACAGGTTTCTAACGCACCCTGCGAACACAGCACGACCGGCTGGAATCGCAGCGGATCGAGTCGCTCGATGATTCCACCCATGCTGCGCAGGAAACCGCCCTCATGGTACCGCGTCACAAGAAAGCCGATCCGTGGCTTTCCAGTTCCCCTGGGAGGATCACGTCTGGGAAAACACGATTCGTACAGCGCGGCGAATTTCTCCAGCAGCGGACGGTTATCGCGTCCATGGTGGGCTAGATGGAAGGACGGCACAACGCCGTCCACGTCGAGATCCCGCCAATCGTTACCTTTCGCGGCATCTTGGTGATCCTCCAATTCGCCCAACAAACGCTCACGATACCGGTCCAACTCGGCGACGTCTTGGAAGATGGCCGGACACAGGGCGGCTGCACGCAGTCGCCACAGCGGCTTCTCAGGGCGCAGACGGCTGGCCCGCGCAAAGCAGGTACCGGCCTCGTCCAAGTGGTCCTGGGCCGCATGCGCGACACCCAGATTCAAGTGCGCCTCGGCGAAACTCGGATTCAGATCGATCGCCCGCTCGTAGCTGGTCGACGCCTCGGCATACCGGCGATCTGCCAAGAGAGCGTTGCCCAGGTTGTTGTGAACGTCGGCCCGCCGAGGTTGAACAGCTGCCGCCTTCTGGTAACAGTCGATGGCTTCGCTCGTGCATCCCATGTCCCGGCAGAGATTACCGAGGTTGAAGAGCGCATCGATGTGGGCGGGCTGCAGCCTGAGCACCTCGCGGAACAGGGCGAGTGCCTCGTTGTGCTGGCCCTGTTCGTGCAAGACCGTGGCCAGGTTCGACATGGCATCGGGATAACGGGCGTTGATTTCCAGCGCCCGACGGTAGGCCGCTGTCGCCTCGGAAAGCAGGCCCTGGCCTCGGAGGACCACGCCGAGGTTGTTATGGTAAACGGCTTTCGACCCGTCGATGGCAATCGCCCGACGGATGCACGCGGCCGCTTCCAGCAGATCCCCCTCCTGCTGGCAGGCAACGCCTAGGAGATGCAGGGCTCCGGCGTGATCAGGCTGGTGCCGCAGGATGTCCCGGTAGCGGGCCGCGGCCTGGCGGAAATCGCCCGCTTGGTGGCAGCCGACTGCGGCGGCGAACGGTGGCTCGCTCCGAACCATACCAGCATCCCTCGCACGGAAAAACGGCTCAGCACTTGGCACTCACCTGGTTCAATGGTGCCCTCGGCAGCTTCCGAGGGAACCAGATTCTTACCCAAAGACGGTATTGTCAAGACCCCCAGAAACGGATTTATTTCGTCTCCAACTGTGGGGTAGGGCTGACTGCCTCGGCAGTCCTGGATGTGATGCCTAACGGCATAGTTGGGAATGGCTCGCCTACAACAACCTGGCGCGCCATTACCGCAACACGCCGAAGGTGGCTTTCAGGATCGAGCAGGGTTAAAACAACTGGCTGCCGGCCCAAGGGGACGACGTGCGATTCCACCACGGCGACGCGATTCGCTTCGCAGGCGGTGTGGGCGGCGTGACCATCCCGCTGCGCAAGAAGATCGCCCAATGGAACAAGCGGCGCACGACTCACCTGGACGTCCTCGGCCACTTCCACCAATTCATCGACGGTTGGGATTTCGTCGGCTGCGGGTGCCTCGTCGGCTACGACGCCTACGCTTCAGAAATCGGCGGCGAGTTTCAGCAGCCCACGCAGACGTTCCTGGTGATCGCGGTCGGTGGTTTGAAGACCTGACGAATGGCCACCGCGACTCGCCCTGAACTCCCATTCCCAGCCTTTCAACCAGGAGGTTCTATGCCAGCTCAAGTAACGACGGTCGAGATGTTTGTACGGCGTGAAGTGCGCCGGCAAGAGCGGCGTCTGGCCGTGTTGTCTCCTGACGGCAAGGGGACGACCGTGACCGGGAGCCGGGAAATCGCGCCTGCCCCGCCTTGCTTTCTGGCCACGTCCGGCCGCACTCGTCCCGATTTCACGACTCCCAGACCAAGGAGCCACGCCATGACCACGCCCCAACCCGGCGACCGAATCAGACTGGTCGCCATGCC
>CAIYOB010001308.1 GCA_903927685.1 uncultured Planctomycetaceae bacterium
CCCGCAGAAACTCGACGACCTGGTGGGTCCGTACCTGAGGCAACTGCCCCTGAATCCGTGCTGCGGCCAGCCGTTCCGCTACGAGCCGCAAGGCTGGCCACGCGACACACGCTGGGCGCTCTGGGACAAGCTGTACGGTCAATATGTTGCCAATTCGTTTGACGAGAGCATCGTTACCGTTGCCGCCGGCAGCCCGTTTCTGTGGAGCCCTCCCGAGGGAGCAGGCTACGCCGAGTCGCAGAATGACGAACCGGCGACGATGCTGTTCGCGGACGGCGCGCAGGTCTACGGCGGATACCTGTTCCTGGTCGAACCTTAGCGTCCGCGCAGAAATAACTTGCGCAATTTTGTGTAGGACGGATTGGCAATCCGTCCCTGTTTTTCCGGACGGATTACCAATCCGTCCTATGGTTAGTTGTCCAACTTATTCCTGCGCGGATGCTTAGCCGCTGGGCGGCCCGGAGCGACACCGGCAACAGGCCGATCCGGTTCCCTGAGCACGCCCTTGGCAAACTCCTCGGCGGCTTGGCAGAGGTTGCCCACACTTCACCGAGCATCTTTCTAGCGCAGGGCCCCTTCGTCGCCGGATCGGCCGCGCCCGCAGTTCGCAAGTACTGAAACAGCTTGTCCGCCGTGGTGCCGATATTCTCGATCTCGGAACTGGCCTGCGCTTCCAGCAGCGGCAGGGTAGTGATGCGCATCGAAGGATTCGGGATCAGTTCTACAGCCTGTTTGAGTTCAGCCAGCGCCGCTCGCGCCGTAACACATTGCTTCAGGACGGACTTCGTTTCCAACTCAACGAGCTACGTGTGGCGAACCCCCTGCTCTTGCCACTGGGGGCTCGCTGCACTCGACCCCAGGCATCCCAAAACTCAGCCTTGACGGGAACGACTAGCCAGCAGAAGGCTCCTCGTCAGCGCTCCTTGCTGGGCGCTCGCTTGCCGATACCCTACAATCGTCGCTGTGGCGGAACCGGTGCAATCACAGGAGCAACACGCATGAGTCAGAAGCAAGTCAAGGTGGCGATCGTCGGGCTGGGGTTTGGGGCCGAGTTCATTCCGATCTACCAGCGGCACCCGGCCGCGGAGATGTATGCTATCTGCCAACGGAACACCGAGCGGCTGCAGCGGGTCGGCGACACGTTCGGTATCGCCCAGCGATATTCGCGGTTCGATGACGTGCTGGCCGATCCGAACGTCGACTTCGTGCATATCAACTCGCCGATTCCGGATCACGCCTGGATGTCCATCGCAGCGTTGAAAGCCGGCAAGCACGTGCTGTGCACGGTGCCGATGGCGACGACGATCGAGGAGTGCCGCGAGATCGTCGACCTGGTCCGGCAGACCGGCCTGAAATACATGATGGCCGAGACGGTCGTGTACTCCCGCGAGTTCCTGTTTCTGAAGGAGATGTACCAGAAGGGCGAATTGGGCAAGATTCAGTACCTGGCCGCTTCTCATCCCCAGGACATGGACGGCTGGCCGGACTACTGGCAGCGGATGATCCCGATGCACTACGCCACGCACGTGGTCAGCCCTTGCTTGGGATTGATGAACAAACCGGCCGAGTATGTCTCGTGCTTCGGCTCGGGCACCGTCCGGGACGACATCCGGGTCAAGTCGGGAAATCGCTTTGCCGTCGAGTCGTGCCATATCGCGATCAAGGACTCGGACGTCGCCGCGCACATCTGGCGGTTCCTGTACGATACGGCCCGGCAGTACCGCGAGAGCTTCGACGTGTACGGCACGAAGCAAAGCTTCGAGTGGACGCTGGTCGAAGGCCAGTCGCACGTTCTGCACACGGCCAAGAAACCCGAACCGGAGATCGCGGCGCCGGTCTCGATACCGGACTTTGCCCACCTGCTGCCCGAGCCGATCCGTCCGTTCACGCGTTCGATCCAGGATTCCGAGCATCTGTCGTTCATCCAAGGCGCCGGCCACGGCGGCTCGCATCCGCACCTGGTCAACGAGTTTGTCAGCGCCCTGACCCAGGGCCGCGATCCCTGGCCCAACGCGGTCCAATCGGCCAACTGGACGTGCGTGGGCCTGTGCGCCCACGAATCGGCGCTGGCCGGCGGCAAGATCGTTCCCTTGCCGGAATTCACCCTCGGTTGAAAACAAGGAGTGCAGCGATGACAAGTCGAAGAACTTCGCCCAGTCGCATCCCTCGCCGCGGTTTCCTGGCCTCCCTGCTCGCCGCGGGCACCACCCCCTGGTTCGTGCCGGCCCGCGTCTTTGGGGCGCCCGGCCGGGCCGCGCCCTCGGACAAGATCACGGTCGGTGTGATCGGCGTCGGGGCGCAAGGCCAGGGCGACATGCAGAACTTCCTGAGCAACGACAGCGTCCGCGTGACCGCGATCTGCGACGTCAACCAGCGGAAGCTCGCCAGCGCCCGCCAGCGGATCAGCCAGGCGTACGGCAACCCGGACGTCAAAGTGTTTGCCGATTTCCGCGAACTGAACGCGGACCCGGCGATCGACGCGGTGCTGATGGCCCTGCCGGTCCATTGGCACAGCATTCCGGCGATCGATGCGATCACGCACGGCAAGCACATCTATCACGAAAAGCCGATGGGCCTGTCGTTCGAGGAAGCGCGGCGGGTCCGCGCCGCGGTGCGCAAGCACGGCGTGGTGTTTCAGTTCGGCACCCAACAGCGGTCCGATATGAAGTTCCGTTGGGCCTGCGAACTGGCTCGCAACGGCCGCTTGGGCAAGCTGCAGGAGATTCAGGTCTCTGCGCCTGGGGGCAAGCAGGTGCCGGCGTTCGGCGAGCAGCCCGTCCCGGATTACGTCGATTGGGACCGCTGGGTCGGGCCGGCGCCCCTGACGCCGTTCCACGAAGCCAAGCTACAACGCGACAACCACGAGAACATGACCCAGTTCTCGCTGGGGATGATCTCCTGCTGGGGCATTCATCACTTGGACATCGCCCAGTGGGGCAACGGCGCGGACGACACCGGCCCCAGCACGATCGAGGGCGAGGGCCAGTTTCCCGCCGAGGGCGGTTGCGACGCGATCCTGCGCTGGCGAGTGCGTTTCGAGTACGCCCAGGCCGCGCCGGTGACGTTCGTCAACGACGGGACGCCGGGATTCGAGCACGGCATCCGCTTTGTGGGCGAAGCGGGTTGGGTTCACGTCTTGCGCGGCGCGATCAAGGCCTCGGACGAGCAGATCCTGCGCGATCCGCAGAACAAGGTCGACACGATGCCCGTGCAGCTGCCGGTCAGCCACCACCACACCGACAACTTTGTCGCGGCGGTCAAGGCCGGCGCGCGGGCGATCTGCGATATCGAAGCGGCCGTGCGCGGCGACACGTTGTGCCAGTTGGGTTTGATTGCCGTCAAGCAGGGCCGCAAACTGCAGTGGGACCCGCAGGCCGAACGGATCGTCGGCGACGAGGCGTCCAACGCGTTGCTCCAGCCGCGACCTTTCCGCGGAGACTGGGAGTTGCCGGTATGAACTGTGTGCAACGCTGGATGACCTGCCTGCTGGTGCCCACGGCGTTGGTCTTCACGTGCCGGGGCGGTCGACTGGACGCCGCCGACCTGCGGGTCGGCGCAGCCGCAGTCGAACTGCTGGCCGAGGACACGATGGTCATCGCCGGAGGCATCGGGCCGTGGTATGCGAAGGGTCAAGAGGGGAAGTTGCGGGCGACGGCGGTCGTGCTGCAGAAGCCGCCCGCCGCCAAGGTGGCGCTCGTGAGCGTCGACGTCTTGATGCTGACCCGCGACCTGCTCGATCCGGTCGCGGCCGAGATCGAGCAGGCATGCGGGATTCCTGCTGCGGGCGTGTTGATCCACACGACGCACACCCATCACGCGCCCAGCACGATGCGCGTCCATGAATACGACCGGGACGAGACATTCTGCCGCCGTGTCCAGCAGGGCATCGTCCAAGCGGTCAAGGAGGCGGACTCGAAGCTCGCTGACGCGACGTTCCAATTCCATTTGGGCAAGGAAGAGTCCGTCGGCCAGAACAGCCGCCTGCTGTTGTCCGACGGCACGATCTACTGGGTAGGCCCGCGCGACGACGCCGTCCGCCCCACCGGTCCCTTCGATCCGGATGTGCCCGTGCTGGCCTTTCGCAATCCTGCCGGTGCTCTGCTCGCCGTCGTGTTCGGCCATTCCACCCACTCGATCGGCAGTCTGACCGGCGGCGTCCGGTCGCCCACCTTCTACGGCATGGCGGCGCAACGGATGGAGACAGAGTTGGGCGGCGTGTTCGCCTTTCTCGAAGGAGCCTCAGGATCGACGCACCGTTTCGAGCCCGATCCGCCCGAGGCGGCCCGACGGATTGAAGCCGCCGTGCGTGACGCACTGAGCCGCGCCCAGGCCGAGCCGGTTGGCGTGGTGGCGTCGCTCAAGCGGCCGTTTGTTTTCCAGGTCCGCAAGTTCGATGAAGCCGCCGAGGATCGCGCGGTCACCGCCTACTGCACCAAGCGGATCGGCGGCGGTGCGCCGGGTGTGATCGCTGTGTTCCGCAAGATGCGGGGCGAACTGGCAGCACATCAGGGCGAATCGCGGACCACTTGGATCCAAGCGGTCCGCATCGGCGACGTGGCCCTGGTCGGCGTGCCGGCGGAGTTCTTCACCAGCCTGGGGGTGGAGCTGAAACGTCGCTCGCCAATCAAACAGACCTATCTCGCCGAGCTGTCCAACGACTGGATCGGCTACCTGCCGGACCGTGAGGCCCACGAGTTGGGTGGGTACCAGGTGTGGACTGGGTTTCACAGCTACGCCGAACCCGGGACGGGGGAACGCCTGGTGGATGAGGCGGTGGGAATGTTGCGGGAACTGGCGGAGGTACGGCCGTAGGAGTCGTCAAGTCTGAGAATTGGGGGTGGGTGCCTGGGGTCGAGCCACGAGGTACGCGAGTGGCGAGCCCCCAGTTTTGGCCTCTGGGGGGCTCGTTGCACTCGACCCCAGGCACCCAACCACCAAGCCTTGACGGCGCAGCAGGCTGACAGCCTTGGCTCGGGGGGGGGTGTAACCACAGCGTGCCGCGCGCACACTAGGGATCGGCGAAGGGACAACGGACGCTTCTTCGATCGCCGTGGATTGTTCGAGATGCATGAGATTCGCGTGTAGGAGTGGGTGTACGAGTACGTGTCGGTGTCGGTGTACAGCACGCTCCCCGTACACGTACTCGTACACTCCTGTCTCTTCCTGGTCGGAATGCGACAGTTGTTTCTTTGCCTGTCCCGGGCATGATTGGGAAGGCCGTGGTGTGGGTTACGAATTTCGCGCGGTGAGACCAAGAACCGGCCCGGGCGAGCGAATACGCGACGGGGGATTCCCTGCCCCGGCGGGTTGGCGAAGGAGAAACGCACTGTGTCCTTGGCGATTTGCACCGAACATCTGACGAAAATCTACGGCGGCAAGGTCATCGCCGTCAACGACATGAACCTGCACGTGCCTGCCGGCTCGATCTACGGGCTGTTGGGCCCCAACGGCGCCGGCAAGACCACCACGTTGCGGTTGCTGTTGGGCCTGCAGCAGCCGACGGCCGGCAAGGCGGAGATCTTTGGTCAAACCTGCGGCGTGAACGCCACGGCGGTTCGCGGCCTGATCGGCTTTCTGCCCACCCACCCCACGCTGCCGGGGCATCTGCGGCCGGTGGAATACCTGGAATTGCTGGGCAAGGTCTGCCGTCTGCCGGCCCAGGTGCGCAAACCGCGATTGACTTCCCTGCTGCGGGCTGTGGGGTTGCTGGACGCGACGGACCAGCGGATCGAGACGTTTTCCACGGGGATGCGGACCCGGCTGGGGATTGCCGCCTCGCTGTTGGCCGATCCACCGCTGTTGCTGTGGGACGAACCGACGGCCGGCCTGGACCCCGCGGCCCGGCGGTTCACGCTGGATTTGATCCGCGACTTGGGCCAGACGCGGACGATCCTGGTGGCGACGCACATCCTGAACGATATCGATCAGATCTGCGATCACGTGGGGGTGATGTACGAAGGCCGCATGATTTTCAGCGGGCCGATGCGGGAGATGAAGCGGCGCCTGCAGCGCGACGAATTCCACCTGGAGGTCGATGGGCCGGCCGAGGCGCTGCCGCGGGCGGTCGAACAAGTCGCCCGGTTGCCGGGAGTGCTGGCCCGCGCGGGTGACCCGCATATCTTGATCGTCGCGATCGCCGCCGATGCCAGCCGCGCCGCCGCCTTGGCGAAAATCCTGGAGTTGGTGGACGCCGCCGGCTTGACGCTGCTGTCGATCCAGTCGGCCCACAACGATACCGAGCACGCGTATCTGCAATTGTTACAAGAGGACCAAGCGCATGGATTCCGGCGATTCGAGTTCCCGAAGCGGCGCGGCGCTGATGCCGGCGCTGGCGATTCTGCAGTATGAGTTGGGCAGCTTGTGGTCGGGCTGGCTGGTCCGGTTGTGGCTGGTCGCCGCCGGCCTGTTTGCGCTGCTGTCGCTGGCCGCCGCTTGGGGCCAGTTGCAGACGGCGGTGCTGATCGGCTCGCTGCTGTTTCCCTTCCTCGTGTTTCCCTGGTTCTTGATCGTGATCCTGTTGGGGATCAGCCCGGTCACCGGTTCGCGGCTGGACGCCTTGGCCGACGGGATCCTGTGCCGGCCGATCACGCGTTACGAATACCTGGTGGCCAGTTGGGCGGCCCGCGTGCTCACGGTGCTGGCGGTCTTCTTTCTGGTGATTACGCCCTGTGTGCTGTTGGGCACGTTTGCCAAGCGGCCGGTCGCCGCGGACGCGGTCACCTGGTACGGTATGCTGTGTGCCACGGCGTTGGTCAGCTTGGTGTTGACTTTCCTGGTCTCGCTGGGGTTCCTGGCCGGAACGCTGCTGCGGCGCCCGCTGGTGGCCGCCGTGGTGTTGATTTTTCTCTGGTATCCGATCAACTTTGTGTTGCACACATTTTCCTTGGAAGAGTTTTCGCCGATCAGTCTGAACCAGGCGCTGCCGACGCTGCTGCGGACGCCGTGGCGCGAAGCGCCGGGGAGCCCGGACCGGAAGCTCAGTTCGGAGGATGCGGAAGCGATGGCCCGCCAGGCGGCACAGTTCCTGAGCGTCCTGTCGGGCGCCCCGTCTCAGCCGGCACGCCGCGACTCGGGCGATTTCTTTGAGCAAGGCAATTACGAGGACTTTTCTTTTTGGAGAGTGTTCCTGGGCTACAGTATCCCGACGCTGGCCGCCGTCGCCTTGGCGACTTGGTGTTTCTGCCGGCGCGACCTTTGAAGGAGATTTTCCCTGATGAATCGCCGTATCACTGTTTGGGTCCTTGCCCTGTGCTCGCTCCTGGTGTGCCGTGCCGCGGTGGCCGCCGAGCCGCTGCCGCCGCGCGCCCAGTGGATTCCGCGGGACGCCGTGCTCGTTGTCGATATCGCCCAGCCGGGCCAGCTGCTGGATCGGCTGCTGGACGACCGCGTGACTGGCTTTGCCACGTCGACGCCTCAGTACCAGGCGGCCACGGACAACGCCGAATTCAAGCAACTGCTGGGCTTGGTCAAGTACTATCAGGAGAAGTACGCGGTCGACTTCCGCGGCCTGTGCGGAAAATTGCTGGGCGGCGGGATCACGTGGGCCATCGGACCCCAAGAGGCCAGCCTGCTGATCGTCGACACCGAGGACGCCAAACTGCTGGAGGAAGTCCACGAGTTCCTGCGGGTGATCGCCCGCGGCGAAGCGGAGAAGCGGGGCCAAGCGGACTCGGTCACCTCCGCCGAGTACCGGGGACTGACCGGTTGGCGGTTCGGGCCCAACGAAGCGCATGCGATCATCGGCAGCCGCCTGGTACTGACCAACAAGCCGGACTGGCTCAAGGCCGCCGCCGACTTGCGGCTCGACGGTCCCGAGGCCAGCGTGGCCAAGTCGGCGAACTTCGGCACGGCCCGCGAGGCGATCGGCGCCGGTTCGGTGGCCAGCATCTATGCCGACCTGGCCCTGCTGAAACAGATCCCCCAGTTGCAGACGGCGTTGTCGCAGAACGCCGAGAATCCGCTGGCCGCGCTGCTGTTCGCTCCCCTGCTGTCCGCGATCCGCGAGTCGAATTGGCTGGCGATCGGGGCGGGCGTCGAGGACCAGAAACTGGTCCTGGAGGTCGCCATGGACGGCAAGCCCAGCGCCGCCGAGTCGCCGGACGGCTTTGCCACGCCAGCCTCGCCCCAGGGCGGTGCGATGCCGAACTTTGCCGTTCCCCGGCAGATCGCTTCGCTGAGCTTCTATCGCGACCTGCACAAGTTCTACGCCGCCAAGGACCAGCTGTTCCCGGAGCGAACCTCGGGCCTGATCTTCTTCGAAAACATGATGGGCATCTTCTTCACCGGGCGCGACTTGACCGACGAGGTGCTGGCCGAGACCAAGCCGGAAGTCCGCTTCGTGGTGGCCGAGCAGCAGTACGATCCGAAGGTTGGCGTCCCGCAGGTTCAGTTGCCGGGATTTGCCCTGGTGCTGCAAATGAAGAACCCCGACAAGTTCGCCCCGATCGCGGAAGAAGCGTTCCAGAAGGCCCTGGGGCTGGTCAACTTTACCCGCGGGCAAGCCGCTCAGCCCGGGATGATCATCGATCGGCCCATGTATGCCGACGTCAAGTACACTGTCGCCGCGTTTGCTCCGCCCGCCAAGGCCAGTGAAACGCCGGTCGGCATGAACTACAACTTCCAGCCCACGCTGGCCATGCCTCAAGGCTATCTGATCATCAGCACCAGCGAGGGACTGGCCCGCGACTTGATCGACGCCGCCAAGCAAGAAGTCGCTGGCAACGTTCAGCCGCTGGCCGGCATGCACAGCCTGTTGACCGTAGACGGCAGCCGCGTGGCGTCGATCCTGAACGCCAACCGCGAGAACCTGATCCTGCAGAACATGGTGGAAAAAGGCAGCACGCGGGACGAGGCGGCGGCGGGCCTGGACATGGGCTTGAAGATCGGCCAGGCGATCCGCGGGGTCAGCCTGAGCATGGGCGCCGGGGAAGGTAAGACGCACGCAAAACTCGAAGTCGCGGTCGAGCTGCCCTGAAGGGCCAGCGTGGCGTGGCTGAGTCGCTGATTCGTTGGGTGGCTGAGTGGCTAAGTGGCTAAGTCACTGAGTCACTGAGTCACTGAGTCACTGAGTCACTAGGGCTGGGTGGCTGGGGTCGAGCC
>CAIYOB010001309.1 GCA_903927685.1 uncultured Planctomycetaceae bacterium
ATTCGCCGAGATAACGTCCAGGAGTTCTGGGATGACCTGAAAGCCAAAATGGAGGCCGCTAACCAGCCGTAAGGGCCCCATCCCGATGACCGCACTTCAAACCACCCCGCTGCTCGAAGCCCGCGACATCAGCAAGCGGTTTCCCGGCGTTCGCGCGCTGCACAACGTCCACCTGCACGTCGGACGCGGCGAGGTGTTGGCGTTGCTGGGCGAAAACGGCGCGGGCAAGAGCACGCTGATGAAAATCCTGGCCGGCATCCTGCCGCCGGATTCGGGCCAGTTGCTGCTGGACGGCCAGCCCGTGCAGTTGGATTCGGTGCGGGCGGCGACCGCGTGCGGCATCGCCCTGATTCACCAGGAGCTGAACCTGGCCGACAACCTGGACGTGGGCGCCAATATCTTCCTGGGCCGCGAACCGCACCGACTGGGCGTCCTGGACCGGCGGACCATCCGCCGCGAATCGGCCGCCGTGTTGCGGAGCGTGGGCTTGGAGCTCTCGCCGGACACGCTGGTCGGCAGTTTGCCCATCGGCAAGCAGCAACTGGTCGAGATCGCCAAGGCCCTGTCTGTGAACGCGCGGCTGCTGATCATGGACGAGCCTTCGTCCAGCCTGTCCGCCAAAGAGACCGAGACCTTGTTCCAGGTCGTTCGCGACCTGCGCCGCCGCGGCGTCAGCGTGATCTACATCTCGCACCGGCTGGGCGAAGTCCAGGAACTGGCAGACCGCGTGGTCGTCCTGCGGGACGGCGAGAACGCCGGTGAACTGCAGCGGGCGGAGATCAACCACGACCGGATGGTGCGGCTGATGGTCGGCCGCGAGATCTCGCAATTCTACGGCCGCCGGACGCACGGCGCGGGCGACCGGGTTCTGGAAGCCGTCGATCTGGTCACGCCGGCTCATCCGGCCCACCGCCTGAGCTTCCAGGTCCGCGCCGGCGAGATCGTCGGCCTGGCGGGACTGGTCGGGGCGGGCCGCACCGAGTTGCTGCGAGTCCTGTTCGGCGTCGATCGGGCGCTGGGCGGCGAAGTGCGGATTGCGGGCCAGGCGATCCAGTTCCATAGTCCGGCCGACGCCATCGCCGCGGGCGTGGCCTTGGTGCCCGAGGACCGCAAGCAGGAAGGCCTGATCGTCGGCATGACGGTCAAGCAGAATGTGAGCCTGGCCGGACTGAGCCGCAACTGCCGCCGACTGGGCGTATTGAGCCGCCGGTACGAGCAGGACGTGACCGCCGAGATGATCCGGCGGCTGAACATCAAGACGCCCACGGCCGCGCAAGTTGTCCACTTCTTGTCCGGCGGCAACCAGCAGAAGGTCGTCCTGGGCAAGTGGCTGGCGATGCGGCCCCGCGTACTGCTGCTGGACGAACCGACCCGCGGGATCGACGTGGGGGCCAAGGAGGAGATCTACGAGTTGATGGAAGGCCTGGCCGAAACCGGGGTCGCGATCCTGTTCGTGTCCAGCGAAATGGAAGAGGTCATGGGCATGTCCGACCGGGTACTGGTCATGCACGAGGGCCGGTTGAGCGGCGAGTTGAGCCGCACGGAGTTGAGCGAAGAAGCCATCATGCATCTGGCGACGGGCACCGCCGCCGGCGGCGCGGCAGCGGGTGACGGGGCGAACCGCGTGGCGGCGGGGGCATTATGAAGAAGGCGCTCGGCATCTTCGCCTTGCTGGTCTTTGTCTATGCGCTGGCGGCGCTGCTGAATCCCGACTTCGTCAGCACCTATAA
>CAIYOB010001310.1 GCA_903927685.1 uncultured Planctomycetaceae bacterium
CCGAACGGGAGAACCATTTTTGCGCGCTTTGATGATTTCTACCAAGATCAAACCGGTTTGCTGTCTTCGGAAAGTGCAGTTACCAATCCACAGCGTGAACATTTCGGACTTCGCCCAATCGAGGCTGGCTGGGAGCCGGTCAGTCTGAAAGATCTGGTCCTTTACTATGATGGTGACGTAATACGAAAGGTAATCTGCTACGAACATGGAAAACAGTTCGGATATTCCGAATTCGACTACGACCTACGCACGGAATCGCGCGCTCGGCTGATGCCGACGACGCCACGCGGGAAGCCGAAGCCCCTGACGCCCAGCAACATCCTGGCACACAAGCGTCTCGGATTTTCGTTCGTGTGCCGCTTTGGATGGGAAGGGAAGAGCTTCGCCTTTCGGCACCTATACGTGACTCACAACCCTACCTGCGAGCAACTCGTCGCGCTCGACAGCCATGAAATCACAAGCTATGAGCTTTTGGCAGCTTGGGTTGAAGACTTCGTTCGTTATTGCCCGCCCAACCATTTGCAGCGAATCGACGAGCTATTAGGCAAGAAACCCGTTCGAGTCCGATACAAACCCGGCGATGCCTTCGAGATTCGTTTTGATGGTGGGGATGTTGGTTATGGGCGCATTCTGTTGGACATTTTTCGCCTTCGACGAGCCGGGCTTTTCGAGCGCGTGCCACATTGTGGCCTTGGTGGCTCCATCCTCGGAAGCGGTCTACTTGTAGTCCTTTACCGATACGCCGGACCACCTGTTGGTACGGATCAAATTGCCGCGCTGCCCACTCTCGGCACGCTGATGATGATGCACGACGATATCTATCGTGGCAGATTCCCGATCACGGGACATACCCCCGTATCAGAGACCGAGCTAGACTTCCCCGAAGGCGTTATCAATTGGTATCCTGGCGATGGGACTGGAGGAAAATACTACTTCGACAAAGGTGGCATGGAAGCGGATCTGCAAATGACGAGTGACGAATACGAACGGGTTCCGAAAGTTGGATGCACATTCGGATTGGTTCCGGCGTGGGTAAGGGACGCTATTCATGGCGATTCCGAAGCGCTAGGCCGCCTTCTTGGTGATTTGCGATTTTCGGAACAGCGACCTGGCATTCTTCATCGTTGCGGGTTGGATTGCACGATGTCATACTCCGAGATGGTAGCTGCGAAGGGTGGGATTTCGCCTTACGAACTCCTTCGCACGACCGCGGAAATCTATTCCGGGCGAATGAAGTAAATGGGCGCGGGGCATGCATCACAGGATATTCGCCAGTAACGGCGACAGCGGACCGCCTTGCATCGTGCCTGCACAAGCTCGCCTTCTACCGTGGGGTCTGTCGGGTACGGTTTCGCTGTCCACCGGCAGCTCACCACAGGGTCCCGTTCGGCCTGATACGGCCACTGGATTTTCCAGATGCGGCTGGAAGTAGCAGCGGCGATTGAGAAATTGGGCTGGGTTTGAACGCCAATGATTCCGTCGAACCAGGGGCTGCACCTGATCGGCCGCCCGCGACGTTACGGCTCACCAGGGTTGACAGCACGCGAGTCCGGTCGTTCGTGCGACGTGGGAGTTGGTGGGTTGCGGCCGGAACGGGCTAGGTACTCGCGGCCGCGCGGATTCTGGATCCGCGGCTTGGTCCTCCTCTGCCAGCTCGATCGGCGTCGCCCGTCGAGGGCACGAAGGACGTCGAGGCATCTTGCGGCGCTTGATACCTCGTCCGGCGCCCTGCTATAATTCGTCGTGGAGGTGAGCCGATGCCAACTTACGAAACCTTGCTTGCGGACGCCACGCGGCTTCCGATTGCGGATCGAATTCAACTGATCGACGCGATTTGGGATACCTTGCCTGCGGACGCGCTGCCGCCATTGAGCGACGAGTGGACGGACGAAATCCGCAGACGCTCGGCGGAGTACGATTCTGGGCGCGCCGAGACGGTGCCGTGGGAGCAGATCAAGGCCGAGGCATTGGGCCGAGCGGGTTTGATGGTGCCCGATGCTTCCAATTGACTATCTTCCCGGCGCACGCCGCGATTTTGACGAATCCTTTGACTGGTACGCCGCGCGAAGCACGCGGGCCGCTCAACGATTTGTTGCCGCTGTCGATGCCGCGCTGACGAGTTTGGCCAATGATCCGATGCGTTTTACAGGTCCGGATGGCGTGCACCGCGAGTGCCCTGTCAAGAAGTTCCCGTTCCGCATCGTTTACCGAGTGGTGGACGACGGGGTGTTGATCGTGGCGGTCGCGAACGCCAAGCGGCGCCTGGGCTATTGGCGCAATCGGGTATGATCCGGGCACGAACCAATGCATGCATACGAGGCGGCCGTGCCGTCCTGGACTGTGGATGCGTCGACGTGGGTCTGGCCTTTGCCTGGGACGAAAGCAAAGCCGCGGTGAACCGCCGCAAGCTCGGCGTCACGTTTGAAGAGGCCAGTACCGTGTTTGCCGATCCGTTGACGGTAACCACTTACGATTCGGTCCATTCGGACGAAGCGATCGGGATCGGGGCCCGGATTGCTCCGGCGACCGCGCCACCGCCGAGCAGGTCTCGCCGTGGCCTGCGGATTCAGCCGAGTTCCAGCGTGGTGATGCCGAAAATCCGCTCTTGCCGGATCGCTGGGGGCGGGCCCAGGTACATGCGGGTGCAGTGAAAGACCGGTTCCATGCCGAATTCCCGGGCCAGGGCCAAGCCCTCCGCGTTCGCCTCGGGCACGTCCAGGAACAGCGGACCTCCCCCGGCGGCCTCCCAGCAGCGGCGGAAGAGCCGCGTAGCCAACGCACGATTCTCGGCAAACAACGGCCCGACTTTCCAACCGTTCCGGCAGCGTCTGGCCACGGCATACCCGCGCAGTGCGCCAGCCTCGAGCGCGGCAAACGAGCAACTCGCCGGCTGCCCGATCCACTCGCGCAAGTACGCTTCCCGCGGCGACGGGAAGCACGTCCGGTCGAATTCGGCAAGTTGTGCGCGCGGGACCTGGCGGATCGGCACGGGCTGAAAGGCATCGTCGCGGGGAGGCGCGGGGCGAGCCAGTTGGAAGCGAACGTGGCGCGTCGCGGGGCGAAAGCCGCCTCGGGCATAGAACCCGCACATGGCTTCGACGCCATCCAAGCCGATCGTGCCGCCGGGCGATAAACGCGAGACCAGCCGGTCGCGCCGGGCATACCAGAGCGTCCGCCCCAGTCCCAGGCCGCGGTGCTCCGGGCGGATGATGAACAGGCCCATGAAGCCGAAATCCGCGTGATGGCGGACGATCGCCCCGCCGCCGATCAGCTCGCCCTGCCACTCCGCCGCCAGGAAGCCGTCCGGATCGGTGGCCCAAAATGTGCGGGCGTCGTCGAGCCCGGGGTTCCAGCCCTCCGCGGCCGCCCACGCCACCAGTTCCTCGACTTCCACAGCAGTCATGGCCCGCAACCGCAGCTCACGTTCCATCTTCTGGTCCTTTCCCCGGGTTGCGCAATTGTGACACTTTTTTGCGCAACGTTGTGTTGGCGAGCTTCGGTCCGTAATGGTATCTTAGCACCGATCGGGAGCAAGGCCGGGATGGGCTTTGCGCTGGTCGTCAGGCCTGGTTCGACCTTGGCCTTGTGCCCGGAATTCCCTCCCAGACTCGAAACCCCACGGAGCCTGCCCATGACTCGATACCTTCCCTTGGCCTCCCTGTTGGCGATGTGCCTGACGCTGTCTCCGGCGAGCGCCGCCGACGTGTCACTGACGGTGCATCCCGAGCGCGTGGTCCATCGTATCGACGAGAAGGTCTACGGCCATTTCCTCGAACATATCTACCACTCCTGCAACGGCGGGCTGTGGGGCGAACTGGTCTGGGACCGCAGTTTCGAGGGTGGTGGGGCCGGCGTCGCCTGGACGCAGCAGGACAACTGCATCGCCCAGGAAGGCGCCGCGGCGGATGTGCGACTGCTATTCGGCGACGCCCAGTGGACGGATTACGACTTCACCGTCGAAGCCCGCAAGACGGGCGGCGACGAAGGGTTTCTGATTCTCGTGCGGGCTCTGAACGGCCGGGAGTTCTATTGGGCCAACCTCGGCGGTTGGGGCAACGTCGGCCATGCCCTCGAGCGCGGGATCAAAGGCCAGCAGCGGTGGGGCGTGGTTGGCCGCCGCCGCGACGGGCAGATTGAGACCGAACGCTGGTACCGCGTGCGTGCCCGCTGTGCCGGGTCCCGCATCCAATTCTGGCTCGACGATGAACTGGTCATCGACTATACCGACGACGGCCGGGGACCGGCCCGCGGCCGAGCGGGTGTGGGCACTTGGTCCACGCAAGCCCAGTACCGGAACTTCAAAGTCACGGCGCTGGACGGCAAAGTCCTGTACGAGGGCCTGCCTCCGCTGCCGGAACAGGAAGCCAACATCGCGCCCGCCTGGCGGCCGTTCGGCGGCGCCAAGACCGCGATCGCGAAGGACAATCCGCTGAACGGCACCCAGTGCCGGCAGATCGAGTCGGCGGGAACGTGGGCCGGGCTCGTCCAGTCGCCGCTGCGAATTCGCGCTGGTGAAGTGTATCGCGGCTCGATCTGGGCACGCGGCACAGCGGCCGGCGGGTTGGCCGTGCGACTGGTGGCGGACGGCCAGACGGTGGCCGGACAGGACCTGGCGGCGCCGACCGGGCAATGGCAGGAATTGCCGTTCGAATTGAAATCGTCCGCTTCGACGGACAACGCGGGACTGCAAGTCGGCTTGCGCGGGCCGGGCAAGATCTGGCTGGATCAAGTCAGCGTGATGCCCGAGTCGTGGCGGCAGGCCGGCGGCTGTCGGCCGGACTTGCTGCAAGCCATCGCCGAGTTGCGGCCGCCGGTCATCCGCTGGCCGGGCGGTTGCTACGCCTCGCCCTATCGCTGGAAGGACGGCATCGGGCCGCAGCACCGGCGGGGGCCGCACCCGAAGAACATGTGGGACGACAAGGAAGTGAATTCGTTCGGCACCGACGAGTTCATCGCCATGTGCCGCCGCGTGGGGGCGGAACCGCTGATCGTCATCAACATCGGGACGCGCGAGTGGAACCGGGACGTGCTGGACAACGATTTCCTGCAGGAAGCCCTGGACTGGATCGAATACTGCAATGGGCCGGCCGATTCCAAGTGGGGCCAGGTCCGGGCGGCCAACGGCCATCCCGAGCCGTACGGGGTCAAGTGCTGGGAGATCGACAACGAGACGTGGCATCAGGGCGCGGAGACGTACGCCGAATGGGTCAACCGCTTTGCCCCGGCGATGCGCAAAGCGGACCCGACGATCAAGCTGGCCGCCTGCGGCAGTGCCGGTTACGGCGACGGCGGCAACGGCCTGGCCTGGAACCGGGTGCTGATTGACCGCTGTGCCGACAAGATCGATTACCTCAGCATCCACCACTACGAAAGCCCGGATCGGTATGCCGACGGTCCCCGCGCGTACGAGCAGTTCTTCCGCAAGACGGGCGACTTGATTGCCGCCTCGAAAAACCCCCGCTTGAAGATCGACGTTTCGGAGTGGAACGCGCAGAGCACCGACTGGCGGACCGGCCTGTACTGTGGCGGGCTGCTGAACGCCTTTGAACGCTGCGGCGACGTGCTGGAGATCGGCGGCCCGGCCCTGTTCCTGCGCCATGTGTCGGCCAGCGGTTGGGATAACGCGTTTGTCAACTTCGACCACCGCACCTGGTTCCCGGCGCCCAACTACGTGGTCATGAAGCTGTGGCGCGAGCATTACGCCCCGCAGTTGCTGGCCCTGGAGGGCTCGGCCGAGCCGCTGAATGTGGTGGCGACCAAGTCGGAAGACGGCAAGACGCTGGTCGTCAAGGCGGTCAATCCGTCGGACGCCGCCGTTACCGCGCAACTGCAGCTGGCCAGCGGCACGGCGGGCAAAGCGACGCTGCAGCTGGTCGCTCCCGGCGATCTGGACGCGCGCAACACGCTGGACGCGCGCGATGTCGTCAAGCCGCAAGCGGCCCCCGTGCCATGCGAAGGCGCGAAGCTGCACTTCACGCTGCCGCCGATTTCGTGCGGCGTGGTCGCGATTACGTTAGAATGAGCACGTGAGCCATCAAGGAGTCAATGATGAATGCCATTCGCTTTCTTCTCGCCGTCGTCCTTTCCCTGTCCACTCTTGACCCCGCTCCCGGCCGGGCGGATCAGCCGGTCTTGCAGCCCGTCGAGTTCCAGCAGATCAAGCTGGGCGGGTTCTGGAAGCAGCAGGTCAAGCGGTTGACGGAGCAGTGGATCCCTCACTGCGTGCGGCAGATGGAAGCCGGCGGGGCGGGCCAGGAATTGCTGAACCTGGTCTACACCGCTAACGTGATCCGCGGCGAGCCGCACGGCAAGTACACGGGCGCACCGTGGAGCGACGCGTACGTGTACAACACGCTGGAAGCGATCTGCCTGGCCCTGGCCGTCGATCCCGAAGGCGACGCCGAACTGGTTGACGCCCAGGCAGCCCTCCGCGCCAAGGTCGACGAGTGGATCCCGATCATCCTGGCGGCCCAGCTGCCCGACGGCTACATCCACTCGTTCCACACCGTCAACGGCCATCCGCACTTCAGCAACATCGGCTGGCACGAGTTCTATGTCATGGGCTATTTTCTCGAGCTGGGCGTTGCCCATTACCAGATCACCGGCGGCAAGGACCGCCGGCTGTACGACGCGGCCATCCGCTGTGCCGATCACCTGTGCGACACGTTCGGTCCGCCGCCCAAGCGGACCTGGAAGAACGGGCATCCCGGCATGGAGTACGCCCTGTGCCGCCTGGCACGGCTGGTGAACCAGGTCGAAGGCGCCGGGGCGGGCGACAAGTACGCCCAATTGGCCAAACACTTCCTGGATCATCAGCACGAGATCCAGCCGAACCCGTACGACCAGTCGAACGTACCGGCCGTCGAGATGACGCAAGCCGACGGGCACGCGGTGCGTGCGACCTACTTCTATACCGCCATGACGGACATGGCCTTGCTGCTGGGCGACGGCGCGTATGGGAACGCCGTAGACAAGATCTGGGCCAACGCGGTCCAGCGCAAGCACTATCTTACCGGCGGCGTCGGCGCATCACACCGCGGCGAAGCGTTTTCCGCTGACTTCGACCTGCGGAATGACGGGTACTGTGAGTCCTGTGCCGGCTGCGGGCTCAGCTTCTGGTCCGACCGCATGCACCGGTTGCACCAGGACGGACATTTTCGGGACGTCCAGGAACGCGTGCTGTACAACAACCTGCTGGGCGCCGTCGAATTGACCGGCGTGAACTTCTTCTATCAGAATCCGCTGACTTCGGACAGGCCGCGCTATGCCTGGCACGGCTGCCCGTGCTGCGTGGGCAATATCCCGCGGGCGTTGATTGCGATCAAGGACTTGATGTATTCGACCAATGCCAGCCGGGACACGCTGTACGTGAGCCATTTTGTCGACAGCGAGGGCTCGATCGCGGACCTACCCGGCGGGACGCTGGGCATTCGCCAGCAGACGGAGTATCCGTGGAAGGGCGCGGTGAAGCTCATTCTGCAGCCGTCCGCGGCGGCCGAGTTCACCTTGAAGATCCGCATTCCCGACCGCACGGAGAGCGACTTGTACACCGCCTCGCCGGACGTAGGGGGGAACTACGAGTTGTCCGTCAACGGCGACGCGTACAAAGCGCCCATCGAAAAAGGCTACGTCAGCATCCAGCGCATCTGGAAGGCGGGCGACACCGTCGAACTGTGCCTGCCGCTGGAGGTCCAACGGGTCCACTGCGACGAGCGGGTTGCGGCCAATCGCGGGCGCGTCGCCTTGCAGCGAGGGCCGCTGACCTATAGCGTCGAGGACGTCGATCTGGCGGCTCCGGTCAGCGATCTGGTCCTGAAGCCGAGCGTCGCACTCCAGACCGTATGGTGCCCGGATCTATTGGGCGGCGTGACGGTCGTCCAGGGCGAAGGAATCAAAGCGGTCCCGAACTTTGCCCGCCTGAATCGCGGCGGCAACTCGCAGGTCTGGCTGGTCGAAGATCCTGCGAAGATCGTTGACGTTCCGGCGGTCGAAGAGGCCCCGTTGCCTCCGCCCGTGGCCCGTCCGGACCTGGAACCACGCACGGTGGACAAGGTCGAGATCGGCCGCGCGAAATCGGAGAAAGACCGCGGCCTGCAAGGCGAGAATTCCGGCAGCGGCGTGTTCCGGAATCGAGTCTGGCGGCACGCCTGGTCCGGCGGTTGGTTCAGTTATCAGCTGGCCGTGAAGCCCGACGTGCGGCAGACCGTCCACGTCAATTACTGGGGCGGCGAAGAAGGCACGCGCCGGTTCGACATCTTGGTGGACGGCCAGAAGATCGGCAATCAGGTCCTGCTGCAGAACCAGCCGGGAAAGTTCTTCGACGTCGAGTATCCCATTCCGGAGGAACTGACCCGCGGCAAGGCCAAGCTCACGGTTCGGTTCCAGGGCGAAGCCCAGGCGACCGCCGGCGGCATCTTCGACCTGAGAATCCTGGAGGCGAAACCGTAGGGCCAATGGTGGACTCGATTGTCCTGAAGGGGGTAGAATTGAACATGCGAGAAGGCGAGGCGAACGATGATGACGGTCTTCGGAGTGATACACGGGAAGACGATTGAGTTGGACCAAGAGCCAGACTGGCCGGAAGGCGAGCGAGTCACGGTGACAATCGAGCACGCGACGCCGGCGCAAGACGGTTCCGTCCCAGGCGTCGAACACTGGGCCGATCGATTGATCTTCGATTCCGCGATTTCGCCCACGGAACGGATCATCAAGGGCACTCGACTGCCTGCTGACCTGTTGGTCGCGGAATTGGAACAGGGCTGCCGCGATGAGCAGATGCTGGAGGCCCATCCCGAGCTGACACGCGAGGACTTGGCCGCATTGCGAGCCTACGCCCGAACCCCCATCGGCATCCGACGATCGTTCGGTGGCTGGGCAGAGGACGCCGAAGAGCTGGATGAATTCCTGAAGTGGAATCGACAGCGGCGAAAACTCAGCCGCAGGGAGATCGAGACTTGAGTTTCCTGCTGGATACTGATACTTGTTCAGCCTACCTCAAAGGCAACAACGCATTGGCCAATCGCTTCATTCAGTACGGCGGACGGCTAAACCTGTCGGCGGCCAGCCTGGGCGAACTCTACACGTGGGCGTTGCGGGTTCGCGCGGCGCCGACTCGGATGCAACGCGTGCTCGACATGCTCCTGCTCTTGTCACTGCTGGACGTGGACGCCCACGTGGCCCACAAGTTCGGCGAACTGGATGCATACCTGCTGGATCATGGCCTGTCCGTCTCCGAAATCGATCTGCAGAATGCCGCCACGGCACTGGTACACAACCTGATACTGGTGACTCACAACGTCCAGGATTTTGCCAACATCCCCGGCCTTCATGTGGTCGATTGGCTCAAACCGTAGGTTGTTCTTTCACCTCGGCATCACGGAACACCCTAGCCAAGGTGGGATTGGCGCGAAGCTCGAAAAAGGGTGAGTGACCGGCACTCAGGAAAGGCCGGCCGCGAGTGAGCCTCGCACGAGTTCAGGCCAGACGTCACTCGGCTTCGGTTGCGGCGATCACTGGGTGACGTACAGAACACGGAGGGCCGTTCAAAGGCTCCACGGTCCCCGCAATTGCCGAGCGCACAGCCGATTGGCTTCGTCGTCCCCGACAAACTGCTCGCGGGCCGGATCCCAGGTCACTTTCCGGCCCAGTTGCATGCCGATCGCGGCGATCGCGCACAGGGTCGTGGCGCGATGGGCGATTTCGACCGGCGCGCAGGTCGGGCGGCCTTGACGTACGCAATCGATGAAGTCGCCGGGCAGGGTGTCCCGCAAGCGGACGCGGTCCCGCGGGCCGATCCGGACTTGCAGCAGCTTCTTGGGGTGAGCGTCCACCTCGCCGCGCCAGATGAAGACCCAGCCTTCGGTACCTTCGAATCGGATTCCCATCGGGTGCCGCACGGGGTCGCTCCAGTTCTTCACCGGCTCCCACGAGGGTGTATCCGTCCAGTTCCAAGTCACGCCGTTGGCGAACCGATAGTTCATGTTCCAGCGGTATGGGTTGTCAAACAGGCCCTCGGCGGGAAAGGTGCCCTGCGCGTCGACTTGGATCGGGCCCGCCGCGTTGTCCAGGCCCGAGCCTTGCATCGCGCTGTCCGCGTGATGCACGCCCCAGCCGGCGATGTAGCCCAGGCTGTAATCGGAGATGTGGTACCAGGGATGCGACGCGATGCGGAGCGGCGTGAACGGAGCCCACGGCGCGGGGCCTAGCCACAGGTCCCAATCCAGGCCGGGCGGAACGGGCTGCGGAGCTTGCGGCGGGCAGGTCATCCCGGCCGGACTGCCGATCTTGACGTGTTGCAGTTGGCCAATGTACCCGTTCAGGACCAATTCACAACCGAACAGCATCCGCGCATCGTGCCGCTGCTGGGTCCCGTGCTGGAACACGATCCCGTGCCGCCGCACGGCTTCGACCACCGCCCGCCCTTCGGCAATGGTCCGGCTGAGCGGCTTCTGACAGTAGATATGCTTGCCGGCCCGGGCCGCCGCGACGGTGATCACAGCGTGCCAATGGTCGGGCGTCGCGATGTAGACCGCGTCGATATCGTCGCGCGAGAGGACCTCGCGAAAGTCGTTGTACGCCGCGCAGGTCCCGGGACCTTGACGCTGTTCGACGTACGCCTGGCCTGCTTCCCGCCGCTCCTGCCGCACGTCGCAGACGGCCAGGTAGCGCACGTCGTCGCGGCCGGTGAACATCTGCCAGGCGAAGCCCAGTCCGATGGCGGCCATCTGGATGCGGTTGCTGGGGGCCGTCGCGCCGTCGCGGCCCAAGGCCGAGGCGGGGACCCAGCGGGGCAGAGCCAAAACCGCGGCCGCGCCGCAACTCGATTGCAGGAAACGTCGCCGAGTGGCTGAGTGGTTGACCGACATCTGCAGGCTCCAAAGATTGGCGTGTCTTGTAGCTCTCTATCGCGTGCGTGCCTTCTCCCGCACCTGCGTCGCCCGGCGACGCAACTCGGGGTCGTGAATTACGTCGAGCACCTTGTCCATCGCCTGGACAACCGCCTCCGCATCGCCGGGCGGCAACTGCTCGGCAATCGCGACGGCCGCGGTTGCCGCCTCGTCTTTGACTGTCTCCGAATCGAGCAACAGGACCGCGGCCAGCGCCTGGACGCTGGGGACGCGGGCCAGGACGCTTAACGCCAGCCTCCGCTCGTCGTCGCGCCGTGCCAGCCGGAGTGCCTCGCTGGCCATCGCCAGGCGGCGTGGGGCGGGCACCGCCTCCTGGTTCGCCATCCGCAGGTATCCTCGCAGCGCCAGCAGTTGCTGCCGTTCGTTGGTCGAGTGGCGTGCGAGGTCCAGCAGGTCGTCCGCGGGTCCGGCGTCGGGCCAGTCGCTCAGGATGCGAATCGCCGCATCCTGGACGTCCGCGTTTGCGTCGCCCAGGGCCTGCCGGATGGTCGCCAATGCCTGGCTGCCCGCCAGGCGGCGGAGGGCGCCCAGCAGGGCCAACTTCCCCGCCGGTTCCGTCCCCGCCCAACGATCGGTCAGCGTCTGCACGAGCGCGTCCGGCTCGTCGCTCCGGGCACACACGGTCGCGACGGCGGTTTCCGCGGCGGCTGCGTCGTCGGCTTCTCGGGCCTGGAGCAGCAGGTCGGTCAATTGTCCGGCGTGGGCTGCCGTCGCGGTCTCGCCCAGGGCCTGGATGGCCGCCCGGCGGAGGGCCGGCTCGCCGCCACGAGCAACCGCGAACAGCGCGGGCGTGGCCGGTTCATAAGCCCGTCGGCCCAGGGCCATGATCGCGACTCGACGCGTGTTGATAGCATTGTCGCGCAGCGCCTGCACCAGGGCCGTGTCCACCGGTTCGCCGGGAAGCATCGCCAAGCTGTCAGCGACGGCCTCGGCGAATTCGCCCTCACCGCCCGCGGCCAGCAGCTGCGGGACAACCGCGGCATCGCCCAGGCGGCCCAGGGCCCGCACGGCAGCGATCCGGACGGGTGCGTCGTCCTGGACGGCCGCCAGAATCGCAGTCATTAGGACGTCCGGCAAGGCGGTTGCGTCCTCACGCTCGGCCAATGCGGCAATCACGCGGGCGCGACAGTCCGACGGCAGGTGGCTCATTCGCGAGGCGACGGCCTGTGTGACGTCCTTGCCTGGCAGATCGCGGACCAACTGCAATGCCATGACCTGTACGCGCGGGTCAGTCGCGGCCAGTTGTTTCATCAGTAGCGGCACGCCGTCGGCGCCGCGCAGGACGAGGATCCCGCGCGTCGCGGCAATCCGGACGGTCGCTGGCAGTTCGGATTGGTTCAGCCGCTCGTACAGCGCCAACGCCTCAGTTTGCCGGCCTGCCGCGCGAAACTGTTCGGCGCACTTCAAGCAATTCTCCGCAAACACGGCCTGCTGGGCAGCCGGGGCCTTGGTCAAGAACTCAAGCAGCCCGTCGGCGGCCGCTGCACCGCCGATGTCACCCAGAGCCGCGGCCGCCGTTTGGCGAGTAACCGGATCCTCGTCGGCCAGGAGCCGAACCAGATCGGCAACTGCGGCCTGGCTGCGCCGGCTGCCCAAAGCCTGGATCACTCCCAGACGCGGCACACCCCGCAGGTGGTTCAACTCCCGATGCAGGGCTTCTTCTGCGGCAGGATCCGGGATGCGGGCCAAGGCAAGGCAGGCCATGTTGGCCAGTTTTTCATCCGCCAGCAGGCCGGCCAACGCGGGCAGGCTCGCCGCGGATCCGATGATCGCCAGGCGGCGGCAAGCGTAATCCTTGGCCGCCACCGTGGCGGCAGGATCGGCCAAAACTCCGGCCAGCCGCGATTCGAGACGGGCTCGACCCGTTGGATCGGCCGTCCGACTGCGAAGCGCCTCGTCGATGGGCTCCAACGGCCGGCGGGGCTGGCTCCAATCGTATTGCTGCAAGTACTCCCACGCGCCCTCCAGCGTATAGGCGACCGGCTGGCGGATCGCGGGTCCGTACTTCTGCAGCAGATGGGCGACCAGCCCGCCGCGTTCGGCGTCGGTCAGGTCTTTGTCGTAGATCAGGACCTCGGAGACTTCGCCCTCGAAAAAGCCGCGCTCGCGGCCGGCGTAGAATCGCCCGCCGATGCGGATCTCGCCCATTGCCGTCATGTTCCCGTTGGCCGCCCGGCCGTCCTCTTCCACACCGTTGATCCACAGCCGAGTCTGAGCGCTGCCGGTCGTCAACACGATCAACTGACCTTCACCGAACGGGGCCGCCTGCGTTCGCAGGTTCGTCGCCCCGGGGGTGTCCTTGATTCCTTCGAGATTCAGGACGCTGAAATCCGCGGTGCTGCGCGGCCCCAGGTCCAGGTTCAAGCCGCTCAGAAAGTCATCCTGCCCGGGCCGGTTCGCGGCCAGCAGCGCGCGAAATTGCCCGTCGCCCGTGTTCGACCGCGGCGTGACGACCAGCAGGACCGACCATTCTCCAGCCGACTGAGCAAAACCGGTGTCGCGGAGCACGTCGTCGACGCCGTCAAACCGGATCGTAGGACGGCCGCCCAGAGCTTGGGCCACATACAACGGCTGCTGCGCCGCGGAACTGGTCAGTTTCCGCCCCACCCGAGCCGCCTTGTTCGACCAGGCCGAGACGCGGCCATCGGCGTCCGTCGTCAACGTCGCCGGATCGGAAGCGTCGAGCCACAGCAGCAGGCGCGGGTCTTGGGCATCGGGCGCCGCCGGGGCGACGTCGGCCGGGACGCTCGCTGCCGCCTGCGCGTCCGCGACTCGCGCGCCGCACAAGACCAGCGGATCGAAGCGATACGGCGACTCCTTGGCTGCCCACGCCATGCCGCGGAACAGCAGGATGCGAAAGTAGGGATCATCGAAGGTCCAGGTGTAATGCCCCGGGATACAGCCGAAGACACGGCCGGCGCCGACGGCATGCGTCCAGAACATCGGCTGGGGACTCGGCGGGCCGCCACCCTTCGGCTGCTCGTCGGCGGTGGCCAGCAGCTCGATCCGCGCGGCATCGCCCACCAGCGGCCAGTAGCTCTCGTCCTCGAACTCGATCCGTGCCGGCAGGCCCTGGCAGATCGGATGCTCGCAGTTGACGATCTCCAACGGCAGGTGGCCGTAGCGGAACAGCGTGTATCCACCCTCCCAGGCCAATCCGATCAACTCGGCCAGCGGCCGGGCGTGGGGTGTCTCGGCGATCGTGGCCGAATGGACGGCGACGAAACCGCCGCCGCGGTCCAGGAAGCCGCGCAAGTCGCGCAACTTGGCCTCGTCCCAGATCCCGCCGGTCCCGAAATAGGCGACGACCAAGTCCGCCCACGCCCACTGCTCGGCGCTGGCCCAGTCCTTGGCCGTCTGGACCGTGACCTTCGCGGCGCCGGCGGGCGGTCCCCGGGAAGGATCGGACGCCGGCCCGAACATGTTGACCTGCCCAACGCCCGCCTCGCGCCCGCCCAGCAGCACCTTCCAACGTTCCAGCCACACCGGATAATCGTGTTCCCGCGGACCGTGGTCTTTGCGGTTAGCGATCAAGACGATCCGCAACGGGCGAAGTTCGTCCGCCGGCGGCCCCGCGGGGGCCTGGGCCAGCACGGCCTGAACCTGTTGCTGGTCACGCGGCGGAGGTGGTACGGCGGCCGGAGCTTGACCGGCGGTGAAGAGCAGGCAGAGCCCGATCAGAACAACGCTCACGGCGAGAAAACGCGGTCCGTAGGCCGATCGACGCCACGCATGGTCGCGGCGGCCAAGGCCTGAAACGCTGAAGCATGGGCACGGCACACGTGCCAACAGGAGATTGCGCATACGACCCTCCGCACTCGGTACACCATCCGACTGCATCGGGTATAGCACACCTGCCGCCCAGGCTCAATCGGTACGCGCCGGGTGAGCGCCTCCGCCGGGATCGCGTCTCGACCACCCTCAACCGATCCCCGGCAGCGTTCCCAGAATCGCCTCTCGCCGGCAGCGTGGTTTGGTCAGCAAAATCTGAGACACGCCGATCTGCCGCTCGGCAAACGCGCCGGCGCAATAGCACAGGTACATCTCCCACATCCGCACGAACGGTTCCGACATGCCCAGGGCTCGAACGCGGTCCACACTGTCCCAGAACCGCTGCCGCCAGGCCAGCAGCGTCCGGGCATAATGCGGCCCGAAATCCTCCAGGTGGAACAGCCGGAAATCCGTCCGCTTCAGGCTCTGGCTGATCGCGGACAGCGACGGCAGGCAACCGCCAGGAAAGATATACCGCTGGATGAAGTCCGCCGAGCGGCGGTAGGCGTCGTAACGCTCGTCGGGAATCGTGATCGCCTGCAGCAGCATCATCCCGTCCGGCTTCAGCAACTGACAGCACTTGGTGAAGTACGCCGGCAAGTACTCGTGGCCGACCGCTTCGATCATCTCGATCGAGACCAGCTTGTCAAACTGCCCCTGCAGATCGCGGTAGTCCTGCTTTAGCAACGTGATGCGGTCGCTCAGGCCGGCTTCGCGGATGCGAGCCGACGCCCACTGGTACTGTTGTTCCGAAATCGTCGTCGTCGTGACACGGCAGCCGTACCGGCCGGCCGCGTACAAGGCGAACCCGCCCCAACCGCCGCCCACTTCGATGACGTGGTCCCGCGGCGACAGCTGCAGCTTGCGGCAGATCCGCTCGTACTTCTCCAGCGACGCCTCGCGCAGCGTCGCGTCCGGCCGGGGGAAGATCCCGCACGAGTAAGTCATCGTGTCGTCCAGAAACAACGCATAGAATTCGTTGCTCAGGTCGTAGTGCGCCGCAATGTTCCTCCGGCTGCCGCTGCGTGTGTTGCGGCGCAGGCGATGAGCCACCACTTGCAGCGGCTTCAGCAGCCGAGCGACGCCCCGCTCGACGTCGCTCAAGACGGCAGCGTTCCGGCCGAAGATCCGGATCAAGCTCACCAGGTCGTCGCAGGACCACTCGCCGCGCAGGAATGCTTCGGACGCGCCCAGATGGCCGCCGGCGACCGTGTAACGGTAGAAACGCGGGTCGTGCACGCGGATCGTGGCCCGCAACTCGCCCTCCGTCGCCTGGCCGAACTCCCGGGTCTGCCCGCCGTCGACGATCGTCACACAACCGTCCTGCAGACTCTCCAGGCGTCGCCAGACGGCTTGCCGAGCCAGCCGGTCCAACCACGGTCCGCCCGATCGAGGCGGGCTGTCGGCGGGCTGTTCCGCGGCATCATCTCGGGACGCGAAAGCGGGGCGAGAAGGTTCACAGGGCAAGGCCGCCGTCTGTCTCACGCTGCGGCGACCGACTTCGGGTGGGGAAAGAAGGGTACTTTTTTCAGCCATAAGCGAAACGCCTGGTAATAAATCGCGGTCATGATACGCACGGTCATCAGCGGATAGCGGACCACCGCGGAACGTAATTCCGCTCGCTCCAGCGGCCGGCGGCGCAGCGACATCGAGGCGTCGAACAACCGTTGGCCTTGCTGCGTGGTCGCAATGTGGACCAGCAGTTGCTCGCCCGGTTCGCTCAGCCGCCAGTCGTAGTTCGAGTCCATGCCCATAAACGGCGAGACGTGGAACGTCTTGGGATGCCGGAATCGCATCCGGCCCGGACCCGCGACACGGTTTCCCTGCCACAACACATAGTGATATCGCTCGTCCCACGGTGTGTTGCTGACTTCGGCCACGACGCACTGGACGCGCTGTCCGCCCTCGTCATAACAATAGAAGAGGTTCAAGGGGCTGAAGTAGTAGCCGAAGTACCGCAGCTGGGTCAGCAGGCGGATCGGCCCCTCGGGACGCGCACCGCAACGCTCCGCGACCAGACGCCGCACTGCCTCGGCCAGCGGCGTGTTCGTTTCACCCAGGTGGTCCGTCCGCCGAAACGACGCCGGGGCGAACCGGGCGGTCGACAATGCTCCCCCCGGAGCTGTCAGGGTCGGCAGTTCGTCCAGGTCCAGGTACAAGGCCATCATTCGATAGCGAAAGCGGTGGACTACCGGCTGGTGCCGGCAGTGCCCGACGCGGCCTTCGTAGATGCAGCTGTCCATGTTTCCAAGTCTTTCCCAAAGCAGCGGGCGACCGCTAGTGCACTCCGCACCCCGTCCTCGTGAAACCCGTAACCCCAGTAGGCTCCGCAGAACCAGGTCCGCCGCCGGCCGTTGATTTCCTCATGACGTCGCTGGGCCGCGATCGAATCCGGGCCGTAGGCGGGGTGCTGGTAGTCGATTCGCCGGATCACCTTGGCGGGATCGAGCCGCCCTGCGTCGTTCAGGGTCAGCAGGATCGGCTCGGGAGAATCCACCCGCTGCAGGCGGCTGAGGTCATACGTCACGGTCGCCGGCGCCTGTGGATCCTGCGACAGGTGGTAATTCCAGCTTGCCCATGCGCGACGGCGCTTGGGCAGAATCGACGTGTCGGTATGCAGCACGGCGTCGTTTCGCTGATAGGGAAAGGCCGCCAAGACCTCACGCTCGACCTGATCCGCATCCGCCAGCATCGCCAAGGTCTGGTCGGCGTGGGCCGCGCAGACAACGCCCTCGAACCGCTCGCTCGTTCCATCCGCCGTCGTCACGTCGACGCCGTCCGCATGCCGGGCGATCCGCGACACCGGACAGCTCAACCGCACGCGGTCCGCCAGCGGCTCCAGCAACGCCGCGACGTAACGCTGAGCCCCGCCCGGAATGGTCTTCCACTGCGGCCGATCCCAGACCTGCAGCAGTCCGTGGTTGCGAAAGAATCCGAACAGGAAGTGCGCCGGAAAGTCCAATACCGCCCGCGGTCGGGCCGACCAGATCGCCGCCGTCATGGGGATCAGATAATGCTCCACAAACTCGCGGCCCAGCCCGCTGCGGTCCAGGTACTGCCCCAAGGTCAGCGATTGATCGTCGCCGTCCAACAGCCGCGGCGCCTCGCGGTTGAACTTCAGAATGTCCCGCAGCATGCCGTAGAAAGAGGGTCGAATCAAGTTCCGTCGCTGGGCAAACAGTCCGTTCAACGAACTGCCCTGGTATTCCAGGCCCGTCCGCCCACAGCTGACACTGAAGCTCATGTCCGAGTCCTGAGCGGCGACACCAAGACCCTGCAGCAAGCGGATGAAGTTGGGGTAGGTGCGGTCGTTGAAGACCATGAACCCCGTGTCGACACTCCATGTCCTGCCCCAGGCGTCGAACGACACCGTGTTGGTGTGCCCGCCCGCATAGTCACCGGCCTCGAACAGCCAGACCTCGTGCTCGTCAGCCAGCAGCCGTGCGACCACATTCCCGCTGACCCCCGCCCCGATTACCGCGATTTTCATCCGCCCAGCACCTCCACCTTACGCACCTTCGGCCCCTGTTCCGCAAGCCGCACGGCATCGTTCGAGAAACAAGTCATTATACTCCGGAATGATAGCCCGATGGCAAGCCGGAAGTTCTGGCCCGAAGCTCTGGCCGCTTGGCCCCCGGGCGCCGGTCTGGCAAAATGGGCCGGAGGAGACCTGTCATGCCCCGCCGATTCGCCTTGCTGCTCGGACTGCTGCTTGTGGCCCCCGCCTGCCTGGGCCACGATCTGGCCGAACTCGAAGTGGACCACAACCTCCAGGCCGCGCTAGTGACGCCGCATACGGATTGGGCGGTGCCCTACGCACAGGGCAAGACCCGCGTCCTGTTCTTCGTTCGCGGCCACGACACCGAACCGCGCGAGGTCGTCGAACTACAGCAGCGGTTGGACCTGGACGCCCAAATAGTCCTCTGGACACGGATCATCGACTATACCCAGGAGCACTGGCACGGCGATGAACGCGGCATCCAGCGGATGGCGCGCCTGCTGACCGAGAAGTGGGACGCGTTCGTATTCTTGTCGCCGGAGAGTTCGGGCGTCCGCGATGTCACCCCCGAATTGTTGCCCGTCGAGCAGCAGTTCGCGCTGCTCAAAGCCGTCACCGACGGCGCGGGACTCGTCCTGGTTGGGGTCGCCGACCAGCGAGTGCTAAAGGACAAGAACCGACTCCAGGAACTGCCGGGCTTCCTGTCCGGCGTGGAGGGAGTATCCGCCTTTACGATCCTGCGCGGCCGGGGCGTGCGGCTGCCCAAGCGGGCGGCGATCCCGTACCGGCGCGGCTGGGCGGTGGACTACGACCTGTGGGCTATGCACGTCGGCCAGGCGATCCTGTGGGCGGCGGGTAAGGAGCCCAAGCTGGGCCTGACGCTGGAGCCGGCCGCCCGGGAGTTGTCGCGAACCACGCTGCCTGCCGCGGCGGCGACCATGCGGTGGCAGAACGCAACGCCCGGCACGGTCGTCGACGTGCGACTCCGCCGCGACGACGGCGAAGTGATCCAGGCCGACACGCAGATCTTGGATTCGCCGCAGGGCGAACGGGCGCTGACCATTCCGCGAGTCCGTGCCGGACGATACCATCTGGATGTGGTGGCTCGCGCCGGCGACCAGGTCGCCGCTTTCGGCTCGGCCAACTGCACCGTTGTCAGCGACCGCACGGTGCAAGAATTGAAGCTCGACGAGGACTGGGCCGAGGTCGGCGGGCAGTTGGCGGGGCGTGTCCAACTGGCCGGCGAGGGCCAGGCGGACGGCGGCCTGGCGGTCAGCCTGCTGGATCGGCAAGGCCGGCAGATCGCGCGCCACACGGCGCCGGCAAACGCGGCGGAGCAGACCTTCCGCTTCGACGTCCAGCCGTGGTTTCCCATGTTGCTGGAAGTCCGCGCGACGCTGACGGACGCCGCGGGCGAAGTCGCCTCCACCTGGCAGTTCGCCCACGTCGTGAATCGCCACCGCGAGCGGTTCAACTTTGTCATGTGGGACACTCCGCGCGGTGCGCTCGCGCCCTGGGCGGAACAGGCGTTGGCCGATTCCGGAGTCACCGTACACTTGGCCGGCGGCACGCCGCAACTCGGCGTCGCCGCGCAGGAAATGGCTTGGATTCCCTACACAACGCATGTCAGTGCGCCCTGCCAGCCAGTGTGTTGGGCCGACGAATCCCAGGTCCAATCGCACGTCGACGGCATCGTCGCCAAGTGTGCTGCCGCGCGCCAACACGGCGTCTTCGCCTATTCGCTGGGTGACGAAATCGCCGTCCGCGGCTCGTGCCTGAGTCCGCATTGCCTGGCTGCCTACCGCCGATACCTGCGGGACCAGTACGGGGATATCGCGGCCCTGAACGCGTCGTGGGACAGCCGTTATGCCAATTTCGACGAGGTTCAGTTGAGCCAGCCCGAGGACAACGACGAGGCGGAGGCGTTGCGGGCGGGCAATTTCCCTCGCTGGTTCGACCGCCAGGCGTACCAGTCGCACAACTTCTGCCAGTTGTGCGAGCGGTTCGGCAAGGCGTTCCGCACGCTCGACCCGGCCAGCCGCTGCGGCTTCGAGGGCGCCGGCACGTTCGGACAGGCCGACGATCTGGACGGCTTCGTGCGCAGCAACACATTCTGGTCGCCGTATCCCGGCACGGCCGACGAGGTCGTCCGCTCGATCGCGCCGCGCGACTTTCCGCGGGCCAATTGGATGGGCTATACCAAGGACGCCGACTCGCTGTTGGAAAAGTACTGGCGCATGGTCACCCGCGGTTGCGACGGAGTCTGGTGGTGGCGGTGGGATGCGTTGGGTCGTTTCCACGGCTGGCTGGCGCCCAACCTGGACCCGTATCCCGCGGTGCAGGAGATCCTGGCGGACACGCAGATCGTCCGCGATGGACTGGGCGATCTGCTGCTCGACTCGACGTTGCAGACCGACGGCATTGGCCTGTTATACTCGCTCCCTTCCGCCTATGCAGCCAAGGTCCAAGCTTCGCCCAGCTACGGCAGCTACGAGAGCAACCACGCCGCCTTTCACAGCGCGCTCCGCGAATTGGGACTGGACTTCCGCTATTTCACCGACCGCCAGTTGCGGCTGGGCGAAGTGGACCTGAGCCAGTTCCGGGTGATCGTTTTGCCGCTGACGCAGGCGCTGAGTGCTCGGGAAGCGGAACTGCTGCGGGCCTATGTCCGCGGCGGCGGCGTGCTGATCGCGGACGTACGCCCGGCGATCTACGACGGCCACGTCAAGCCGCTGGCCGCCGGGCAACTGGACGATGTGTTCGGCGTTCGCCGCTTCGATTCGGCGGCGGCGGTTGTCAGCGACGGCGTGATTCAAGTGCCCGCGTCGGCTGGCGCGGCCGATTCGCTGAGCCTGGCGAAGATCCGGACCGACGGCGGAGTGCAAGCGACCGAGGCGACTGCCGGGGGCATGGCCGGCTCGACGCCGCTGTTGCTGGAACACCAGTTCGGCGAGGGTCGAGCCCTGCTGCTGAACGCCGCTATGTCGAGTCTCCCCGCGTTGGGCGCGGACGAGACGCCTGAGGCCGCGGCCCAGTGGCTGTCGAGGGCCTTGTCCCGGGGACGAGTGGCGCCGTCGCTGAGCTTGACCGGAAGCGGTGGCCAGCGGCTGAGAAACGTCGAGTTGACTCGCTGGCAGAACGGTTCGGTCGAGATCGTTTCCGTCTTCCGCCACCAAGGCCGCTCCGAGACGGCGACACTGCGATTGCCGGAGCCGTTGCACGTCTACGACTTGAAGGCTCGTCGCCATTTGGGCCGGCAAGCGGCCGTCTCGCTGGCGGTCACGCCCCAGCGAGCGATGTTCTATGCCCTGGCGCCTCAACCGCTGCCGGCAGTGGCTTTGACAGCCGCACCGACGGTGGCTCCGGGCAGCCTGCAGCGGGTCGCCGTCGCCTCGCACCTGTCCGAGGGCCGGCAGGCGGTCAAGATCCAGGTGACTCTGCCGGACGGCCGCCCCGCGGACTGGGTCCAGGCCATCGTCGTGACAGGCCCGGACGGGGCCGCGGTTGACGTCCCGGTCGCTTTTAACGATCCCCGCGGCGTCTGGACCGTCCAGGCGACCGAGTTGTACACGGGAACGACGGCGAGCACCCAATTCACGGTCGAGTGAGGCATGCGATGTGGAGTTATCAACTGAGGGCCCTGACGCTGGTGGTCGCGTTTTCTCTGCTCCTCGTCCCGGGCAACCGCGTGTCGGCCCAATCGCCGCCGCAGGTGCTGGTCAGCGACTCCGGCGTGCAGACCGTGACCATCGGTCCGGGGGCGCCAGCCCATACCGTCGGCCTGCAGGGCCATCGCCAAGTCATCACGCTGGACACCGGGGCGCAGACCTTCGGCCTGCGGTACGTTGTGGCCCGGGATCCGCAGGATCCGCAGGCGGCAATCCCGGGCGAGGGCTATATCGGCATGCCGCAGCCTGTGGACTGCAATTGGTATGGCGGCGGATTCTTCGACGTCCAACTCAACGGCCAGAGCATTGGTACGACGCTGATCCACTCGCTGACCGGCCGCAGTTCCGCCGGGCGTGGTACGGCCGACTTTGTGTTCGACACGTCGCAGGCCGTCGTTCGCGTGCGGTTCGTTGCCCAAGCGGGCGGAGATTGCCTGTTCGCCCAGGTGCTGCTGGAACCGAAGGTCGAGATCCAATCGGTGCGACTGGCGCTCCGCTGTTATCCTTCGGCCTTCGTCAGCGACGCCCAGCGGCATGTGCTGACGGCGACGCGCGACTTGGCGCAAGGCGAACGGGCCGAGTTGGACATTGGGAGCGAATGGTGGACCTTGTACTACGACCGGATCTACGACGCCGGGTACACTTCGCCGACGCATCGTGGCGTCGGTCCCTGCGGGCTGCTGTGGCTGCCCGAGCAGACCGCAAAGACAGGCTTCACCGTCGGCAGCTATGGCATCGAGACAATACTGACGCTCAATCCGACAGGGCGGGATTTTCGCTTCGTGTTTTTCGATTATGCGGGCCGGAAGAACGACGCGGCGCAAGCCGACCTGCGGGGTCGCGCCCAGCGACAGCGGGAGGAATTGGCCACGTTCGCCTTTACGGAACCCGGCATCGCCAAATGGCCGCTGCCACAGAAGCAGGCGGAAATGCGGCAAGCCCTGGCCTCGCTGCCGGAGGACCGGGAAACCGCCGCGCAATACGACCAGTGGGCCCGGGATCTGGAATCGCAATTGAAGCTCATACGTGCGGGCTCGGCGGGCGCAATCATGGGCGAGGCCCAGGCGGCCAAGACCATCAGCCAGTGGGAGCAAGGAGTGCCCGCGTTGCGATTGAAGGCCCTGCTGAACGAGATCTGAGTGCACGCACAGACTCGGCGTGCCGCCATATCCGGAGCAAAGCGAACGGCGGCTAACATCGATAGAAGCGTTCCGCGGGCCGGGGCACGCGGGCCAAATCGGCGAAAAAGGGCAACGCCCCTCCGGGCGATTGGGCGATACCTGACCTAGCAACGGCATCGAGCCGTGAGGGATTCCGGGGAGCCCGCAACTGCGACAGCCCTGCGAGCGTGTGGCAGGCGGGTATTGGTCGCGGGGATCGCTCTTTCCGAGGGCGAATCCAGGTCTGTTTCCAGGTTTCTTAAGGAGTGTGACATGAAGGTCCGTGTGGTTCTGGCGGTGGCCCTTAGCGTCGGTTTGGCGACTGCAGTCAGCAATGCTTACGCCCTCGATTTCCTGCGCGGGTTCGGCGGGGACGTCGTGCAAAAAGGCGGAGCTGAGCAGAAGGGTGGCGCTGAACAGAAGTGCGGGGCAGCTCAGAAATGCGGCGCCGAGCAGAAGTGTGGGGCAACTCAAAAGTGCGGCGCCGAGCAGAAGTGCGGGGCGGCTCAGAAGTGCGGCCCGGAACAGAAATGCGGCGCCGAGCAGAAGTGCGGACCAGTCCAGAAACTGGGCCGCCACGGGTGGCTGGGCGCGGCTCAGAAGGGCGGCTGCGAGCAAAAGGGCGGGAAAGACGCCTGCCAGAAGTCCGACGCTTGCCAGAAGGCGGGACCGTGCCAGAAGGCCGGCCCGTGCCAGAAGTAAGTGACGCATGAAGAACGCGCGATCCGTTCGCTCCGACGTTGGTCGAGCCGGAGCAACGCGTCGCCCCCTCGCCAAGAACTCTTCCCTCATCTCTGCGGAGGGAAGAGTTTTTTGTTGCGCGCTCCTTCTACTTCGGCACCCTCCTGCGTGCGGGAGGGTCGGACGCGTTAGCAGCCGGCGAGGGTGACCGCCCTCACCCCACCTTCCGCCCCAGCGCCGATCCGAGCAGGCGCCGCAGGTTCCCGCCCAGGACCAGCCGTTCGGCGGCCTCCGGCAACTGGGCGCTGGTCACTTTGGCCAACTGCGAGGCGAAGCTCCGCCCGCCGGCATCGCTGCCATACAAGACCCGTTCCGCCCCCAACTCGCGGACCGCCATTTCGACAAAGCCGGCCGTGGGATCGCTGCCGCTGACCTCCGCCCAGACGTTGGGCCGCGGACGAATCGTCCGAATCCCCCGCTCCCAGTCGCTGCCGGTGTGAGCGCAGATGAACGCCGCGTCCGGATGCCGGGCTGCCAACGCCGCGACGTCGGCACAGCTCGATTCACCTGCCAGATTGCCCGCCACGCGGTCGTAAGCGTGCTGCAGCAAGGGCACCTGCAACTCGACCGCCCGGCGGACGATCGGGTCCAGTTCCGGCCGGCCGCACTCCAGAGCAATCCACAGCTTGACGCCCACCATCGGCCCGTGGCGGACACAGCGGTCTATTTCGTCCAAGCTGGCCTGCGTGTGCTTGGGATTGACGTACACCATGCCCAGGATCCGCTGCGGCGCGTGAGCGATCGCCCGCCACACCTCGTCGTTCTGCCGGCGCAACTCGTCCGGCGACGGATGGCCCACGAAACTCGTTCCCATGAACACGACCAGGCGCGCGATGCCCATCCGGTCGGCGTATTCCAGCAGCCGGTCGGTCCGTTCTTCGACGCTGCCGGACACGCCGCTCAAATGGGCGTGCGCGTCCCAAATCTCCCGGCCGCTCGCGTCGTCCGGGCCGCCCCGCGCGGGCGGAAACTGCCCAGCGACCGCGAGGCCCGACGCGACGCCGATGCTCCGGGACAACCATGCCCGACGCGTCAACTGCATGGCTCCCACGCTCCTACCGTTGCTCGGACACGATCGCCACGATCAGGCCGATGATGGCCAAACTCCACAGCAGCGAGAACAGGCAACCGCACCCAATTCCGATGCCCGCGTGCACGCTGCCCTTGATCACGGGATTCCGCCGCCGGTCCCGCAAGCCCAGGAAACCGAGAGTGAACGCCGCAATGCCCAGCGGCAGGCCGATCAACGGCAGGCCGCTGAGGATTCCCAGATAATACGCGATCAGCGCTTTGGGGTTCTTGTAGGGAATCAGGCCGCCCGTCGCATCGCCCTCGACGACGGCCTGCGCAGGAACGACGCTCAAGTCGCTGCCGCACTGGCTGCACATCAAGACGTGATCCGGATTCTCCGCACCACACTTCCAGCAGTTCATGAGCCAGTCCTCTTGTTGTGAGTGGTCCGTGGTCAGTTGCCGGCGCCGCCCATCGACGCCTGCAAGCCGGAACCATTGGTGGTCAGATACAGGTTTCCTCCCGACGCGAACGCTCCCACGCACATCAGGACGTCCAGTTGCGGGCCGGACGAAATCAATGCCGGCTCGCCGGACAAATCGAACAGGTCAAAGTTCGGCCCGACCAGGTACGGTTCGCAGTAGGTGAACCGCGAACAGCGATAGCCCTTGGCGAGCGTGGTGACGATTTTGCCGGTCGCCTTGTCCAACAGGTACGCATTGCGATACTGGGCGTGAGTGAACAGGAACTTGTCCGCGATCGTGATCACGTGGATGGCGCCCAGGACCGGGTCGGATTTCCAGACCAGGGAACCGTCGCGGGCGTCCAGGCACCAGACGACGTTCTGGTCGCCGTCCACCGGATTGTAGCCGCCCAGGTATAAGCGGCCGTCGGCCCCGGACACGGTACAGCCCGCATGCACCGAATGCTGGGTGTTCAACCACTTGACCTCGCCGCTCGCCGGATCCAGTGCCGCCGTGATCCCCGGCACGGGCCGCTTGCCGAAGTAGCACGAATAGTACAGCGTGCCGTCCAGCAAGCACATCCCGGCGTCGTCGCCGCCGGCTCCGTACTGAGAAAAGTCGCGGGTCCAGACTTCCTGGCCCGTGCGGATGTCCCAAGCGCGGACCAAGGGCTTCTGCTCCGCCGCAAAGCCGAAGGTGCTCTGGTGCTCGAACAGCCAGTTCTCGGGCCGATAGCGGCCGGTGCTGAACTGGTAAATAATCAGGTTCTGGTAGACCAATGGCGGGACTTGCCGGTTCCAGCTGGGCGAACCACTGAACGGCGCCTCCCAAACCACAGCCCCCGTCGCGGCCTCCAAGCAGCGCAATTGGCAGCCGTCAAGTCCCGCTTGCGGGATATACAGCCGGCCTTGGTAATACAGCGGCGACGTGTACGAGACGTGCACGCCGGGGAAATAGCGGCGCCACAGCAAGCGGCCGGTCTCCTGATCGACGGCGAAGACCTGCCCCTCGGCCGTGTGCGTGTACATCCGCCCGCCGCCGCACACCGAAAAATGCTTGACAGTCCCCTCGTAGCGGCGGATCCAGCGGAGCTGCAGCGGCGGCCGGATCGCTTGACGCGTCGTATTCGTGTTCGCCCAATTGCCAAAGCTGGTGAACCAGTCAGCCGGGTCGGTAGCGGCAGCAGTCGCGGCTCCGGCCGGCGCGGCGGGGACGACCGCGTCCGCGCGCAATTGCTCTACGTGCAAATCGTGTTCCGGCTGTTTCGCATCGCCGCCGGGGCCGAGGACGTAGAAATAACCGTCCTCGCCGCCGAAGTAGACGCGGCCGTCGCAGACCGCGGCGGGCGCCGAGATCGGCTTGCCGAACGGCGTGCGAAAGGCCCACGCTTCGCCGCCTGCCAAGGGGACGACGTACAGCGTCCCGTCCAGGCCACCGAACACGGCCTGGTCCTTCAGCAGGATCGGCGCGGCGATCGCCGGATAGCCGCCCAATGGCTCGCCCAGCGGCGCCGCCGGATGCCGGCAGAAGCCAAAGCCCTGCTCCGGCCGGCAGCGATAGACATGCTCGCCCCGCAGGCTGGGCGAACAGAAACTCAGCAACCCGGCTCGATTGTACAGTGTCTCTGTTCCGGGCACTGTCTCGGTTTCCACTTTGCCGTCCCGCAGGCGCAGGATCTCAACGCTGCCGTAGTTGTCCCGCTGCGTCCACTGGCGATACACGTCGCCGCTTTCGCTCAAGCTCAAGCCCAGCGTGGCCGGACTCTCCCGCCGGCCCAGGTAAGTCGCGCGCAGCACGGCCTGCTCGCCGGCATCCTCGAGCCACACGATCGCGCCGCCCGCCGGGACGACCAGCGTCTTGCCGTGCAACGCCAGGTCGCGGCTGCAACTGAACTGTTCCCGCCAGGTGGCCTGCCCTTTCAGCCGCCGCCAATCGGCTCCGCTCCAGCGGTCGCCGTCAAAGCCCAGCACGTCGCGCACGTAGTCCCAAACCCACGCCGTCTCGCCCCGTGGCGTCACGGCGTGGACACGCGACCCCAACGTTGCGAAGTAGACCCGCTCGGCGCCCACCACCGGAGTGCTGAAGATCGGCTCGCCGACCGGAATCCGCTGGACAACGGCGCCGTCGGTCGCGTCCAGCACAAAGTAGTCGCCCGCCATCGTGCCGAAATGCACGCAGCCCTCGGCGATCGCCGGCGACGAGATGTTGTTGCAGTTCCGCGGACCGCCAGGCGCCGCGAACCGCCAGGCGACTTGCAGCGTCTGCGTGTCGATGGCCCACAGCACGCCGCTCCCGTCCACGAGGTACGCCTTGCCGCCCGCGATCACGGGCGCGGTAAAGATGGCGTCGCTCAGGGGAATCGCCGCGACCAATCCCAGCGGTGCGGCCAGCGACCGATCCGGGACGTTTCCGCTGTGCCGCGAGTCGAACTTCCACTGCCGCCACTCCTCGCCACCGTCAGCGGGCGAGACCACGGCGCCGCACGCCACCAGGCCCAAGCACCACAGGCCGAGCTTGATCATGGAACTACTCCCTGAAAAACCGTCTTGCTGCCACGGATGATCCGCGATTGTACCGCACGCCCGCGTGTTTCGCGACGGCGAGGCAGATCCTTCGAGACAGATCATTCGGGCGGTTCGGTGCCGCCTTGCCTCCGGCTCCGCACGCGGGATAATGAAAAGGGGCGGTGGGACAGACCAAGACCACGGGAGGCGAGCGGATGGCCGTACACGATTGGACGCGAGTCCTGCCGGGCACCTTTCACGATTTTCACGGCCGCTGGATCACGCATCTGAGCGAGTCGCTCAACGCGGGGCTCTTGCCCGCGGGTTACTATGCCCTGTCGGAGCAGCCCGCAGAAGATGCCTGGCCGGATGTGTTGGCCCTGGAAGCAACCAGCCCCTACTTCCCCGCCATCGGCTTGGAAGGGCCGGCCTCCGAGGCGGCGATCGCGGTCGCCCAGCGGCCCCCGAAGGTGAGCTTGAGGACCACGTCGGAGGCGGAACTCACCGCCACCAGGCAGCGGACGCTGGTCATTCGCCACGCCAGCGGCGACCGGATTGTGGCGTTGCTGGAAATCGTCTCGCCCGGCAACAAGGACCGCCGGTTCTCCCTGGATCGCTTTGTCGACAAGGCCGTCTCTGCACTGCGTCAGAACTACCACCTGCTGATCGTCGATTTGTTCCCACCTGGCCGGCATGATCCGCAGGGGATTCACGGTGCGATCTGGGCCGCGGTCGATGGCGTCGCAGCGGCGGATTTCCGGCTCAGTGCCGACCGCCCCTTGACGCTCTCAGCTTACGAAGCCAAACCCGCGCCGACCGCTTATGTCGAACCGATTCAGATCGGAGCCCTGCTGCCCGACATGCCCCTGTTCATCGCTCCCGGTTGGTACATCAACGTCCCGTTGGAGGCGACCTACCTCGCCGCCTGGCGCGGCGTCCCGGAGCGGTGGCGGCGGGTCATTGAAGGTCGTTCCAGTTCGGCTTGACAGGGGGGCCCTGCCACCGAACGGGAATCAGCACCCGTCCACGATGTCCCGACGACATCCACTTCCAGGACCGGGTTTAGGTACTTGGACACGTCCAGCACCAATCCCGTGTCGAATGCCTGCCCCGACAGCGACGTCGCCCCGCCGCGGGGCGTGACCGGCACGCCGCAGCGTCCGGCCGCCACGGCCGCCGCGACGCAATCCGCTTCGTCGCGCGGCACGGCCACACAGGCCGGCATCATCTGGTAGTGACTGGCCCCAACTCACCTCAAACTCCCATTCAAGTTCCTTGAACTGACGCTCGAACCGAGCATCTTAGCCCGGCTCCGGCCGCCGAGACACCGCCAAGCGTGTTGCCAAATATAACACGGCTGTTATACTTGGCTACATGGAAACGTACTCGTTTGCGGCAGTAGAGCAGATTCAGAAACTGGCGGCCAGCATTATTGCCCGGCAGCCGGTTGGGCATCAGCTGTACTTGATTGGCGGATTCCGGTACCGCCTGTTGGACGCAAGTTGCCGGACCTCCGTCGATATCGATTATCACTGGGAAGGCGACCTTGACGAGAAGCAGGCGGAGATTGTCGACGTCCTCCGCAAGAAGCTCGTACCGGAAGTCAAGCGGCAGTTCGCGTACGATGGAGACATCCGGCCAGCCGCCGGGCCGACGGCGGATTCCCCCGCCGTAAGAGGTGTTCAAATGGCCTTTTACCGCCTGCAGGAACCCGGGAGCCGGATCGAGATTCCCTTGGAGATCACCCGCATCTCCCGGCTTGATCCACCGGCCGTGCGCACGGTCGCCGGCACGGTGTTCTTGACGATCTCCGATGCCGACATGATCGAAAGCAAGATTGTCGCTCTCCTGAGCCGGCACTTCACCCAAGCACGAGATATTCTCGACATCTTCCTGTTTCAGGACCGCGTACGGGCGGACGCGTGGGACCGGCTGGCGCGGAAATTTCGTGAAGCGTCGCTGTCGCCGGCAGACGTCAGCGATCGACTCGCCCGGTTGTGGGCGTCTTCTGCCATTCACATCCGTGGGATCGAACGGACCCTTGATGCCCAGGTCGATCCAGCCGTCACCGCGAATCTCCGACTGGCGGGCGGCGCAGCGATGGTCTGGGAGTGCGTCAGGCAGTTGCTCGTCGAGCGGCTTTCGCCGCCGGGAGACGATGGATGAGAGGCGAGGCTTGGAGACGATTCCTCGACGAACAGCGTGACCAGCACGGGAAGGTGCTGTTCACGGTGACGGAACTGGCCAACGCGGCCGGTGTTTCGCGAGCGGTTCTGAACGTCGAATTGGCCCGCCTGACGAAACAGGAGAGGCTCCGGAAATACGCCCATGGCCTGTATGGCCTGCCAGGCGCCGTGACCGTCGAAGCTCTCGTCTCAGCCATCGACTCGCACGCGTATATCACCGGGCACTACGCGTTGCATATCCACCAGCACGTCACCCAGGTCCCCACGTCAGTCACCTGTTTCACCGATCGACGCAGCCCGCGGGCCCGCGAACGCCGGACTCCCGTCGGGCGGCTGGTATTCGTCTGCGTGCGTGGCACCGTGTACGCTCCGCTGCGGGAGGGAGTGATCGCGCCTCCCGCACAAGCCCTGTGCGACTATGTGTATTTGTCCCGGCGTCACGGCGTACCGCCGGAGGCCCTGGTGACATTTCGGGAGTTGCACCGTCTGGGGACGGCCGACCTGCCGCAAGTCCTGGCTCGCTATCCGCGGACGGTCCAACAGCACGTCGAACGCTTGGTGGGCGCATCCTGAGGCAGGAGCCCAAGGGCGGAAAACGGGGACGGAACGGGTCTAATATCGAGGAGATCACTCAGACCTGTCCCGTTTCATTGCCCCAGGCCTACGGCAACGGGATTGCACTTGGCTTGGCTGCTCTCCAGACGCGGACCCAACCTTCCCAACTTGCAGTCACAAAACTGTCGCCATCGCTACAAAACGCGATCTTCCTTACCCGTTCATTGACTCGCAACGTTCCCAGCAGATCTCCGGACGTTGAGTCCCAGAATCGAAGCGTGCCGTCATCACTTCCACTAATCACACGCCGCCCGTCGCGTGTAAACTCGACACTCATGGTCTTGGACGCATGTCCGTGTATCGTTTGAAGCAGTTCCGCCGTGCTTGCGTCATAGACATTGAGAATCCCAGAGCTGAAGTCGTCCGTCGCCACAATCTTCGTTCCATCGGGCGAAAATGCAACACAACGGACGATTCTTGGATGCTGCACGGACCTGCGCCGCGGGGAATCACCTGTGAAATCCCAGAGCAGCGTTTCCCCGTAGTCATGCCACACACCACCTGCTGACGCGAGTCTTCCATCCCGGGAGAATGCGACGCACAGGACTTCGACGTCCGCACGATGGCCCTGTAGTGATTGCCGTTCATTTGTCTTCAGATTCCACCGGCAGAGACGAGGGGCTTTGCCTGCGGAGACCAGAAACTGATCATCCGGCGAAAACGCGACG
>CAIYOB010001311.1 GCA_903927685.1 uncultured Planctomycetaceae bacterium
GTCGGGTGACGTGCGGATGGTGGTCAAGGTCGCCGGCCGTGCGGGTGACGTACCGCCCAAGAAGTTCTTTGGTTTGGGTGGCCTCGGCCAGCCGGCAGGTTTCGCGGAGTGTCGCTGTCACGCCTGGCAAGCGGCTTGGCGACCCGAAGTCTCTCGATGAACCGGCCGCGCGTGGATGGTTCGGCGGAGTGCGCAAACCGAGCCGTACCGATCCAGGCGGCGATCCCCTGCGACGCCGCGCGATGCGTGATGGGGTGGTTCCAAGTCGTCGTCGGGGTCTCGCAGTCAAGAAGCGGAGGAAACGTCGCCCAGCTCTCATCAGCTTGCCAACTCGCCGTCGCCAGACCAGTCGGGGGCGCTTTCCAGCACCGCTGCCGAGTCCATGCGGGGCCCGCACGCGCAGTGTTCCCGTGGCGTGGGTGTGGTAGAATCGTGCCCAGATCGACTCGAACGTTCGCGTTTGCCGGCCCGACCGTTCGCCCACCGGAACGATCGGCTGGCCCGAACCGCCCGCGCGATGCCCCATGACAGTTCGGGATCAAGACTCTCGATCCAGGCGTAGGAGCATGAAGATGTTTCGATTGACGCTGAAACGGCTGGTTGCGACGCTGCTCACGATATCCGTGGCCGCGGGCCAGGCACGTGCAGATCCCGCGGAATCGGCTGCGGGCAAGGAACCGTCCGTCGTCGTCGACATCCGCGAGTTGGGAGCTGTGGGTGACGGGAAAACACTGTGCACGGCGGCGATCCAGAAGGCAATCGACCAATGCGCAGCCCGGGGCGGAGGGGTCGTCCGCCTGCCTGCCGGCGTCTGGCTGACCGGCACGGTCTACCTGGAAAGCAATCTCACCCTGATGCTCGACAAGGACTGCACGATCTTGGGGAGCCGCCAACACGAGGACTATGCTCGCCCCAGGACAATATCCGGCCTCGGCGCTCGCCCGACTCCTTTTCGTTACGCCGCGATCCTGGCCGGCGCCGACCTGCAGAACGTGACGATCTGCGGCGCGGGGACGATCGACGGCCAAGGGGATGCTTTCCGCGACAAATCCAAGCCGCGGCCCAAGAATATCTATCTCCAGAACTGCCGCAACGTGACGCTCGAGGGCGTCCGTCTGCGCAATGCCGGCAGTTGGATGCAGCACTATCGCCACTGCGACGGCCTCGCGATTCGCCACATCGACGTGTTCAACCACGCGGCCTACAACAACGACGGCCTGAATGTGGACAGTTGCCGCAACGTGCGGATCGAGGACTGCCGGGTGGATTCCGATGACGACGGGATCGTGCTCAAGAGTCTGTCGTCCGCCCCCTGCCACGGCGTGGTCGTCCGCAACTGCACCATCAGCAGCCACTGCAATGCCATCAAGCTGGGCACTGAGTCGGGCGGTGGATTCCAGGACATCGAGGTGACCGGCTGCACGGTCCACTCGCCGCGAGAATCCCAGAAGATCTACGGTGCCCAGCGGGGGCTCGCCGGGATCGCTTTGGAGATCGTCGACGGCGGAACGCTGGACAACGTCACGGTCTCGGATGTCCGCATCGACGGCGTGACCGTGCCGATTTTCCTGCGTTTGGGTAACCGGGCACGAAGTTACGGGGCCGGGCTGCCGAAGCCCGGTGTGGGGAAGTTCCAGAACGTGGTGCTGCGGGATATTACCGCCGAGAACGCCGCGGAGATCGGTTGCTCGATCACCGGCCTGCCCGGCCATCCGATTCGCCACGTCGTGTTGGAGAACATCCACATCCGCTTCGCCGGCGGGGGAAGCAAAGACCAGGCGGCCCGGAGATCCCCGAGCGTCCCGAGAATTACCCGGAGTGCACCATGTTCGGCACGCTGCCGGCTTATGGACTGTATTGCCGGCACGTTGAGGATCTGACGTTCCGCAACGTCCAACTCGACACGCTCCGCCCGGACCTGCGGCACGCAGTGCTGGCGGATGACGTCAAGCGACTGAGAATCGAGGGTCTGCAGGCGGCTGAGGTCCCGGGTGCTGAGGCCGTGATCCGCCTCGTCCAGGTGGAGGGAGCGGCGATTTGCCGCTGCAAGGCTTCCGCGACGGCTGATCCCTTCCTGCTCCTGGAGGGCGACCGAACACGCCAAGTCGTGCTGGAAGAAAACGATCCTGCCGTGGCGGCACGGCCAATCGAGTTCCGCGGGGGTGCTTCGGCTCAAGCTGTGTCTCCGCCGTGAGCGGCGGGCGAGGCTCTGCACGGCGCTTGACGAGCCAAGACGCCGCTGTCCAAGATGACGACAGTCGATCCGTTGCCGCGGGGCTCCGGCGGGCAGGACAAGAGGAAGAACCCCGTGAACGATCACCAACTGAGGGCAATCGGATGCACACGCACAGTAACTCGCGTTCGGTAATCACCGCCGTTCTGGCGATCGCTGCGACGGCCGCGGGCTCGGCGCAGGCGGCGGATGAATTGGGCACGCTGACCTGGAACCGCGACTGCGGGCTGGTATGGAGTGCCCCGGGGATTGAGCTGGCGCTGGATGGCGCGAATCGACCTGCCTGTCCGGCCGTTCGGATCGTGCCGGACCAGGAGTTCCCCCTCCCGGAGCCGACGGTCCAGCGGGAGTCGA
>CAIYOB010001312.1 GCA_903927685.1 uncultured Planctomycetaceae bacterium
CTGGTCCAGTCTTCGACCGTCTCCACCGTCAGGCCGGCCGCCTCCAGCCAGGCCACATAGTCCCGCTGGGCGCCCAACGACGGGCACAAGAACCCTTCGCAGACATCCTGCACCTGCTGCCGTTGCTCGCCGCGGTCCAGCGAGTCGCCCGCCAGCCAGGCACAGATCGCGATCCGCCCGCCAGGCTTGACCCAGGACGCCGCGTTGGCAAAGAATCGCGGTTTGTCGAACAGGTGTTCCGTGCACTCGATGCTCCAGACAACGTCGAATGTCTCCGCCGGCAGGACGATCGTTTCCGCATCCGCACAGCGAAATTCCGTGCGGCGGCGCACGCCGTGCCACCGCGAGGCCAGACGAGCCCAGCGGCGTTGAAACGGACTGAGCGTGATGCCGGTCACCTGGCAAGCGTGGTGGCGAGCCAGGTAGATCGACGACCCACCCATGCCGCAACCGACGTCCAAGATCTGCTCGCCCCCGGCAATCCCGGCGCGGACCGCCAGGCGTTGCGTCAGTTGGATCTGAGCTACCAACGGCGACTCGTCGGCCTCCCAGAATCCGTGGTGGATGTGCGGGCCCCACAGCAGCCGGTAGAACAGCGTCGACAGGTCGTAATGACCGCGAATGCCCCGCTTTTCCACCGCCTGGCACGTCTCCATGAATCTCTCTCCGTTCTCCAATTAGCGTGTTGCTCGCGACGCCTGCGGCAAGACTCCGCGCGACTTGGCGACCCAAACATCGCCCCAGATGTCCAGGCGATCCGTCACGCCGACGGCACCAAAGGCCTTCGTGTACGGCGTGATTCCATACTGCGTCTGCTGGATCGAGAAGCCGCCGCGCACATGCAGCCAACCGTCCGCCTCCTCCACATCGGCGACGACGCGAATCGGACGCGTGACACCGTGTAGGGTAAAATCACCCTCCAGTTGATACTGAGGCAAGCCGCGGCGACTGGGCTGCTGGACTGGATGTACCGCTTGGATCGTAAACGTGGCGGTCGGGAATCGCCGCACGTCCAACACGTCGGCCCCCAGCATGTTGGCTGTCACCTGTTGCTGTGTCGAGGCGTCCTTGGCGCCCTCCAACCCGATGTGCTTGCGCGCGGCGTCCGTGTCGGCCAGGAACGTGTCCATGGCAAACACGATCTCGCCAGGACTGCCGCTCCCGCCCAAGTGGATCGCTCCCTGCTTGACCTGGCCGACGACCGCGTGCTCGTGTCCCAGTCCAGTCTTGCCGACAAAAACGTACGCGCGGCTCACGTCGCAGTTGATTTGACCGGCCTCGATGACGCGACTCGCCGCCCCGGCAGCGGACGGCTGAGCCGAACTGGCGGCGGCCAAGCTGGACGCTAGCAATGCTAGTGGCGCGATCACTTGAAAGACGCCTCTCCAATTCCAGTTCCCAGGCATGGCGAGCCTCCTGTGGCTGACAAAGAAGATCCGTGGCCAGCGACGCACGGCGGACGCAGCGATGGTTCCCATTCGACAGCATGACTGTACCAGACGACGAATCCATCAAGGAAGAGCGAATTGAGGAGATACCTTCTCGGCTCGCTCGACAGTTCGCCCGACTCGGGGTTCCTACGATCCCGGGAACGCTGTTTTCACGAGTTCCCAAACCGCGGCGGCCATTCGATGATGGCCGGCCTGCGTCAGGTGAATCGTATCCACGGTCGAGTCATCGGCGGCGAGGATGGACAGGAATACCCGCTTCGGTACCAGGGCGACGTGGTGTTTCCGGGCCAGCGAACGCTGGATTCGCCCGTATTCGTGCTGAAAAGGCGGAAGCGGCAACTCAAACATGATCACTTGACGTCCGGGGGCACAGACGTATGCGAGAAGGGCCTCCAGATCCCGTGAGAATTGGGCGGACGTGGTGTTGCCAAGCAGGTCATTCCCGCCGATTTCAAGGAGCACCAACGCAGATACGATCTCTCGCGACTGGGCCCGTTTGAGTGCCGAAGCGGCCGTTTCGCCCGGGTGCGAGATGTCCTGGATGTTGAGCTTGCGCTCGTTGGCAAGCAGCGTGGGCCAACGCACGGACTTGTCGCTCGCGCCCATTCCCGCAGTGACGGAATCGCCGATGACGGTCATCGACCGCGACGACGCTGGAACGAGGGAAGGGGCGATGTGGTACGGCAGCTCGATTCCGGCAGCAACGGCCCAGGCAACGGTGACCGATATTCGCGTCCAGCGGCGCCAGTTCTCCAGGTATCCCGAGATCAGCCAGGAAATCGTGGCGACGACGGCGATTCCGTAGTACCAGTACGGAATGGCGGTCGATGAAATTGCGACCGCGATGGTACCAATCAAGAACGCCAAGGCCGCGATGCGCTTGGTGACTGGCGTCGAGCGACTCGACGCGAGAACGGCCACGATGATGAACGCCACACCGCTGAAGAATGCGTGTCCGCTCGCAATGTGATACACAAGCCAGTTCATTGCTGTCCGCTGTTCGCTGCCTGCTCCATCCGTTCACGCTGGGACGCGCGAGTACATTCTGGGCTTGGGCCCGGATTCGGTCAAGATCGTGCCGCAATCGATCCGCAACCGGCCCGAGGGTTGCCACGAACCGCAAGACCTGATTCAATCGGGGCTCGGAAAGGCAACACCGGCGGTCGAAAGGAGAAACGGCGATGCAGAATCCGCGCTGCTCGATTTGGCATGGGCCGCTGGCGATGAGATTGGCAGCGATGCTCGCCGCCGTGGCTGCGGCGCAGACCGGGACGGCGGCGAGTCCGCACGTCTGGCAGCGTTGGGAGCACACGCTGACGAGCGCCCGGCAGTACGAGCATCCGGCTGCCGACGTGACTCTGCGGGTCCGCTACTCCGGGCCGGATGGCCGCCAACTTGACGGCTACGGCTTTTGGGACGGCGGTCAGATGTTCCGCATCCGCTGTGCTTTTCCGGCACCGGGCCGGTGGCACTGGGAGACCGAGTGCTCCGCTGCCCGCGACGCCGGGTTGCACGGCCAGCGTGGTTCCGTCGACGTCGCTCCGCATCGGGGCGAGAATCCGCTGTATCAACACGGCTTGTTGAAGGTCAGCCAGGATCGCCGCTACCTGGTGTTCGCTGACGGCACGCCGTTTCTGTGGCTGGGAGACACCGCCTGGGCCGTGCCGATGCGGTCGAGCGACGACGAGTGGGACCGGTACCTTGCCGACCGCCAGGCAAAGCACTTCACGCTGATTCAGGTTGCGCCAGCGCCCCGCTGGGCGGGCGACACCGATCGACAGGGCGAGCAGCCATTCGCCGACAATGGATGTACCAGATTCAACCCCGCCTTCTGGCAGGCGTTTGAGCGCAAGCTTCAGCGCGCCAACGAAGCGGGGTTCGTGGTTCTGGTGGTCGGGTTGATGGAGCCGGTGGACCGCTATCCGGAAGCGGCCGCAGCGTGCCTGTTCGCACGCCAGTTGGCGGCGCGGCTGTTCGGCAATTTCGTCATCTTCTCGCCGAGTTTCGACAGCCCGTTCATGCCTTTGGCCGACGAAGTGGGGCTGGCCACTCGCCAAACGACAGCGGTGCACTTGATCACGCAGCACCCTGGCACGCCGTCAAAGGAGCCGACTCCCGTCTGGACGATGCAGTATTACGATCGGCCCTATCTGGACATTGCGGGCGTGCAGACGGGGCACAACGGCGGCAATCGCCAGCGGTGCGCACAGCACGCCATCGAGTGGATTTTGCATGCCTACCGCCACGAGCCGCACAAGCCGGTCATCAATCTCGAAGCCATGTACGACGGCCAGGGCGAGCACGGATGGCAGGCGGTCGACGCGCGCTCGCTGGCGTGGCGGAGCTGGCTGTCCGGGGCCAAGGGCTACACCTATGGCGCCGGCGATACGCCGCCCAAATGCCCACAGGGCAGCGGCGGCGTCTGGAAGTGGGTCACCGATCGCGAAAAGCCTGATTTCTGGGAACAAGCGATCGCCTGGGAAAGCTCCACCCAGATGCGATACCTGCACGACTTTCTGGCCGGGATCGAGTGGTGGAAGTTGGAGCCGGCTCACGAACTCATCGGTAATCAGCCGAACGAAGTCACGCGGCGAATGGTCCTGGCCAGGATTCCAGGACGCGATTTCGCCGTCGCGTACCTGCCGGACAACGACGAGATCGAAGTGGACCTGTCGGCGTTTTCCGCGCCGGTCGCGGCGAGCTGGTTCGACCCGGTCCGGGGCCGTAGTGTCCCGCTGACCGGCCGGCTGCCGAACCAGGGCCAGCGGCGTCTTACCCGACCGGCCCCGGGTGATTGGGTGCTTGTTCTCATCCCGTAGCTGCGGGGCATGCTGTCCTGGTGACGCTCACCGCCGTGCCGTGTCCGGAGCGTCCCGCACCGAGGGCGACACAGGGACGCCGCTAGTATTGACAGGCGGAAGTGCGTGCTGCTAGTTTTCGGTCATGCCGCAGAGGCGGCAGAAGCGATCCGCACGTGGATTGCCTGGAACCGCCCCTATATGGCAGCGCGCCCTGGCAAGGCGAACAGCCCGAACGCCTGGGCTTGGGCCATACCTCGCGGCGCGCCCCACGGGCACAGGATCCAGACCGTGTGGCAACAACTGGCTGCGTACCCGTTTCGATGAGGGCATTGTGACGCACGGGATGGAGAGTGTCCGCCGGCTCGTCTGGCTGCTGTGCGCAGCCGCCGTGTCCTGCGCCTCGCCGTCGGCCGCCGAGGAGTTGCTGCCGGCCGGGGTGCGGC
>CAIYOB010001313.1 GCA_903927685.1 uncultured Planctomycetaceae bacterium
GTTCGCCGACTGGATGTCATGCCATCAGGACAGACGATGGGTGCCGTCGCCGGGGCCGGGGTAATTGCGGCTGGAGCCGGCGGGGCCGTTGCCGCCAGAGCCAGCGGTGCGGACTCAACCGGAGCCGCAGGGAGTGAGTCGTTTCGAGCCGCCGGTGCGGACTCGACCAGGGCCGCCGGGGGCGACTCCGCCCGGGCCGCCGGGGTGGACGCCACTGCCGCGGCTGGCGAGACCTCGGCCACTTCGTGGGCTCTTCGCACGGTTCGCCGACTCGAAGTCATGCCTGCGGGGCAGTCGATGGGTGCCGGGGGACTGGCCGGACTGACCAGCCCCACGGTCATGGGCCCCGGGCCGCCGCCGGACTGGACGGTCATCGCCGCGGGATCAAAGCTGGCTTCAGGCACAGCACGCAGCCCCTGGGCCAAGTCCGAGGCCGTTCTGGTCGGATCGCGAAGGTCGTTTACCGGCCAGGCGGCATCCTTCTCCGGCAAAGCGGCAAATTCTTTCGGCGAGACGGGGCCCAACGGGGACACGGCCCTGCCGAGCGGGAGTTCTGCTTCCGCCGGAGCGGCGTTCGCCTCCGGAGGGAAGTCCGCGGCTGCCGTTTCCACAGGCAGGGCCGTGGGTGGCGGCGGGACATGGTCCAATTCGGCCAGGAGTTCCGCGGGCAGCTGGTGAGGGGCATCGGTACGCTGTACGCCGAGGATCTCCAGCAGGCGCAGCACGCGGCGCGCGGCTTGGGCGGACGCGGGGTCGCCACCCAGATAACTGCCCACGGCGGCGCGTTGAACGTCGGGATCGTCAGAGGGCATCGTTTCGTCGGCGAGGACTGCGCCAACAGCGATCCCCGCCATGCCGGCCACACACAAGGCTGCCCTGTGCCACATCATAGTCACCTTCCTCATCAAGCCCCGCCGTTCCCCCCCCAAATCCGATCTGCCAACGGCCCGGCTCGTCCTGGACGGGCAAGGGACGGGAGCCCGGCTTCGGGTCGGCGCGCAGGAACATGCGCCGGCTTCATCGCTGGCGTGAGTCCTGTTTCCAAGTGCGCTCCTCCGGCGCGTTCCGTCCGAATGTCCGGTGCGCGAGGACGATTCCGATTTCGGCGTTTCTAGCTAATCTATCGGATCGTCTGACCATGCGGGTTAAACGGGATCTGCTGTCCGAATGCAAGTTCACTGATCATTCTTGGCGTCAGCACTGCTAGCCGGAGGTCCCTGCCCGGCGGTCCTGCCGCCGCAGCAGGGAACACTTGAGTGAATCGCCGAAAGATCTGCCGGTTTTCCATTCCTGGCGGCGGGACGGCGTCCCTTGAATTCGCTGCCCAATTCTGCCACCATCATGGAACTGGCAAGGACGACTCGGCATGGTCAGGCAGTGCATGATTCCCGGCTTTTTTCGCGGTCCGCAATTGGCCGGTAACGCCCGGCGGACCTATCATCTGCACTTGAGGTACGCCCTGTTGGATGCGATCGCGGGAGGGATCCTGCTGAACGCCCCGATCGTGGCGATCAAGGCCTTCGAGGCGGCGAACTGGCAGTTGCCGCTGCGCGAACTCTATTCCGGCATCGGCATGATTGCCAGCTTGTACCTGGGGGCCCACATGGCCAGGCGGGCCAAGATGCCGTTTGTGTTCATCCCGGGGATCCTGGCCGGTCTGTGCTCGGTCGCGATGGCCTGGGCGACCGGCAGCCCGTTCTGGTTCCTGACGCTATTAGGCTTGGGGGCGATGTTCGAGGTGGTCGCGCGGCCAGCCATCACGGCGGTCCTGCGCATCAATTATCCGGTCGACCACCGCGGCCATGCCACAGGCGAGGTCCGCAGCTGGTCATCGCTGGCATTCGTGGCCTCCAGTATCACCTCGGCTTGGCTGCTGCATTGGGCGGCCGGACGCGCGCGCGTCCTGGACGGGTTTTCGGCCGGAGCCGGGCCCGCCGGCGTCTTGTCGTGGTCCGCCGAGCACATGGCCCAGATCCTCATGGTGCTGGCGGGCCTGCTGAGTCTGGCTAGTTTCCTGTGCTTTCGGCGGATTCGCGTGGACGAAGAACTCGTCACGCCGTGCACCGGACTTCGGCCGGGGGTCGGCAGTGGATTCCGCGAATCGCTGCGCGTCATCGGCTCGGGAAACGGCCGCTTTCGCCGCTACCTGGTCGGCTGCTTCCTGGACGGATTCTGCCAGATGCTCTACTTTCCCTTGATCTGGGCCTTTCTGAGCCGGGATCTGGGATTTGGTTACGTGGGCTGCAGTATCCTGATGCATGCAGTGCCGGCGCTGGCGGCGTTTGCTGCCACGGGGGCCTTGGGGCGGTTGTTCGATCGCACCAATCCCTGGCTGTCATGGGCCTGGATTCGTTGCCTGTGGGGCCTGGATGCGATCCTGCTGGCCGCCACGCCCGCCTGCACGATTGTCTTTCCTCCCGCGCTGCTCATCCTGCCCACGCTCGCGCGTCTGCTGCGAGGCAGCGTCCAGGGCGCCTGGTGGATTATGTGGTGGCAAGTCGGCGTGACCTATTTTGCCCCGCCCGGCGAAGACACGAGCCGGTACATGGGAGTGATGGTATTCTTGAACGGGGCGGTCAAGCTGCTGGCGTCGGCCGCCGGCATGGGCTTGGCGGCGTTGGCGATCCCCCCCGGCGTACTGCTGTTGGCCGGCGGAGCGGGCGTGGTGCTTTCCGGGGTCTACTCGCTGTGGCAGGCGGCCTGGGATCGACAGCATCTGGGGCCGGAGACGATGATCGAATTCGAGCAGCAGTGGCGAATCGGCGAGTCCAGGCTATGAGACCCAGCGAAGGACTAGGGTCAAGAACGGCAGGAGATCAGTCATGAGTCGACGGGAATTTCTCAAGGCAACGTTGGCCGCAGGGGCGTACCACACCCTGTGTTCATGGGGCATTTCGCCGCACGAATGGCAAGCAGCGGCGGCCGAGACGGAGGCTGCCGCGGCTCGCTGGTCGCCGCCTGAACGGCCGAACCAGCCGCTCGGCACGGCTCGTGGAGTCTGTCCCGGCCGCGTGGTCTGGGTTCACGATCCGGGGATCGCCCGCTGGGATGGCGACAGCCAAGCGGGCGGTTGGTACGAAGACCGCTTTGTCGATCCTCAACGCGCCGACCGGATGTTGGGCGAGGCGGTCCGGCTGGTCACGGGCACCAAGTCCGACGCCAACGCGTGGAAGAACCTGTTCCGATCCAGCAATCAGCAACGGGGACGCGGCGACGTCGGCTACCAGCCGGGAGAAAAGGTGGTGGTCAAACTGAATCTGAACTGCTGCCAGCGGCGTGTCGATTTCAAGCAGGGGTTCTACAACACGCCTCAGCTGACGCAGGCTTTGCTGCGGCAACTGGTGCGCCAGGCCGGTGTGCGGGAAGCGGATCTGACCATCGTCGACGCGTCGCGTTTTGTGCCCGACTCGATCTTTGTTCCGTGCAATGCCGAGTTCCCCGGGATCCGCTTCGAGGACCGCGACGGCGGCGAAGGCCGGTTTCCCGTGCAGCCTGACTTGCGCCGCTCAATCGCCTTCGCCGATCCCGCGGCGCCGAACCTGGACAAGACCTATCTGCCGAACTGCCTGACGGGCGCGACCTACCAGATCAACGCCGCGGCGCTCAAAGGGCACAGCCTGGCGGGCGTCACGCTGTGTGCCAAGAATCACTTTGGTTCGCTGTACCGCGAGAACACGGGGCCGAGCGACTCGCACCGCGGCTGGAATCCGGCGCATCTGCACGGTTCGATCACCAGCACGCTCCAACCGCTGGGCGGGTACAACGCGTTGGTTGACCTGATGGGGCACCCGGACCTGGGCGGCAAGACGATCCTGTACCTGCTCGATGCGCTGTACACCACGCCGCACCAATCAAAGTTGCCCGAGCGCTGGCAGTCGCCGCCGTTTGCGGGCGAGTGGCCGGCCAGCGTCCTGGCCTCGCAGGATCCGGTGGCGATCGAGTCGGTTGCCGTGGACTTCTTTGGCGCCGAGGCCAGCGCGGCACGCATGGTGGGGGCCGTGGACAATTACCTGCACGAAGCCGCCCTGGCTCACCGCCCGCCATCCGGAACGCGCTACGCCCCCGCAGGCGACGGGCAGGCCTTGCGGAGCCTGGGCGTCCACGAACATTGGAACAATCCAGAACAGCGACAATACAGCCGCAACCTGGGGACCGGCGAAGGAATCGAGTTGGTCAAAGCGTGACGGCCGTGCCTTACGCCGCCGGCGGGCGCGAGATCGCCTCCAGCGTCGCGCCGGTGGCCGCGATGTAGTCCTGGGGAGCCAGAACAATCTGCGTGCCGCGAACGCCGGCCGAGACGGCGATCGCCTCGTACAGAATGGCGGACTCGTCCAGGTGCACCGGGTACGGCTTCTTGCACGCCAGGGCGGTCACGCCGCCGCGGATATAGCCTGTCAGGGCCGGCAACTGCCCGACCGGGACAAGTTCCATCCGGCGGTTTCCCGAGACACGTGCCAGGGCTTTCAGGTCCAGTTCCTGATCGCCGGGCACGACCGCCAGGAGCACTCCGTGCAGGTCGCCTTTGACGGTCAACGTCTTGAACACCTGCTCGGCCGGCAACCCGATCTGCTGGGCGACCTTGACCGCCCGCAAGTCGTCGGGATCAACCTCGTAGTGACGCAATTCGTACGCGATTCCAAGCTTGTCGAGTTGTCGGGTGGCGTTGGTCTTCATCGCGTCAATAGCCCAACTCGCGGAGTTCGCCTTCGTCCAACCCGTGATAGTGGCCCAGTTCGTGCAGGACGGTGATCCGGATCTGGCGGCGCAGTTCCTGTTCATCGAAGCGGCCGTGCCGATCTCGGGATTGGGCGAAAATCCCTTCCCGATAGATGTAGATCGCATCGGAAAGGACGCCCGACATCTCGACGTGCCGCTCGGTCAGCGGGACTCCGGTATACAAGCCGCACAGTTGGCTGCGGTGCCGCACGCCCGTCTCGTGCATCACGCGCCGCGACGGATAGTCCTCGACGTACAGCGTGACTTCCTCCAGCAATTCGTGCACGCGCGGCGGCAGCTCCGACATCACGTGCTGCAACTGCTGGTCGAAATAGTCGCGCAGTTCGGGCTTCATCGCCGGCCGGCCCCCTGCTCCCGCCGAACCTCGTCACGCCCCGAAGCGTTTGGGAATCGTGATGGAATACAGGATGATGACCGAGCCCAGGCCCAGGAAGCTCCACGGCATCCACTCCTCGGTCTTGAGTTGCTTCGGACTGCCGCCTCCGCCGTAGGCGTCCATGGCAGCCGCGGCGCCCGAACCGAGCGCGGTGTTGGCCAGCACGGCTTCGTCGACGACCAGGCACTCCAGACCCAGGATGCAGAAGGTGACGCCAATCGCCAAAAAGACAGAACGCCACATAACTTGATCCTCCGACTTGTCTGCCCCAAGAAAATCCCCTCGCACTTATCGACCGGCCCGCCGGGACGGCTAGAATAGTCCGCGGGGAATTCGGACTACGATCGGGGACGGAGACGACCATGCGGCGGTTTTCGCCTTGCAGTCGGCAGACTCGTTGCACGCCGCAGAATCGGCTGTCCCCACTCCGGCGAGTCGGCCGCGGCGCCGGCCTCCGCCGGTGGACGGCCGGTGCCTGGACCCTGGGGCTGGTCCTGGGCTTGACCCGAGTGGGTCCGGCCGTGGCGGCCGAATCCGCAGCCATCGAGGCCGAGGGCTTCCTGCGCCGCGAACGGGATGTCGCGATGCTCGCCGGCGGCAGAATCTGGCTGTGCGGCGCCGAGCGAAGCCTGCGGCGTTGCCTGGGATCGCTCGGGGACGCCCGGCGGGAGTTGACGCAACAGCAGCGCTGGCTGGAGCAGCGGATTGCCCAGAATTCCCGCGTGTGGGAGGCGAACCGCGAGCAACTCGCCGCCCTGCGCGCCGCCTTGTCCTCAATGGCGACGGAGGCTCCGGAACGGAAACCGCTCGAACAGCAGATCCGGCGACTGGAATCGCAAGCCGTTGATCCCGACCAACTGGGCGCCCAGCACGACGTTCGCACGCACCTGGTCCAATTCACCAATTCCCGCAACGCCCTGGCGATCCAGCTGCTGACGATCGAGCGTTTGCTTCCTCAGATGACAGCCGACTACCGCCGCCTGGAGGCCGACTTGGAGGTCGCGGCGGCCCTGCGCACCCTGGGCGCAGGGCAGCGTCTGGGCCCCGTCGAGAACTACCTCGCCGAGACGCGGCGACTGGACGAGTACGAGCGGCTGGTCTTCACGTCCTGGCTGCCGATGTACCTGCAGAGCGGCCGGATTCGCGTCGGGGCGATCCTGAACGAAACCACGCCGATCACCTGCAGTTGGCACGCCGAGGGCGGGCCGACGATCCTGAGCGAGTCGATGGTCGATGCCGCCGGGCTGAAACCGCCGGCCGCCGCTCCGGCCGTCGCGCTGCCGCTGGGAGCGGGCCGAACCGTCACCGCCCGGCCGCTGGTCGTGCCCGCGTTGCGGTTGGGACAAGTGGTCCTGCGGGAGGTCAGCGTCTACGTCGCGGCGCCGGATGGCGAAGACGTCGGCGCCATCCTCACGGCGGATGCGCTGGCGGGATACGAGGTCAGGCCGGAACCGGCTCGGCTGCAGCTGAGTCTTCGCCCGCGCTGAACTCAGGAGCCGGCCTTCCGGGGCGACGTTCCGGGGGGCAGAATGGACTTGGTGTGCGTTCGCCGAAAACTCAAGGCTTTGCCTCGGAGGACAGCTTGTGGCTCAAGTCAGTGTGGAATCCGCGGTCCTGCGCGGGCGTTGTCACGTCTACTATGCCCTGGACGTCGGCTTCGCGGTCGATCTGAAGCGTTGTTCGGAATTGATCCAGGAGGCCCGCGAGGCCGGCGGGTTGGTCCATCACGCCCGCGGGCCGCGGTACCTGAACCTGCGGCCTCCGCCGGTCTACCTCAGCCAGGACGCGGAGCCGATCCGCGGCAAGACGTTCTGTACGGCCAGCCGGGTGACGCTCAAGGTGTACGACTTTGGCGCGGTCTCGGTCGAATATCTGATCCCGTTCGAGATGACGCTCGAACAGCTCGTGGAGCTGAGCGCCGAACTGTACGACGACCGGCAGTTCGCCGCCGATGCCCGCGCACGCTGCGAAACGCTGCTGCGGGCGATCGGTCCTGCCGTCCGCCGCCCGCAGCTGCGCGAGGTGGTCGAGGACTACCTAGTGTTTGAGATTCCGGAAGCGGGAGCCGCCGGCGTCGAGCCGGGTTCTCTCGCGCAGGAGGCGGGTGCCACCCTGGCACGCATTTTGAGCAGCAATACGGCGACGCTTTCCGATCAGCAGCAGCGCGAAGAGCTGGCGGGCCAGATCAGCTACCAGGCCGACGACTTGACGATCATCACCTGGAACGCGGCGCTGGTTTTCGGCAAGGACATGGACGACGTGCTGACGGTGCTCGAATTGGCCAACGTCCAGCTGCGGGAATTGCACTACCTGGACGACCAACTGGATGACAGCCTCCGGACCGCCTACGACATGAGTGCCCAGACGGCCGGTGTCCGAGCCCAAATGCGGCGCATTCGGGAGTTCATGCTCGACGGGCAAGCCTTCAGCGAATCGGTGACGAACGCCTTCAAACCGTTCGCCGACGTCTTCCTGGCCCGCGTCTATGTCCTGGCTTCTTCCTCCCTGGGACTGGAGAACTTTGACCGGAGCGTCAAAGAGAAGTTGAACCTGTTGAACACCTTGTACACGACCTTGGCGGACGAAGCCGACCTGGAAAAACTGGTGCGACTCGAGTGGATCGTGATCATCCTGATCGCCATCGAGATCGTCATGGGGCTGTCCGAGCGGCTATTGCCCTGGCTGGGCGGCGGATAAACGCGCCGTCAGGTTGGACCGCGTTGTGACTCGGATCTTGCCGTCGCCATAGGGCACTTCGGAAACCAGCGTCTGTGTTAGTCTTGCTTCGGCTAGCAGGCCGGCCGCGGTGTCGAACAGATACTCGCCCTCGACTTGCTGACGCTCGACGCGTTCCGGGGCCGGCGTCACCGAGGTGACGGCGGGCAGTCGCCATTGGGTGGAGACGCGAATCCGCTCCAGCGGGCGCCCGCCAGCTTCCGCGGCGCCTTCGTAGGTGTACGTATCGGTCGCCGTGAGCTGGCCCAGCGGGGCATCGAGTTGGCGGACGATGGACCACGAGCTTCCCGCAGCCACGGGCCCCTCCGGCAACCTGCCCAGCGCCTGGTGCAGCGCGCGCTGCATGCCGTCGCGTGTCAGCAGCGACTTCCAGCCGGCTGACGCGGGCAGGTCGCCCAGCAGGCTATCCGTTTCCGCCGGACGCTGGACATCCAGGATCTCGCCGCGGCTGGACAGCGTGAGGGCGACCCGCAGCCGCAGCAGCGTCTGGACGGCATCGGCCAAGGATTTGCTCTCTGCAGCCGGCGGGGAGGTAGAATTGGAGTCATACGCCAGGACCTTGCCGTCGGGCGCTACCGACCGCAGCCACAGCCGCGTAAAGGACTGGGTCAGCTGTGCCGTTCCCTCCTCATCCACGCGGTCCACGTGCCAGTGCAGGTCCAGGCCCGTGTCGATGGCGACGGCGGTGACGTGGTCTCGAATCGCGGTCTCGGTCTGCGAAGTCTGCCGCAGTTGGATCCACAGCTGCGTTCCGGCAGCCAGCCGCCAGCGCAGCTGGACGTCGGCGGCCCGGACGGAGGACGCGAGGCCGAGCGGAACTGCCAGCAGCAGAAGGGGCGCTAGTGTTGTCACAACGGATCGCAACGTGCATGATAAGGACATGAGCTGGCTACCCTCGCTGTTACCGTCGCTGTTCACCGCCCCGGCCATGCTGCTGTGGGCGCTGGCTGCCGTCGTGCCGATTATGATCCATTTGCTCAGTCGGCGGAAGTATCACGAGGCTCCGTGGGCGGCGATGACGTTCCTACTGGCCGCGATCCGCAAGCACGCGCGCCGAATCCGCGTCGAGCAACTACTCCTGCTGCTGGTCCGCGTGGCGATCCTGCTGCTGCTGGCGGCCGCTCTGGCGGACCCCGTGCTGTCGCTGTTTCCAGCGCTGGGCGCCGGGCTGGGCTCGGGTGTGCGGACGCACTACCTGTTGGTGCTGGACGTCTCCTATTCAATGGATTATCGCTCGGGCGACAAGAGCCGGCTGGATCGCGCCAAGGAACTGGCGATCCAAGTGGTGAACGACAGCCGGCAGGGCGACGGGTTCACCTTGGTCCTGCTGGCCGATCCGCCGCAGGCCGTGATCTCCGATCCGGCCTTCGATCCGCGCGATGTCGTGGACGAGATCGAGGGCCTGCGTGTCCGTCATGGCGGGGCCAGCCTGCCGCTGGCGCTGACGGAGATCGAGAAGATCGTCCAGTCGGTCCGCCGCCGGCAGACGCGGCTGACCAGTACGGCGATCTGTTTCTTCACCGACCTGGGACGCACCACCTGGGACGATGCCGCGAGTCCGGACTGCCGGGCCCGGATCGGCCGCCTGGCCGAGCCCAAAGACACTTCATTGGCGCTGTTCGATGTCGGCCAGGAGGGAGCGGCCAATCTGGCGGTGACCTCGCTGGAACTCCGGGACTCGCTGATTACGGTGGGGCGTGAAGTCAGTTTCGTCGCCGAGGTCCAGGCGTTCGGCACGCGGGAACGCAGCAGCCAGCGCGTCCTGTTCTTGGTGGACGACCAGCAGGTGCGTGCCGAAACGCTGGAAGTCCCGGCGGGCGGCCGCAGCACGGTGGCGTTTACCCAGGCGTTTGAGACTCCCGGCGAGCATCAGGTGGAGGTGCGGTTGGCCGACGATCCGCTGGCGCTCGACAACCGGCGCTGGCTGAGTGTCCCGGTGCGGGAGGCGATCGACGTGCTGTGCATCGAGGGGCGGGAGGGCGAGGCTCGCTACCTGGCCTACGCCCTGGAACCACAACGGACTTCGACGCCTCGTGTGCGGCCGACCGTGCGTCTGGAAAATGCGCTGCTCGAACAGGACTTGACCCAGTTCGATTGCGTCGCCTTGTGCAACGTGCGGCGGTTCACGCGGGAAGAGGCGGCGGTCCTGCACGATTATGTCCGCCACGGCGGCGGCCTTCTGTGGACGCTGGGCGACTTGGTCCAGCTGGACAGCTACAACGAACAGTTGGCCGCGGAAGCGCCGGACAGACGCGTCTTGCCGGCGCGGCTGGAGGGCGTCGCGCCCACGGGCAACTATGCGCTGGATCCCCTGGATTATCGCCATCCGATCCTCGCTCCGTTTGCCGGGCACCCGCAAAGCGGCCTGCTGACGACCCCGATCTGGAAATACGTGCGAGCCCGGCCCGCCGACTCGGCGGCCGCCCGGGTGGCTCTGGCCTTCAGTACCGGCGACCCGGCGCTGATCGAAGCGCGGATCGGGCGGGGACGGTCGATCCTGCTGGCCACGGCAGTCAGCCCGGACTCCCTGGATCGGACGACGGATCCCCCCACGCCGTGGACCGCTCTGACGACCTGGCCCAGTTTTCCGCCCCTGGTGCAGGAACTGCTGGCCTACGCCCTCCGCCGCCGCTTCGAGAGCCGCAACGTCCTGGTGGGCGAGCCGCTGGAAGGCGTCCTGCCGGGCGGCGGACTGAGTGCCGGATTGAAGATCCGGACTCCGGGCGGAGACACCGAGCGGGTGGCAGTCCAGGCGGACGGGGCGACCAGCACGTGGTTGTTCGGCGGCACGGCGCTGAGCGGGATGTACTTGGCCGGCTCGGAACCGACGGCCGATCGCGAGCAGCGTTTCGCCGTGAATCTGCAGCCGCGGGAAAGCGACCTGGACCGCGCTGACCCGGAATTGCTGCCGGCTCAGTTCGACCCGGAATTCCACCTCGACAAGTCGCTGGGCGGGTTGCCGTCGACGCGGCCCGCGCAGTACTTTCGTTACCTCTTGGGACTGGTGCTGGTGCTGGTACTGACCGAGACCACGCTGGCCTGGCACTTTGGAACCGCTGCGGCATGATCGAGACTCTCGTGCAAACCTGGAACGACCTGCGGGATTTCGCCTTCGCCAGCGGTGCGGCGGGGACGGAGATCTCGCGCTCCCACTCGTGGCCGTGGGGGCCGTCCGGCACGCTGCTCCTGGTGGCTGCGGCCGCAGCCTGGGTGGTTTACGTCTATGGGCACGAGCGGGGCCGGGCCGGGGTGGGGCTGAAGACCCTGCTGGCGTCGCTGCGGATCCTGCTGATCGTGCTGCTCGTGTTCCTGCTGTACGGCTGGATGTTGAACCGGCACCGCACCGACTTGCCGGACTTGGTGCTGATGCTCGACGATTCCGCCAGCATGGCGACCGTCGACGAGTCCCGCGACGGCAAGCAGCAGGCGGACCTCGCACGCCGCCTGCAGGCCGCCGCGTTGCCGCAGTCGGCCCGGCTGGAGTTGGTCAAGCTGCTGCTGTTGGAGCGCGACGCGACCTTGCTGCGGCAGTTGCAGCAGCGGTACCGGCTGAAGGTCTTCCTGGCGGGCGGCTCGGCACGGCCGCTGGCCGGCGGCGCCCCGGCGGAGGCGACTAGCGAGGCCCCTGCGTGGGCCGCGGAACTGCGCCAGGTGCAAGCCGGCGAGCCGGTCAGCCGGCTGGGCAAGAGCCTCCAGGAGGTGCTCGCCAGTCAGCGTGGCCGCCCGACCGCGGCCCTGATCCTGTTCACCGACGGGGTGACGACGGAAGGCAAGACGATCTCCGAGGCCGCCGCCGAGGCACGCCGCAAAGCAGTGCCGTTGTTCCTGGTCGGCTTGGGCAATACCCAGCCGCCCCGCGACGTGCGCGTCGCCGATCTGTTGGTCGACGACGTCGTGTTCGCAGGCGACCTGGTGCATTTTGACTTCAAAGTCTCCGCCGCGGGATACGAGGGTCAGCAGGCGACGGCGCGTCTGACCATTCAGGGGCAGGCGGGCCCGCCGGTGGCGGAACAGCAGTTCACCCTGGGCCAGGCCGGGGCACCGCAGAGCATCCGGCTGTCCTATCGCCCCACGGACAAAGGCGACTATGAGTTCGCCGTGGATGTCAAGCCGCTGGACGGCGAAGCAAACCTCGAGAACAACCGCCAGACGCGAGTGGTCAAGGTCCGCGACGACGCCCTCCGCGTGTTATACGTTCAAGCGTACCCCAGCTACGATTTCCGCTACCTGAAGACCGTCCTGGGCCGCAGCCTGAAAAGCGATTCGAAAGACAAGTCCGTCGAGCTGACCACCGTGCTGCAGGAGGCGGATCTTGAATATGCGGCCCTGGACGAGACGGCGGCCCGCGTGTTTCCGGTGAACCGCGACGAGTTGTTCGCGTACGACGTGCTGATCTTCGGCGACGTGAATCCGGCGTTTCTGAGCCGTTCGGTGTTGGAGAACATTGTGGCGTTCGTCGAACAGCGCGGAGGCGGCCTGGTCGTGCTGGCGGGGCCCCGGTACACGCCGCTGGCCTATCGCGACACGCCGCTGGCGGCGCTGCTGCCGGTCAACCTGGAGACCGCGTCGGGGCCGCTGCCGGGCGCCGTCCTGGACCAGGAATTCGCGCCGCAGCCGACGCGATTGGGTATCGCCAGTCCCCAGATGCAACTCGCCGACACGCTGCCCGCCAGCTTGGCGCTGTGGCGCGAGATGCCCCCGTGGTATTGGTCCTTGACGGCGTCCGACCTGCGGCCGGGAGCCCGCGCGCTGGCGGCCGATCCGGGGCGACTGGGGGCCGGCGGCGAGCACCTGCCGCTGATCTCGATGCAGTTTGTGGGGGCCGGCAAGGTCATCTTCCACGCCTCGGACGAAACCTACCGCTGGGCGCGGCATCCGGCGGGCGAAGGCTATTACACCCGCTACTGGGTCCAGACCCTGCGCTACCTCAGCCGGGCGAAATTGCTGGAGGGCGGACGGCTGGCGGAATTGACGTCGGAACGGACCGAATATCGCCGTGGGGAAGCGGTCCGGCTGCGGGCCCGGTTTTTCGACGACCGGCTGGCGCCCGCGGCCGACGACGGCGTGACCGTGATGCTCGAATCGGACGGCAGCCAGCGGCGGCAACTCGTCCTACGCCGCGACGCCGTCAATCGCGGCGTGTTCGAAGGCTTGGCAGGCAACTTGCCGGACGGCCAGTACCGGGCCTGGATCGCCAGTCCGACCGTGGCCGGCCAGCCGCCGTCGCAGCGGTTCGCGGTAGTGGCGCCGCCGGGCGAACAGGCGCGGCTGGAGATGGACGCGGCCGACTTGCAGGCGGCGGCCCAGACCTCGCAAGGCCGGTTCTACACGTTCCCCACGGCCGCCAACCTGCTCCGCGATCTGCCCCGCGGCCGCCAGGTGCGCATCGAATCGCTGCCGCCGGTGCCGATCTGGAACTCGGCGGTGTGGGCCGGGCTGTTCGTGGTCCTGATTACCAGCGAGTGGCTGCTGCGGAAGCGGGCCGGATTGTTATGAAAGGCAGGGAAACCAACGGATGAATCGCGCCTTGCTCAACAAATCGATCGCCGAGTCGCGGTTGCTGCTGGTGTCTTGCATGGCGGCCCTATTCGGCTTCTGCTGGACCCGCGTCTGGCTGGTCAGCCAATTTGAGATGGGCCGTTTCCAGACGATTGTCGAGCAGTTCCACGAGTTCGAGCGGTTCTTTCCGGTGCCATTCGAGCAACTGTTCACGTACGCCGGCCGGATTGCCCTGACTTACGACGAGCCCATTGTGATCGTGTGCATGTCGCTGTGGGCCATCTCCCGCGGCTCGGATTGCATCAGCGGGGAAATCGGGCGGGGGACGATGGAGATGCTGCTGGCCCAGCCGGTGGGCCGAATCCAGGTGCTCTGGTCCGCCTCGGCCGTCACCATGATCGGCACCGCCCTGCTGGCCCTCGCGTCCTGGCTGGGAGTGTATGTCGGCATACAGACCACCCTGGTCGAAGAACCCGCGCCCGCGGCGACCGTGACGATTCCCTGGTTTGGGCTCGAACTGCCCAACCCGCTGGCCCAAGAAGAAACACAACTCGTCGCCATGCGCGACCGCGTCGAAGCCGCCTGGTTCGCTCCCGCCGCGTTCAACCTGTTTTCCCTGGGCATCTTCGGCGCCGGCCTGAGCACGCTGCTGTCCGCGTGCGACCGGTATCGCTGGCGGACGATCGGGATCGTGGTCGGGTTCTACATCGTCGAGATGACGCTCAAGATCGTCGGCCGGGCCGCCGAGCATCTGGCCTGGCTGGGGCGGTGGACGTTCCTCACGGCCTACGAGCCGGAGCGGTTTGTGAGCGTCGCCGTCAAGGATCCCGAACTGGCCTGGGCGGTTTGGATGCGGGACGCGCAGGGCGTCTGGGAACTGGGACCGCTGGGCTACAACCTGATCCTGCTGGGCCTGGGCTGCGCCGCCTTTGCCGGAGCCACCGTGGTCTTTCGGCTCCGCGATCTGCCGGCGCCGTTATAACTCACGAGACGCGTTTCGTCAGGTCGATCAATTCCGCCAAGCCGGCGGAGGCAAACTCGCTGCCTTGTTTCACCACGCTTTCCAGGCTCTGCTCACGTTCGTGGCCAGGAATCAGATTCCCTATCAGTCGGCGCGAACCGCGGTTGACAAAATCCGCCAGGATTTGCCGACAAGATGGTCTTGACTCGAGGGAACAATCCAGGTCGAGATCACCCTTGCGGAGCAACTCCCGGATCAAAGAGGGGCGGCTGAGAAAGCACTCGGAACAACAGTGGCGACGGGAGGTAAGTGATGACACGGCGTGACGGGGTTTTTCAACCGGCGGCTGTTCTCATTCTTCTGTCGGCTTTGTCAATTTGCGATTGCGGAGTTGGGGCGCGGGTGCGTTAGCGGCGCACGCCCGGTTCAGGGCGGGGCCAGGGGGCAGTTGGATTTGGATCAAACATTTTGACATCGCCCGAGGAAAAGGGTGGTCAACTGGGAAAACAAACCGTATCCTAAATCTGAAAGCCCCTCGGCCGACTAACGCGAAACGGCGTTTGGGTCCGGCGTGCTGGTTGGCCTATCCTGCCGCCGCTTGGTCACCCGGAACGTTATCCACCATGAGCATCGAGCTAAGAGAATTTGGCTTCCGTGAATGGCACGACCACGTCGATGGTGTGCCTGCCGTTGGCGTCGAAAGCGTCCGAATCGACGAATGCCTTGCGCACTACCGGCAGCAAGGATTCCGCGGGCTATTCGGCAATCCGTCGTTCGGCTTCACACAAGACAATCTCGACTTCCTGGCGAATGCGACAAACGCCAAGTGGCTTTGGTTTTGGGATGTCTCGCTACGAAACATCGATCCGATCTACGAGCTGACCGAGTTGGAATACCTCGGTATAAACCCGCAGCGGCCGGGCATCGATTTCTCGCGTTTGGAGACGTTGCGTACAGTCGTTAACGACTGGATCAAGGCGGATAGAGGGATCTCGGCATCGACGATTACCGAGTACCATTTGTGGCACTACAAACCAACATCGAAATCGTTCGAAGGACTGGAGGTTCCCGCAGGCGTCCAGAGGCTGGAACTCTACTGGGCGAATCCCGTGACTCTCGCCGGTTTGCCCGTCATGAAAAGGCTGAGGGTGTTGCAGATTCACCGTTGCCGCAATCTCCAGGACTTATCGGATCTCCCACGCATCGCCCCAAATCTTCGGGAACTGGTGGCGACAACTTCATCAAAGATGGATGCCACGGCAGGAGTGCTCGATCATCCAAACCTTGAGCAAGCGCTGATCGACGGGACGTTCGTGATTGGAAACGGTGGATGACCAACGACTGCAACCGAGCGGTGGATCGGGTCGGCCCCGCTGGCAAGCCGGCTTGGCGCCCGCTGGTTGCCCCGTGTCGTTCGGCGGCAGGCATCCGGGGCCGCTGAAAAGTCCGGAGGGCAAGGCACTGAACCACCGTGAGAAATGGAGTCCATTGTGACGGGGCGCATCCCCGGGCGTACCCGCTGGCACTTGGCACGTGCTCAATCTTGTCGCTCGCTGCTTGGGCCGCCCGCCTCCTGCACGTCCATGTCTACTATGGCGACCGACTCATTCTGCGGTCGTTCTACCAGGATCGGGGTACCGAGGATGCAGGTACTTGCCCGGACTTGCAGCTTCAGCCTTCCCGGCGGCAGAAGACGATCAGGTACGTACTGAAGCTGGGCGTTCGGACCCGCAGCGTTCCGGATGCCTGGTCGACGACCGCGGCATCGCTCGACAGATCGAGGGGCGATGCGCCGGCATCCTGCTCGGGCGTGGCCCAGTGGATCTGCAGCCCTCGGCCGCGCCAGTCGTCCGGCAGGCGGATGGTCGTTGTACACTCCGGCGCCGGGCGAATGGTATCGGCCTGGACGTCGAGGTCGTAGTTGTTCAGATCGAGTGTCAGCAGCGGGCCGGCCGGATCGTCGCCGAGGTTCAGGTTAACTCCGACCGTGTCCGGCGCGTCCGTCTCGAGTCGCGGCGCGGCATCCGGCCACTGGAGCAACTCGGCCAAGCGTTTCGCCGCCGTACTGTCGCGCGCCTGCCGCCAGTAGGTCACGCCCGGCTTGTCGCTGACGATCCGGGCCCCCGGCAGGGACAGCGGTTCGAGCCGCGGCGCCAAGTAACGTTCCGGTCCGTAGCGTGTGCCGGTCTGGCCGGTCGCCACCAGCCGGCCGCCGCCCTCGACATAGCGACGCAACTCGGCCAGTTGGCCGTCGGTCAGGACCAGTACCGACGGCAAGACGACGATCGGGTAGGCGGCGAGCGTGTCGGCCGTCAGGTCTTCCTGCAAGACGACGGTCCATTGGCGATGCGTATCACCCAAGAACTCGCACCAGCCGCAATACTCGTCCACAAACTTGTCCATCACCGGATTGAACACCGTACACGAGGCGATCTCGGACCACGCCGAGTGCACGATGGCGACATCGGCCAGGTAGCGGCGGTGGCTGAACTGCGGCGCGAACCGGCGAATGAAACGATTCAAGACCCCGGCGCTGTGCGGTGTGCCGGGCGAGTAGCCGTCGAGATACCAGTGACCGAAGTCCAACAATCCGCGGTTGGCCAGGCAGTCGCACGCCAGAACCTTGTGCAGCTGCTCGTGGCCGGCACCGGAGTGATCCTTGGAAACGTACAGGCTGGGCCAGCAGAACGGCGCCGCGGACAGGGCCGCGCCCAGCCGCGTGACGTAGCCCACACGCCCTTCCGGCGGCAAGCCGAGCGGGCGCAGGCCCCACCAACCGTGCACGGTGCTCCACTCGAAGTGTGCAATGTCACAGGCCCCGTGCAGCAGCGTCCCGCCCAGCCCCAAGGGAATCGTGTTGCCGAACACGGCACAGTCCAGTCCTTCCTGCCGCGCGGCGGCTTTGCCAGCGGCATAGAACCCGCGATGATAGGCTTGGGCGGTTTCCACCTTGTGGACCAGGTAGCACAGCCAAAGCGGGTCTTCGCTCCACTTCGGATTCAGACTGTGCCACCGCAGACCGCGGGACTCGAACGGCTTGTCCCGGATGTAGGCTTTCAGGTCGAACGTCGCCAGCTCGGCGATCCCCAACTCCGCCCGTTCCGCGGGCGTGAAGTGCTCCTGCAGGTACTGGCGAAAGGTGTGCTCCGACCACAGGCCAAACGCGCAGGTGTCAGCGTGCCCGAGGTTCGCGTCTCCGAGATTATCGGCGTGAATCCCGTCCGGCCGGAGCTTGGCGATCAGACGTTCGATTTCGCGGCAGCAGTAGTCGCGGAGCTGCGGGTTGGCGAAATCCACGTTCACCAGCCGGACGGTCTGCCAACCGGTCTTGCCCTGCGTGTCGGCCCGGCCGCTCTGTTTGCCGCTCAAGGCCGCCAGCCCGCTGCGTTGGGCCAGGTCGTCGGTGACGCCCGGGTTGCTGGACCAGTCGAACTGCCACTGCCCGTCCAGGCCGCGGCGCGTCAAGACGGCGTACAGCTCGTCCGCCGGTTGCCCGTCGGGTGTCGTGAACGGCGGCAGTCCGTACGTCTTGGCCGTCGGATAGGGCGCCCACGGTACGTCGCGCATGAAGGCCTCCAAGCCGATCCACCGCGCGGTGAGTGGTTCCTGCGTTTGCCACCAGGGCAGCGACCAGCCATTGTGCTGCAGGCGGCCGTCGGCCCCGAAGAAGCCGGCGTAGTCGCCCACCTCGCCGACGTCGTAGTACAGGATCCGCTTGACACCGGCCTGCTGCAGCGTCTGCCGACTGGCCTGCAACACGCCCGACTTGTCCTGCTCGTCGAGGAACCAGAAACCGTACCAGCCGAGCGTGCCGGAACCGCCCCGCGCCGCGCCGGGCTGAATTGTCTCCAAGTCCGTCCCGCGCTGGTCCAGCGTGGCCACCGGCGTGTACGTCTCCCACCACGATTCGGCGGCGGCACTTGGGCCGGCTGGCAGCGTCCAAGTCGCCACGATCAACGCCAGTATCAAATGCCTCATCGTACGAAAGTCTCCATGCCGGGGGCTGTTCGGTCTCTGCAGGCCGGCCGCTCTGTACGGCTTCACTGCAGGTGTTTCCGCACGATCGCGGCCAGGATCTTGTAGCCCTCGTCATTGAAGTGCAGGCGGTCGGCGACGAACAAGTCCTCCCGGGGCTTGCCATCGGCGCCCAGGGTCGCGTCCCAGGTGTCGATGTAATCCAGATTCTTGCCGGCTTCGATGTCTGCCTTGATCAACTCGTTGGCCTTCCTTTCCCGCTCGACGTTGGCCCAGCGTGACGGTGAGGCATTGATCGTCATATAGGCGATCCGCACATCCGGCAATTCGGCTCGCACCCGCTCGACGAAGCTCCGGAAGTCGGCCGCCACCTGCTCAGGCGTCTTGCCGGCATGGATATCGTTGCCGCCGGCCCGCAGCACGATCAGTCGCGGCCGGCAGGGAATCACGATCCGGTCGGCATAGAAGACGCTGTCGGCGATCTGCGAGCCACCGAAGCCGCGGTTGATCACCGGTTGTTCGGGGAAATCCCGGGCCAGCGTTTTCCAGCGGACGATCGTCGACGAGCCGATGAACAGGATCGCGCCTTGGGGCGGCGGATTCGCCTGGTCCGCCGCCTCGAAAGCGGCGATCGCTTTTTGCCAACGCTCGGGGCCGGCTTGCTCGGCGGCCAGCAGTTGGCAGGTGATGACCAGACTCAGCAGGCTTAACATCGAAACGCGAATGCCCAAGGTACGGGAAACGCAAGTCGTCATCGTGGTGGTCCTTCTTCTGTGAACGCGGTTTGTCCGGGCGGTGGGAAGTGACTGCGCGGGAAGTCCAGTCTACTGCCCTGGACGGACAACTGCAACGAGCGGCAACACGCGACAGGCGGCAACACGCGACATGTCGGGCAACACGCGACACGCGACACGCGGCAACACGCAGCATGATTGCCAGCGTACAATGGACACCGCCCCCTCGATCGCCTACCATGTGTTGCGGTCGGTGAGCACCGCGTCGGCCCGGCCAGCTAAGCATCGTCCGAGAAATGACTGTCAGATTGTCGCCTTTCGCTCCGCGAAAGGACGTTCTTTCGCGGAGCGAAAGACGACACTCGTTTTTCGAGCGATGCTAAGGCCGGCACCGTGATTCGCGAGCGGGCATTGTCGGCACGCATCGGTCAGGATGTCCCACAAGGAGAATGCTTGCATGAATCGGCGGACCTTCCTGAGCCTTGATCGGGCGTGGACGAGTTCCCGCGCCAATCACCAGCCGCCACGCGTTTTTCGCTTGGCGTTTGAACCGTTGGAAGATCGTCGGCTGCTGTCGCTGACCACCTGGGCGATCGATCCATCGCAGAGTTACCTCAGTCTGGTGATTGCCGATCAGGTCGTCAATTACGACGGTACGGACATCACGATTCGCGTTCGCAACCAAACCGGTGACAGCGGCCCGTGGAACGAAGGCAATTCTGCAGCCATTGCCGGAACCATCCGCACCAACTACATCGACGGCCACTCAATCGAGTTCTTGGCGGGGCAGGTGGACATCGTCGGCGTGGAATCGGGCGACTACCGTCCCAATCCCAGCGATTTTGATCCGGACGCCATCGATGCCGAGAACCCGTTGGGGCGATTCATGGGCACTTCCAAGGCGCCAGCGGTTTTCGGGGGCCGCGTGCGCGCCTCGCTGGTCGTGATCTGGGAGGTCACGGTCGACGCGGGCTTCGTGTCCTTCGGGAACGTCACGTACGAGGTCGCCAGCGGTCGGTTGCCAGTTACCGGCAACCGTTTCGCCAGCAACCTACTCACCGTCGGCATCCGCAGTTCGGACCTGGGCATTGACGGAGTGAGCGTGGTTGTCATCGGGCAACCGGTCCCCGATGTGCTCACGACGCTCACCGATGTGACCATCACCAACGGCGCCCCCACGGGGACCATCGAGGACCTGGGCGGCCAGAATCGCCGGATGACCATCCCCTGTGCCTTGGAGTTGAGCGTTCCGATCGACGATGATCCGGCGCACGATCTGCGAGCTACGGCCACGGGACAGCTGGTGGCGACGGCGGTTGTCGACCTGCCCCCGGCCAACCTCTGGCACAACTATGCCAACCCCTGCGACGTGGACACTCTGAACGGCGTCGTGCCGCTGGATGTCCTGGTCCTGATCAGCTACATCAACAACCATCCCGGCGATACTTCGTTGCCCGCGTCGCCGGCGGTGGGCCCGCCGTATTACGACGTCGACGGCGACCGCCAGATTACGGCATTGGACGTGTTGGCAGTGGTCAACCACCTCAACCTGCACACGGCCGGCGACGGCGAAGCGAGCAGCACTCCATGGGTCGCCGTGGTCGGAGCCGCTGCCGATCCGCAGGGCTCGTCCGAGTCGGCGAGTTCGGTCGAGGCGGGCCGCAGCATCACGGATCTCGGCTGGTGGCCGCAGCGGCACTCGCGTGGCGTGATCCCCGGCCAAAATGTCGCGGTCGGCCAACGGGCCGCGTCAGGCGACCGGGCCGACGGGGGCTTTGCTGCTGCCGACGCGATGGCCGTCGCTCGTCCGGTGGCTGATCCGCGGTTCTCGGCCCGGCCCGATGGCGACCGCAAGACGGCTCCCCGCCGGACGCCTGCTGAGGAATGCTGGCCGGTGGCGAGCACTTCCGAGCTGGATGCCGTCTTGACGGAGATCGCCGACGCCGTCGCTGCGGCAAGTTTCTGACCGCCCAAGACGCCGACGGGGCTACCTCGCCGACGATGATGGCAACCTCACGGCCGGCATCCAGCGAAGCTTATTCCGGCCAAGCTTGAACGCACGTTCCCGCTATGGCATACTGCGAAGCTGGAGAAGTTGGGGCGTCGTTGGTCTGTCAGGAGTTGGAGGCAGTATGCGGGTAGATCGCACGAGTCGTGTCATGGTCCTGGCCTGCGCGATGATCGCCGGAGTGTGCACGACGACGGTGCTCGCGGCTGCGGAGCCAGCCTCCAAGTCAACCGCAGAGCCGACCACTTCGGCCGACTCACCGACTCGACAGCAGGCGGCAGGGGCGACGCAGCCAGAATCCGTGCTACCGACATACGAGAGTTTGCTTCAAGCGTTAGAGGACCCGCAAAACCGCGAAGCGGTGATTCCTCGCGGCTTGACTCGAGCCGCGGGCCTGTCAATCGAACAGCAGAAAGCCTTGCTCGGGAAGGCGTTGGCCAACGAGTCGTCGGCGGTCGGCCGGCAAGCGGCGGTCGAACTGCAGCGCCGGGGCTGGCTGGAACAGGTTGTCCGGGACCGCTTGCTGGAACAGGTGCAGAGCGGCAGTCCCGAAGTGCGGCGGGCGGCGATCGTCGCCCTGGAGCGAGTGTCGCTGCCACAGCCGCCGCCCGAGTACTGGCAGGCGCTGATCGAGGCGCTGGACGACGAGGAAGACGCGGTCAGCGAAGCGGCAGCGTGTCAACTGGGGGCCTTGGGCCCGGAGGCCGTGCCGCTCCTGCTGCGCGCCATGAACAGCGGTTCTCCGGGGGCTCAACAGCGCGCGGCGGCCCTGGTGGGCGAACTGGTCGGGTCAAGAAGCCGCGGGTTGCCGCCCGGGTTCGCGGCGATGTCGAAGAGCATCTCCGAAGTCGAGACGGCGGCGAAGCCGGCAGTCCGACCGGCGGCCGAGGCAGCGCCCCGGCCAAGCCCGAGGCTCGCCGTGCGGGGTAAGTATGAACGCCAGACGACCGACGGTCAGGTCGAACTGGTCAGGGTCTACTTCGGCTCCAACCGGGAAGCCTCGCAAGTGGTTCTGGCTCCGCTGTGGTCGCGGATCGCGCCCTTCCTGCTGCTGGCCGGCGCCCTGTTCGGTTACACGGCGGACACCTTCCGCCGCTGGAGAGAGGTGCGGCGGGATGGCGAGCGGCCGGAGCGAGCCTTCGCGACGCTGCTGATCATCGGCATTCTGATGGTCATGTGCTGGTCCGGGGTGGAGTTGAACCAGGCCGTGCAGGAGCGGTGGGCTCGGGGAGCCGGCCCCAAGTTCGGCCCGCTCCGCAATGCCGACGGTGCCGTCGCCTACGGCCACTGCGACGTCAGTTTGCGGGCGACCCAGGCGACCAGCGACCGGCAACCGCTGGCGTCGGGACCTGTCGACGAGGCTCAACACGTGGTGCTCCGCCGGACGGTGATGCTGGACGCGTTGGAGTTTTACGAGGCGGTCCGGCGCGAACTGGCCGGCCGGCCGGCCGACGCGCACGACTGCTTCGTCTTTGTCCACGGCTTCAACGTCAGTTTCGAGGATGCGGCTCGCCGCACCGCTCAGATCCACCACGACTTGCAGTTCCCCGGCGTCCCGCTGTTTTACAGCTGGCCGTCGCGCTGCGAACTGCGGGCTTACGCGGCCGACCGCAACGAAATCGAGGCCAGCAAGGAGCCCATGAAGCGGTTCCTGATTGGACTGGCGGATCAGCTTCAGGCCGGTCGCGTCCATATCATCGCCCACGGACTGGGCGCCGCCGCCGTGGCCCGGGCCCTGGCCGAAATCGAGCGCCGCGATGTGACCTTTAATCAGATCGTGCTGGCCGCACCCGACATTGACGCCACCGCCTTTCGCGACCAGCTGGTGCCGAAGCTCGTCCGGCACGCGCGGCGGACAACGCTGTACTGTTCGCACAGCGACTTGACGCTCCGCGTGGCCGAGGCCTTTGATGATCTCCCGCGGGCCGGGGATTCCATCGCTGGCGTGTTCGTGGCTCAGGGGGTGGACACGGTCGACGCCGCGGCCATCGACACCGACTTGCTGGGCCACTCCCGCTACGCAGACGCGGTGCGGCTGCTGGACGACGTGGCGCTGCTGCTGCTGGAGGACTTGCCGCCCGCTTCTCCCCAGCGGCATTTACAGCCGCGGTCCAGTGTTCAGCAGGCCGCATACTGGGCGCTGGACGACTAAAACTTGCCGCTGCGGACCTGGAAATGCGTCGGTCTGCCCAGGCTCTCGCCGCCGCGCTGGACCCAAGCGGCCGTCCAGCGGATCAGCGTTTCGGCGTCGACGCTGACGTCACCCAGCAGCCGGTGGCCCCGGGAACCGTTGTTCAGGTAAGCCGTCGAGCCTTCGCGACCCGTGTAACGCACGGGCTTGTTCAGCAGGCGTCCGAATTGTTCCGCCACATCGCGGACACGGAGGAACTCCGGGCCGGCGAGATTGACGACTCGAGGCGGACTGGCCACATGCGCCAGCGCGGCCAGTGACATCGCGTTCGCGTCGCCCTGCCAGATGACGTTGAACATCGGCGTCGACAGGTCCACCTCGCGTTCGGCCCAGACATCTTGGGCGATGTCGACCAGCACGCCGTAACGCATTTCCGTGGCATAGTTCAAACGCAACAGGGCTGCCGGAATCTGATCGCGGTCGCTGAAGTACTGGAACGTCCGCTCGCGGCCCAGCACCGTGATCGCGTACTCACCGATCGGCCCCGGTTCGTCGGTTTCCTGCGAGCCACCGCTGTCCAGCGCGACCAGCGGGTACACATTGCCGCTGGAGAACGCCACGATTCGGCTGTGACGATAGCGGCGACAGACGAGAGCCGGGGCATAGCAGTTCATGGCCCACGTCAGCGCCGGATTGCGGCTGGCCCCGAATTTCATCCCCGTCATGAAGATCACGTTCGCCGCGTCCGGCAACGCCGCGACCGAGTCTTCGTCCAGCAGGTCGCAGACCACGGTCTCGACACCCCATGCCTGCAGCCGAGCCGGCAGCGAACCGTCGGAGAACCGCGACGCGGCCACGATGCGCCGCGGGATCCCGGCTTGTTGCGTCGCCCGGACCGCCATCCTCGCCAGGGTTGGCCCCATCTTGCCTCCGACTCCCAGAATCAACAGGTCGCCCTCGAACGCCGCCAGGGCCTCGATCGCCGCCTGGCTGGGCTGACTGAGCATTTCCTCCAGTTGGTCGACGGAAGAGGGGGTCGGAAGCATCTTCGGGAACTCCTTCATTGGACGGTTGCACAGGCCGGAATCTTCGGTGACCGTGCTGCTGGGCTCCGGCAGACGCCGAAATTATAGCTGCAATCCGGCGGCTTCGCGACGGGAAGCCGGTCATCTGACAGGGATCGGCGGTTGTACAACGGGCGGTGGTAAGTCTAAAATACCTGGTTCAGTCCGTTGGTACCTCCAGACAATGTTAGCAAGACAGGCCAGAGATCGAATCATGCCCGACACGTCGCCTTTTGACCCCGCCCCCGCCTTGGCTCAACTGGATGCAGGTCTGAAGCAGGGGAAGTTGACTGCCAGCGCGGGGGAGAACATCCGCAAATGGTTGACCGAGCCCAGGTATGCCCCGTATGCCGCGGAAGTCGCGCGGCATGTGGCCGAGGGACTGTGGCAGAGACTGGACGATGTGTTCTGGACCGTGATTCCGTTCGGAACCGGAGGCCGCCGCGGCCGGATGTACCCCATCGGCAGCAACGCGATTAACGACCGGACGATCGGGGAAAGCGCCCAGGGACTGGCGGAGTACGTGCGTCAGGAACTGGGAGGCCAGGGCCAGCTGTCCTGTGCAATCGCCTATGACACGCGGAACAACTCGCGGCACTTTGCCGAGTTGTGTGCCGGCATCATGGTCGCCGCGGGGTTCAAGGTCTATTTCCTGGACGACTATCGCAGCACCCCGGAGCTTTCGTTCCTGGTCCGCTACAAGCAGTGCTCATGCGGGATCATGGTGACGGCCAGCCACAATCCGCCCAGCGACAATGCGGTCAAGGTGTACTGGTCCACGGGCTGCCAGGTCATGCCGCCTCACGACGAGGCGATCATCGAACGCGTGATGAATGTACAGGATATCCGGCAAGCCGATTTCGCCGGAGCGGTGGCGGCCGGCGAGGTCAAGATCTGTACCGCCGAAGTGGATGCCGCGTTCGTTCAGGCGGTCATGTCCCAGCGCCGCTCCGGACCGCGGAACTTGAAGGTCGTTTACTCGCCTTTGCATGGCGTGGGTGA
>CAIYOB010001314.1 GCA_903927685.1 uncultured Planctomycetaceae bacterium
AACCGGGCGTCCGCACGGTTCTGCGCGTCCGGGCGGCAGATTAGCCGCGCGGCAAACTCCGGTCAAGCACGGGCGCCCGACACGGGCGCAATCGTCACGGGCGCAATCGGTGGTGGCAGGCCGGGAGCCAAGTGGTAGAATAGAGACGGAATTCGCGTGATACACTTTCGGACGGAGCAGCCGAGATGCCGATTCACGACTGGACGCGGGTGGACGCGGGGTTGTTTCATCACTTCCATCAGGAGTGGGCGACCTCACTGTGCAATGCCCTGAATGCCCGCACCCTGCCGACGGACTATTTTGCGCTGGTCGAACAGAACATTCGCGGACCGATTCCCGACGTCCTGACATTGCGTTTGGCGGAATCCAGCCGTGGCGGCTCCCGGGACATCGATATCGGTGGCGTCGCCACGGCGACGCGGGCTCCGCGAACTCGGCTGACGCAGCGGGTGGAAGTCGACTCGTATCTCCGCAAGGCCAGTCGCGTCGCGGTGCGCCATCGCCACGGCGACGTGGTGGCGGTGATCGAGATTGTCTCGCCCGGCAACAAAGCCAGCCGCGGCGAGTTTCGGGCGCTGGTCGAGAAATCGGCTGAATTGCTTCGCCAGGGAATTCATCTGCTGGTGATCGACCTGTTTCCGCCGGGCAAACGCGATCCTCAGGGGATCCACAAGGCGATCTGGGACGAGTTCCAGGAAGAGGAACTCGAGTTGCCGCCCGGCAAGCCGCTGACCTTTGCCGCCTATGAGGCCGACGCCGAGTGCGTGGCCTATGTCGAGTTCGTGGGTGTCGGCGATTGCCTGCCAGAGATGCCCCTGTTCCTGCGGCCCGGTTTCTACGTGCCGGCGCCGCTCGAAGAAACGTACCAGACCGCTTGGTCCAACTTTCCTGCCGCCCTGAAGGGCTTGCTGGAAGTAGGATAAGATCTACGATTCCGTTCTTAAGTTCCGGGTATTCGCAGCATTGAGGAGCATGAGTATGAAGATGGGTGTTGTGGTGCTGATCATCAGTTGCCTGGCCGTCTCGGCGGCGGTCGCCGGCGAAGCGGTTCCGCCGCCGACGCATCCGGACTCGGCCGCCTGGGGCAGCCTGATTGCGGCCGACTTGTCGGATGCCGATTTTCCCAAGGGCGTCTGGTCGTCGCAGGACGGCGTGCTGACAGCGACCGAGGACCAGTGCATCTGGACCAAGAAGACGTACGACAACTTCATCCTGGACTTGGAGTTCAAGACGGCCGACGGCACGAACAGCGGCGTGATCGTGCATTGCAGCGACAAGCAGGACTGGATTCCGAACTCGGTCGAAATCCAGATCGCCGATGACTTCTCCGACAAGTGGGGCAAGTCGCCCAAGACTTGGCAGTGCGCCGCGGTTTTCGGCCGGCTGGCCGCGACCAAGTCGGCCGTCAAGAAGCCGGGCGAATGGAATCGGATGACGATCACCTGCCAGGGGCCGATGATCTACGTGTTGCTGAACGGCGCCGCCGTCACGCAGCTGGACATGCGGAAATGGACGGACCCGAAGCGGAATCCGGACGGCAGCGAGATTCCGGCCTGGCTGAGCAAGCCGCTGGCCGAAATCCCCCACGCCGGCCACATCGGTCTGCAAGGCAAGCACGCCGGGGCGCCGATCTTCTTCCGCAACTTGAAGATCAAGCCGCTGGACTGACTCAGAACGCGTACAAGCCCGACGCGGTGCGGATGTACACACGTCCGTCCGCGATCGCGGGCGTGGCGAAGATCGGTTCGTTGAACTCGCTGACCGCCAGCCGCTGGAACGTGTCGCCGGCGGCCCAGACGACGACCGCACCCCCGTGGGATGCGGCGAACAGCTTGCCATCGCCGGCGACGGGCGAAGCGAAGTAGGCCCCGCTCGGTCCCAGCCGGGTGCGGTACAGCAACCGGCCCGAGTCGGCGTCCAGGCAGGTGACGAGGCCGCCGTCCTTGACCATGTACACGCGTCCGTCGTAGACCAGCGGCGACGGCACTTCTGAAACGCAGCGGCTCTCCCGCCAAGCGACGTGGCTCTTGGTCACGTCGCCTTGTCCCCCGGCGCGGACGGCCAACAGCCCCTGCTCGCGGCCGTGCCGAGAGAACGCCAGGGCCTTGTCCCATTCCCCGCGTTCATAGCGTTGGTCCGCATCGGCGTCGAAAAAGGGGAACACATCCGCCAGCCGGATCTCCGCCCCGGGAATGTCGCCCGACTCGGCGCGGCGGACG
>CAIYOB010001315.1 GCA_903927685.1 uncultured Planctomycetaceae bacterium
CCGTCCGCGTTCGTCCGCGAGGCGACGCGATCCTCGCGGCGCGTGAAGATCCAGCCCAGGAAGTTCTTGGCGACGGACCAGATCATGCCCAGATCGCCGGCGCCCAGCAGCATCTTGGCTAACCGCCACATCTGCACCGGGCGGAAGTAGAACTCGCGAAACGCTTGCTTGGTGGCCTGCAGAATCTCGGCGGCGGAGAAGTCGTCGTACTGGACGACCGCCGAGTCGTTCATGTCAAAGTGCCTCCACTGGCTGGTATTCAGCCAGCCGTTCGCCACGGCCTGGAAATAGAACTCGGTCCCGGCGTAGGGCATGGCCACGTGGAACAAGGCGATGTCCAGCGGGATGCTCTTGGCAAAGTCGATGGTCTCCCGCACTGTCTGCCGCGTTTCGCCGGGCAGGCCGATAATGAAGTAGCCCCAAGTCTTCAAGCCGTGCCGGTGGCACAGCCGGATCGTCTGCCGGGCGTCTTCGACCCGGGCATCCTTCTTGACGTTGTCCAGGATCGTCTGCGAGCCGGACTCGATGCCAAAGGCGATCAGCCAACACCCGGCACGCTTCATCCGGACCATCATCGGTTCGTCGAGCGTGTCCACGCGGCTATTGCAGGTCCAACGGATTTTGAGTCCGTTTTGGATGATCAGGTCGCACAGCCGCAACACGCCGTCGCGGTCGAACGTGAACAGGTCGGCGAGAAACAAGACGTTGTGCACGTCGTGTTCGGCCAGGTATTCCAGTTCACGGTAGATCGACTCGGCCGACCGGTACCGCACCGACTTGCCCCAGACCACGCCCTCGAAGCAATACGTGCACGAGTACGGGCAGCCGCGGTTGGTCAAGACCCACGTGTACCGGCGGCCCAGGAAGGGCATGCGGTACTTGTCCAGCGGCAATAAGTGCTGCTTGGGGATCGGCAAGTCATCCAGCTTTCGCACCAGCGGCCGGTCCGGGCCGACCACGATCTGGCCGCCGTCGGATCGATAGGCGGCGCCGGCCAAACCCTCGGGCCGCTGTCCCCGTTCGACACGATCCAGGATCTCGGCAAAGGTGAGTTCCGGTTCGTGGCGGATCACGTAATCCAGCTCCGGAACCAATTCCAGCGTATTGCTCGGGACGGCCGAGACGTGCGTGCCGACAGCGACGGTCACCGCGCCCGACCGTTTCGCCTCGCGGACTCCCAACGCGTCGCTGTCAAACGTCGAGCCGATCAGGTAGGTCACGTAGACACGCGGATTCTCCCGGCGAACCTCGGCCAGGAACTGCTCCATCGTCAGCTGTTCGGCGATCGCGTCGATGATCCGGACCGTCCAGCCCTCCGGGACCATCGCGGCCAGATAGGCCAGCGACGTCTGCGGCCAGATCATTTTCTCGCGGCTCTTGCGGCCCCAGCGGCAGACGTCACGAATGTAAACGTGACCATCTGGCGACGGCGGATTGACGATCAGTACGGTGGTCATTGGTCCGTTGTCCGTTGTCCGTAGTCAGTGGTCCGTGGCACGGCGACTTAGCGACTTAGCGACTTCATATCCACGCATTGTCCGCGGCGGCGGCGGCGGCGTGGCGTTGTTGCAGTTCGTCTTGCGAGAACTCGGCGGCGGCGGATTCGGTGCGTTTGACCAGGACGAAGTCCTCCAGGAACAGGGCGTCCATACCGGTCGTCAGGAAGCACTCGATGGCTTGTTCCGGCAAGTGGACGATCGGCTGGCCGCGGATGTTGAAGCTGGTGTTCAGGACCATCGGCACGCCCGTCAGCCGTTCGAACTCCTCGATCAAGCGATAGTACTTGGGATTGTGCTGGCGGCTAACGGTCTGAACCCGGCCCGTCCCGTCCACGTGGGTGATGGCCGGCACCTGGTGGCGCCGCTCGGGCCGGACGTCGTACACCAGGATCATGTAGGGCGACGGATAATCCGTCTCGAACCACGCGCCCGACTTCTCTTCCAGCACGCTGGGGGCGAAGGGGCGGAAGCTCTCGCGGAACTTGACCCGTGCGTTCAACAGGTCCTTCATGTCCTCCGAGCGCGGGTCGGCCAGAATCGAGCGGTTGCCCAACGCCCGCGGGCCCATCTCCATGCGATCTTGGAACCAGCCGATGATCCGGCCGTCAGCCAGCATCTCCGCGGCCAGACGCGGCGCGTCCACGCCTTGCAGTACCTCGACTTCGTCGTCGGCTCCCACCAGCCGCTCGATCGCGGCTCGGCAGCGAGCCGGGGTCATCCACGGGCCGACGTAGGCGTGCTCGAAGACGAAGGACCGCGGCTGGCGGAGCACGGTGTTCCACAGCCAGTAGCAGGCCCCCAGAGCTGTGCCCGCATCGTTGGCGGCCGGCTGCACGACCACGTCGTCAAAGCCCGTTTCCAGCAGGATCCGGCCGTTCATCACGGAATTCAGGCACACGCCGCCAGCCAGGCAGATGCGGCGCTGGCCGGTGGCTTGCTGTAGCCAGCGGGCCATGTGCAAGCCGGCTTCTTCCGTGCGCAACTGCAGCGCGGCGGCGAGGTCGCGATGCCGTTGGTTGACCTCATCGTCTTCGCGCGGCCGCGGCTCGCCGAAGACACGATAGAACTTGTCGCTGAACCAATGCGGGCGTCCGCGATAGTGATAGGCGAAGTACGACAGATCGACCTCGTATCCGCCGTCAGGCTTGAGCTTGATCACGTCGCGGAACGCGTCGCCGAACCGGTCCGGATCGCCGTACGGGGCCAAGCCCATGACTTTGCCCTCGCCCGAGGCGAACTTGAAGCCCAGGAACTCGGTGACGGCCCCGTAGACCAGGCCCAACGAGTTGGGAAACTGCTGGGTCCTCAGGCACTCAAAGTCCAGCCCGCGCCCTACGCCCAGCCAGGTGCAATCCCATTCGCCGGCGGCGTCGATCGTCAAGATCGCCGACTCGTCGAACTGGCTGGTCAGGAACGAACTGGCCGCATGGCAGATATGGTGGGGCGCAAAGTGGATCTTGGTCCGGCTGCCCAAACCGAATTGCTCGCGCAGCGTCCGGGCCAGACGCAACATTTGCACTTCCTTGTCGCCGCGGCTGCGGAGCAGGCCCAAGGACTTGGGAAAGTACCGCAGCAGATGGCCGAGCCGCCGCAGGCGGGCCAGCTTGGGGTCCCAGTAATAAACGATGTGATCCAGTTCGGCCGGCTCGATCCCCGCCACTTCACAGCACCAGCGGATCGCATGCACGGGAAAGTCGGCGACGTGCTTCTTCTGCACGAAGCGTTCCTCCTCGACCAGGCCCAGCAGTTGGCCGTCGCGGATGATCGCTGCAGCCGAGTCGTGCCCGTAGCAGTCGAATCCCAGGATGTGCATCGATTCCCCCTCGCACTGCCGCCGTCGGCGACAGCGAATACAGCGTCTATCGCGGAAGCAGTTCCCTGTTGAAGCCGGATGGCAGTGAACTGGGGATCTCCCGAGCCCCCGGAGCCTCGAGACCATGGGGACCGGACGCCCGCTGTTTCTCGTTCACAGCCCAGATCACGCGGCTGATCACTCCACAGGTCAACGCGGCCATCCCGGCGGCCATGACAAGCGTCAGCCCACCGGAAATCAGCGCAGCGGTCGTCGCGGAAAACGCCTTGGCCTGCAGGCCCAGCCAGCCAAAACCCAAGCCGCCCAGCGCCGTCGTCGCGGCGCCGGCAGCAATCAGGCGGCGCTCGTGCAAGAGGACCTGCAGAGTCTGCTCCGCGGGCCGCAGCAGACGCCGCGGCCCGATCAGCAGATAATTGAGTTGATGGACGATCAGGCCGGTCCACAGCAGCAGCACACCCAGGACGGCCAACGTGCTTCCCAAGGACATCACCAGCGCCGGGGAACTCCCGGCCCAGATCAGCCAGCCGAGCAGCGAGCCGCCCAGCAGCACGACCAGCGCACAGGCGGCCAAGGCCGACTTGATCGGCGAGTAGCAGCAGAACGAGAACAGGATCGTGGCCAGGAAACGAAAGCCGTCCCAGACGACGCTTAGCTTGCTCTGCCCGATCCGCTCGTCATACGGCATCGGCACTTCGGCGATCTTCAGTCGCGGGTCCAAGACACAAATGCAACTCAAGGCGGGGGTAAAGTGCATGCCGTCGGGCAGCGGCGACATCCACCGCAGACTCGAACGCCGCAGGACGCGGAATCCCGAAGCGATATCGATGACTGCCGTGCCGGCCAGGACGTTCAACAGCCACGAGAACCCCCGATTGCCGATCCGCCGCACCCAAGGCATCCGGCTGTCCGCGTTCAGACGACTGGCCAGGACCATGTCGGCGTCGGTAGCCAGCAAGTGGTTGATTAACTGGACGCTGAACTCCGGATCGCACGTGCCATCGGCATCGATGAAGCCGACCAGTTCACCCGGCGACGCGGCAAACCCCGCCTTGATCGCGGCACCGTAGCCACGATTCTCGCGAAATCGCACCTTGACGACGTCGGCAAATTCAGGCTGCTCGATGATCTCCTGGGTGCGGTCCGACGAGCCGTCATTCACCACGACCACGACCATCTCGGTGACGGGAGTCCGGGCCAGAACCAGGTCCCGGGCCGCCAAGGCGCGTCTCAGGATCCCGGCGATGGCCTCCTGCTCGTTGAACGCGGGTACGACCAGCACGTACCGCAGCAACAATCGTTCCGTCTTATCGGTGCCGGAGTCCATGACATGCCCACCGGAAAGCCACAACTGGTCCAAGACAAACCTCCAAAACCACGCAGGCAATCTAACCTGCGCAGAAACCCTATCGTTAACATGCTATTCCGGTGATCGCAGCTTTGTCAATTACCCTATGTTTTCCATGTTCTCCTATTTTCCGATTCTTCTGTGGGAGGCGAATGCATTACCCCCCCAGTCGGTACGGATTTTGCGATCAGGATCGCACGTTCGGCCAGCGCCGGGGCGATCTGCGTTGAGCGATGGTAGCAGTGCCAACCGTAGCCCGAAGCGCAAGCGAGTGGGAGTTCGAACCGCTTCCGGCGGGGCCCCCTTCGGAAAGCACCAGACATCCCGGATGGACGCCCACGGACTTGGCCCGCCGCGCGTGTCGCTGGCAGCGTGGCCGCATTGTCGGGCGGCGTGGCCGCATACTGGACTCTGACGACTCCGCCGTGTACGCTGTGGCCTTGCCAGTCGCGGCCGGTTGCTTGGCGCCCGGACATCGTGAGTCGCAAGGCGTTCGCCGCGGGTGGTGGCGCCAGATAGTCGAGGAACAAGTGTGAGCCTGTTTCGTTCGGCCGCGGCGGCGTTTCCGCGGCACCTGCTGTTGCCCGCGACGCTGCTGCTGACCGGCCTTGCCGGCACGGGGTGGTACGTCGCCAATCGCCAGGCAGCCGCTTCCCGCAGTACGGCCGAGAGGGCTCTGGCCAGCATTGCTGATCTCAAGGCCGACCAGATCGAGGGCTGGATCAAGGAACGACGCGGCGATTCGGCCGTCGTCCGTTCCAGCCTTGGCGTGCGGCAATTGCTGGCGACCCCGCGCGACCTGGCTGCCCAGGCCACGGTGCGGGAGTATTTCCGCAATATTCAGCAGGCCTATGATTACGAACTCATCGCCGTGTTTGACTCGCACGGCGAGTTGTTGCTGGCCACGTCCCCCGACCGCGTGCGGCACCACCGCTGCCTTGCCGGGCATGTGCAGGCGGCTTTGCCGGCCGCGGAGGTTGTCTGTACGGATCTGCACCGCGACCGTCCCGGCGAGCCGATCCATTTGACAAAGCTGCCAGGCGACCTACGACGCCCATTCCCCGTTGAACGAAGCCGGCAATTGGGTCGACTGCGTCCGCCAGCAGCGGCCGGTCGTGTACAACGATTACGCGAATTCGCCTAACCAGCATGGACTGCCCGCGGGCCACGCGCCGCTGCACCGCTTCATGAGCATACCGGTGCTCCAGGAAGGCAAGGTCCGGATCATTTTCGGCGTGGGGAACAAGGCTGTGGACTACACCGACGAGGATGTCGAACAGTTGCGGGTGGTGGCCAATGAACTGCACAAGATCATGGCCCAGCGGGCTGCGCAGAACCAACTACGGCGGAGCGAAGAACGCTTTCGCCAACTGGTCGAAACGACGTCCGACTCGATCTGGGAAGCCGATGCGACCGGCCGCTACACCTACGTCAGCCCCAAGATCAAGGATCTGATCGGCTACGAACCGGAAGAACTGGTCGGCCGTGCGCCGTTCGAGTTCATGTCCGCGGCGGAAGCTCAACGCCGCAGCGCCGTGTTCGGCAAGTTCGTCGCCCAACGGTCGCCGTTCTCGAACCTCGAAAGCGCCATCCTTCACCGGGACGGCCACGAAATCCACCTCGAAACGAGTGGCGCGCCGGTGATCGGAGACCAGGGGGAATTGGTCGGCTACCGCGGCATCAGCCGTGACGTCTCGGAACGTCGGCGGCTGGAGGCCCAGTTGCGTCAGGCCCAGAAGCTCGAAGCGATCGGGCAACTGGCCGGCGGCGTGGCCCACGATTTCAACAACATCCTGTTCGCGATCATGATGCAGCTGGGCCTGCTCGAAATGAACCCTCATCTCGACAAGGAGGCCAGCCAAGCCGTCGAGGAACTGAATTCCCAAGCGGAACGGGCCGCCTCGCTCACCCGCCAGCTGCTCATGTTCAGCCGGCGTTCGGTCCTGGAAACAAAACCGCTGGACTTGAACGACGTCGTGAGCAATCTGCTCAAAATGTTGGGCCGTCTGATCGGGGAACATATCCGGCTGGTGTTTGACGCCCAACCGGGCCATCTCCCGTCGGTCAACGGGGATCCCGGCATGCTGGAGCAGGTGCTGATGAACCTGGTCGTCAACGCCCGCGATGCCATGCCCAAGGGCGGGCGAATCACGATCACCACCTCCGTCGAAGTGCTGGGCTCGCCGGAACTCGCCCTGAATCCCAGCCGCCAGCCGGGCCGCTTCGTCTGCCTGGCTGTGACCGACACCGGCGTGGGAATGAGCGACGAAACACTCAAGCGGATTTTCGAGCCGTTCTTTACGACCAAAGAGCCGGGCAAAGGCACGGGCTTGGGACTCGCGACCGTGCACGGCATCGTCGCCCAGCATCAGGGCTGGGTCGAGGTGGAAAGCGAGATTGGCCGAGGCACCGTCTTTCGCGTCTACCTGCCGGCCCTGGCGGAGATTTCAGTCCAGCCCGCCGAAGACGCACCCCGCGGACCATTGCAGGGCGGTCGGGAGACCATCCTGCTCGTCGAGGACGAGGCGCCGGTGCGACAGGGGGTCGCCCGCACGATGCGGGCCTTGGGCTACCGCGTCTACGAGGCGGAGAACGGACAACAGGCGCTCGCCCTGTGGTCCGACCACAGTCCCGAAATCGACTTGCTGTTCACCGACATGGTCATGCCCGAAGGTCTGACGGGGTTGGACCTGGCGGAACAGCTGCGGGCCTTGAAACCGGGCCTGAGAGTCATCATCTCCAGCGGCTACAGCGCCGAAATCGTCCGTGTCGGCAGCCTCAGCCAAACGGGGTTCTGTTACCTGCCCAAACCGTACCAGACGCCGACCCTGACCGAAGCGATTCGCGCCTGCCTGGACGGCGAACGTCGCTCGTCCTGACGCGTTGATGGCCGAAGTCCGGCGTGCTTCAGTTGGAGGTCACGCTGCAGCGTGCCAACGTCGGTCGGCTCCGCCCGCCGACGCGCTGAAGCGTGAACGCCAGCGGTTCAGCTCACGCCAGCACCTGCCGGAAAAAACGTTGCGTTCGCTCGGTCTGCGGCTGGTCGAAAACCTGTTCGGGCGGCCCTTCCTCGATCACCTTGCCGCCGTCCAGGACGACGATCCGGTCGGCGGACCGGCGGGCAAAACCCAGTTCGTGGGTGACGACGATCAACGCCAGGCCGTCCTGTTTCAAATCCTCCAGCACGCCCAGCACCTCGTGCTTCAGTTCGGGGTCCAGGCTGCTGGTGATCTCGTCGCACAACA
>CAIYOB010001316.1 GCA_903927685.1 uncultured Planctomycetaceae bacterium
CCGGTCTGGTCGTGCCACTTGGTCCCGGTGACGATGTTCCGTCCGGGCTCGTCGCGGCGATTGCCAAAGTCGACGCCGACGACCAGCGGCACGTCCTCGATCACGACGATGTGGAAGCCGATGGTCGGGTAAGTCTGCACGTAGCCTTCGGGCACAATCTCGCGGACCATGATCGTCCCTGCCGGAACGTTGGTCAGGCGATAGGTGCCCAATTCATCCTCCGGCGTGTTCGGGTTGTCCGCCTGGGTGACGGCGTAGGGTTCCTGTTCAGTCAACTTGCCGTCCTGATTCAGGTCGGCGTAGATCGTCACGCCGGCCAAGCCCGGCTCGTCGCGTTGCCGTTTGCCATCGCCGTTCAGGTCATGCCACTTGACGCCGTCGATCTCGCGACGATCGCCGCCGTGGTCCGGCTGATTGCCAAAGTCGTAGGGGCCTTGGCCGGCGCCCGGGATCACGGCGACCGTGTGGAAGCCGCCGGGGCCGGTGGGGTAGGTTTGCAGGTAGCCCTGCGGGACGACCTGGCGGAGCAGCAGCTTGCCATCGACACTCACTCGCAGGCTGTAAGAACCGGACTCGTTCTCGGACGTTTCCGGGTCGTCTCCCTTCGTCACGGCATACGGCTCGTTGTCATCGAACTGGCCGTTGCGATTCAAGTCCCCGTAGACCGTCCCGCCGGCCATCCCGATTTCGCCTGCGTCACGACTGCCATCGCCGTCCTGGTCCAGCCAGACCGTCCCGCTGATGACCAGGCCCAGCGGCGCGCCGGGCTCGCCTTCGCCCGCGCCGGGAGTCTGCTTCATGTCGAACCGGTAATCCTCGACTTCGCCGTTGGGCGCCGGCCCCTGGAACGACAGGCCCTGCTGCGAGCTGAAGCGGAATCTCGCATGCAGGAACTCGGGGGGCAACTGCACGTCGGGCACGGCGGCGGACAGCAGGTTCGAGCCCGCCGACAGCTGGCGATCGGCGATGAAGCGCTCGCCCGCATCGGTCCAATCGCCGTCGCCGTTGAAGTCGGCCCAGGCGTTCAGGTAGCCGCGGGTTGAGGCAAACACTTCGAGCCGGACGTCCTTTCCCGGGGCAAACTGGGTCAGCACCAACACACCATCGTCGTCATCCGCCTCTTCCCGGTCATCGCCCAGCGCATCGCCGGTCGGCTGGCCGTCGGGATCGGCGTCGATCTGAGTCCCCAAGTACATGCTCGGCATGATCACGTGCCGAGCCCCGTCGCGGGCCAGCAGCGTCGGATACGGCTGGTCGGGCGAATCGCCGAAGTCCCATTTCCGCGTCGGCCGATTGCCAAAGTCGATACTGGGAATCGACTCGCCTTCGACGACCTGCAACGCATACCCCGCGGTGGGAATGGCCACCACGACGTTGTCCAGCCCCCATTTTTCGAAGTCCAGGTCGCTGTTGGTCAGGCCCAAGGCGCGGACATCGAGGATCGCCGAGTTGGCCGTGTGCGGCACGGTGAACGTCAAGTGGTACACGGCGTCGCTGGGGCGATACCGGCCGTCGGTGGCCGCCAGTTTGAATGCGTCGTAACCCAACGTGTCGGTCTCGGCCGCCCCGGTCTGCGGCGGATAGACGCCCACCCCGTACGCTTCGGGGAACGCTTGCGAATAGAACTCGCCTCGCCCCGGACCCAGCGGGACACCGGTGCCCGGGACCGTGCCCCCGCTGCCGTTGATCTTGTTGATCACGGTCAGCACGTCCACCGGCTCGATTCGATTGTCGCCGGTGACGTCGTAGAACGTATAGCGCCCGGGAGTCTGGGCCGGAGGCACGGGCAGCGGGCCTTGGTTCTGGGCATTGATGCGGTTGATGATCAGCAGCACATCCAGCGCCACGATGAAGCCGCTGCCGTCGACGTCCAGCGGATCCACCGGATTCTGCCACGCCGGCTGACTGTTGCCCGCGTTGCTGAAGGTCGTATCCAGCAGCGTTTCGCCGCCGCGGAGACTCAGCTGCCAGCGGTCCGCTCCCTGGCGGGGATGGTTGCCGTTCCACGAACCGGCGACGATCAAATCGAAGGAGACCAGCAGCGAATCGTGAGCCGGCAGGTCGCCCAGCGTGAGCGTTGCGGTCTCGTTGCCGAACAGGCCCAGGAACGTGCGCTGGCCGTTGGGCGACGTGCTGACCTGGTCCGTGGACCATTCGTCGCCGACGGGGTTGCCCGCCGCCGCAGGCTGCTCAAAATCGTTCGCGTACAGCACCTGGCGGCCGCCAGTCGTCTGCTCGTAGCCGGCCGGCACGATCTCGCGGATCACCAGCGTGCCGGCGGGCAGGTCCCTCAGCCAGTACTGTCCGGCTTCGTTGACCTGCCGCGTCTGCGGGTCGTCATCCAAGGTGACCGTCGACGGCTCGTTGTCGTCCAGCCGCTGGTTGTTGTTCAGGTCCGCGTAGATCACTACGCCGGCCAGGCCCGGTTCGTCCGGATCCCGCCGATGGTTCCCATTGCGGTCCTCGTATTTCTCACCGCCGACTTCGCCGCCGCGCCGGCGGTTGCCGAAATCGATTCCGACCACGACCGCGTACGGCTCCAG
>CAIYOB010001317.1 GCA_903927685.1 uncultured Planctomycetaceae bacterium
CAGGCACCCCAACATTTAGCTTGGACAACGCACTACTCGTCCAGGTCGAAATTGTTGGCGAACAGGCGGACCAATTCGTCCAGCACGCGGTCGGCATCGGGCCCCGTCGCCGTCAGTTCCAGCCGACGCCCCTCGCCGGCCCCGAGCGACAGCAACTGCAGCACGCTGCCGGCATCCGCCTGGTCCGCGCCCGAGCGGATGCAGACCTGGGACCGGAATCGGCGCACCGCTTCGGCGACCGCCAGCGACGGCCGCGCGTGCAATCCTGCGGGCCGCTGGATGACCACTTGACGAGTCGCTGTTCCATTGGACATGGCCATGTCCTCTCCTGTTGCTGCGCTCGGTGTGCCCGGCATGACAGAGCCCGACATGGGAGGCTATTCTACCCCGGCACCAGGCCGGCCGATAGAATAGGGCACCATGTTTCACTACGTCATTCACGCCCGCAACGCCGGCTTCTTTTCAAACCTGAACGGGGTTGTCAATCGGCTGTACTATACGGTCCAGCCGCAAGATACCTGCGAAGTCTGCTGGCGGGTGGACAGCCTGCGCGAGGGAAACCGGATCGTACCGCAGACGCAGTTTCCTTATGGCACGATCGCGGACGGGAATTTGTGGACACAGTTCTTCGAGCCGTTGCCTTGGGCTGCGGAGAACGCGGACGTCGGCCCGGTGCGAGACATCTGGGAGCTGGAACATCAAGGCTGGTGTTTCGGCTGCTATCACGCAGCAGCCCGCCGTGCCTGCCGCCTGTACGCTCCCGGCCGCCAAGGGTGGCGGCGTGTCTTCCATGCGGTCTATCACCGCTTCGTTCGCCCGCGGGCGGAAATCCTGGAGCGGGCGGCCCGGTTTGGACGCACGCACTTCACGGGGCAGCCCACCGTGGGCGTGCATATCCGCAACGTGCGGCACAGCCAGGAACAGGTCGGGCAGGGAGTCTACGGAGTGCCGCAGTATGCGGAAGCCATCCGGCGGCTGTACGGGAACGACATGCCCACGATCTTCCTCGCAACCGACAGCGACGACGTCATCCAGGCGATGCACGCCGAGTTCGGCCGGGCGGTGGTCTACCAGGAGGACGTCTTGAGGACTCCCAGCGGCCAAGCGGAACAGCTGCACTTCTTTCGTCAGGGCGATGTCCGCCTCGGCCAGGACGTGCTGTCCGACGGCCTGCTGTTGGCCGCCTGCGGTCGCTTGATCCACGCGACCAGCAACATCGCCACCGCGGTCGCGTTGATCAACCCGGACCTGGATCTGCATTACATCGGCCGTTATGAGCCGGCCTTCCGCGTGCGGTGCGACCAGCTCTGGGGAAGCGTGCGCAGGTCCCTGGCGTCCGTCCGGCCCCGTGCCGCATGGCGCGAGGTCAGGGACTCCTGATTACGGATTGTCTTCGCAGATCACGATCCGCTGGTCGGCCGCGACCTCCCGGATCTGCGTCACGCCGCCGCCGAGCCAATGAACTTCGATCTGCTCGACGCGTGTGCGGCGGCCCAGGCCGAAGTGCAGACGCGAGCCCCAGTGGCTTTGGTAGCCGCGGCCGCTGTGGACCTCGTCGACCAGTCGCTGGCCGTCCGCCAGGACCTCGACGCGCGCCCCGACGCCGTCACGGTTGGCCCGCACGCCCCGCAACTGAATTTGCAGCCAATGACCGGGGCTTCCCTGCTCGGCGAACATGTTCCGCAGCAGACTGGGGCGATCGCGGGAATTGACGACGGTCACGTCCAGGTCGCCGTCGTTGTCCAGGTCGTCCAAGGCGATCCCGCGGGAGACGAATTCGGGCTCCAGGCCGTCGCCGCAGCGGGTCGAGACGTCTTCGTATTTTCCCTGCCCCGTGTTCCATAGCACCACGTTTCGCGCTTTGTAGGTGCCTGCCAGGCCGAGTTGCTCGATCGTGTCCTCCGTGTGCCCGTTGGCCACGTACACGTCCAGGTAGCTGTCGTTGTCGAAGTCGGCAAAGCCACAACCCCAGTTGACGTGCTGATAGCCGCCGGCTCCGGCGTTGGTGGACCGCGCCACGTCTTCAAAGAACCCGTGCAGGTTGTGCAACAACATGGGCAGCTGGTTCTGATAGTTGGTCGTGTAGAAGTCGAGCCAGCCGTCACGGTCAAAGTCGCCGCAGTCCACGGCCATGTTCGCCAGGACTTCGCCTTCGGAGTCGAAGGCCATGCCGGTGACGCCGGCCACTTCCTCGAACTGTCCTTGGCCGTCGTTTTGAAAAGCGAAATTCTCTTGGACGTCGTTGCAGATGAACACGTCTGTGTCCCCGTCGCGATCCCAGTCGCTGCAGACCATTCCCATGCTGCGCCCGGCATGCGCAGCCACGCCGGACGCCTGGCTGACGTCGGCGAATGTTCCTTCGCCCTCGTTGCGATACAGCGTGTCGGGCACGGGCGCGTACTCCGTCGGCGACGGATACATCGGTAC
>CAIYOB010001318.1 GCA_903927685.1 uncultured Planctomycetaceae bacterium
CCAGCGGCTGGGTGGCTACCGTGTCCGGGTTGCCCACCGCGAGCGAAATCACGGCGTCGGCTTCTAACTGGCCATCGTCCGGGCCGGCGACCGACGCGGCCACGGCGGCCGGCGAGTCCCACGCCTCGGTGGCGAATCCCTGCCGCTGGAAGTCCCACACCTGGTTGGTCACCTCGTAGCGATGCAGGATCGTGTTCCAGCGAACCGCGACGTGGTCCGGCACGACGCGGCCGTTGACGTCCCGATCTCCGCCCATGTACAGCACCTGATCGTCGCCGGCCTGGCCGTCGAAACGGTCGCTGAACGTCGGGAGATAGGTGACGTCGCCCGCACTGCCCACGCGGCGGGCCGCGGCCGTGGTGGCCGGCAGCCGGTCGGTCTGGACCTGGTACAGATCGTCGCCCGGCCCGCCCCAGACAAGGTCGCCAGCCTGGCGGTCGAAACCGCCGGCCAGGACGTCGTTCCCCGAGCCGCCGAAGATCCAGTCCTCGCCCGGCCCGCCTTGCAGGACGTCATTCCCGGTGCCACCCAGGATCACGTCCTTGCGGCGGATCACGATCGACGTGTCGCCCAAGTGGGTGACGGCCGTCGAGGTCAGGTCCAGTGACGCGGTGCCGTAGGCCAGCGACCCCGGATTCGCGGGATCGGGCTTGGCGATCCGCGGGGACAATTCATACGTGGCCGGCCCGACCCCGGACACCTGCAGCCAATAACTGCCCGCCGGCAGGCCCGCCAGGCTGACCACGGCGGCGTCGGAGGAACCGCCCGTCGCGGCGGCGTCCAGCACCGTTCCGTCCTGGTCCACCAGCGACAACGTGATCGCCCCGGACGCCTCGAACACGCCGAGCGACACCTGATCGCCGGGCCGCCCCGGCTCGCCCAACGCGAACCTGAACCAGCTCTGATCGTTCCCGGCTTGTAACGGCCGGCCGAGAATGGAAGCGTACGTTTCGATCGCCGCCAGCTCGCGGGCCGCCCCCCGCGTCGTGTGGCCGCCACCGCCCAGCAGGAAACCGATTTCGTAGATCGTCGGGATCAGATCGGTCTGCACCTGCAGATCGTAGTCCGCTCCGGCCACCAGGCGGCTCGTCGCCGTCAGCGAGCTGTCTTGGCGCGACAAATTGCCCAAATCGATCATCCCGTCCACGGACACGATCGTCCGCTCTGTCTGCCCACCCACGCCGTCATCCACGGGTCCCACCAGCTGGAACGTCAGCCGATCCAGCGGCGAAACGCTGGTGATCTGGAGCGTGTCGCCGACCACCGGTGACGCGGCAAAGCGGAGTTGGTAACCTCTTGGTTGATGTGCGCTGTAACTCCGAACAGCCCAACTGGGGCAGCTATGTCTGGGGTACCGGCCCCCTGGCCATCAGTAATCAAGTTTCCGGCAGCGTCATAGCAGCATTGCTGCCTGAATATACGCATCGTCTTTTCCGGGTCAGACCACTGTGCCGGGTAATCCGTGCCTCAACCATTCTCGGCGCTGCCTGCTCACAGTAACGCCCTGCAATGCGCGGCCGCGCGGCGAGTATCAGCATCCGGGGCGGTGTCAGCCAGCTGCATCAGCACATCCCGCAATTCGTCCAAGGTTCTCCCTTCGGTCGGCTCTGCTAGCTGCGATCCCTTATCTTCAAGAAGCCGTCCCAGCTGAGAGAGACCTGCCCATCTTTCCTGCCAATCATCCCGCTTCAAGGCCGTAGTAATCTGGGCCACAATCTCGCCGGATGAAGCCATGCTGTGCCGAAGGGATTTCAAGCCGGCTAGTCGGTGATCTAGGTCTTCGGAGGCCAAGAGTTGGTCCGCGAGGTTCCGCGGCAGGGGGAACGCACCTGGATGGCGGTCAAGATACAACCCTGCGACGAACATCAGACCGGAAAGCACCTCGATGTCAGACGATGCGGCGAGCGTCCGGTCGAAAACTCTCTTGAACATCTCCGGAGAGATGTGTCGCACTATCCGTTGCGTGAGCAGCGTTATTACCTCTGCCGGCTCTGCGAGAGACAATAATTCGTCCACAAACGCTTCATCGAGCCAGCCTACGAATGATTCGCGCTGGAGCTGCGCCAACCGTTCGTCGTCAGACAGAAAGGTAGCCAGAGTCACCAAATCGCGAGTTCCTCCGCTCGTGACACCGTGACGAAGCACCCATCTTATGAATACTCCGATCCCATCCTCTGCCATTTCCACATCCTTTGCCCACATCAAGGATCATACCACTCATCATCCCAGATGACCCTCGTGAGTCCTTTGCCGTCGTACCACTTCTTGCACAATGCGCAACATCCTCCGAGTGTCTGTTGCCGTTGCATAGGCCCGTAGGCATTGTACTTGTTCCCCTTGTGGTCGGTCTTCTCGATGACGCATGTGCAGCGCCCTCTTTTTCCGAGTTCATCCAGGTCTCTCC
>CAIYOB010001319.1 GCA_903927685.1 uncultured Planctomycetaceae bacterium
GGTAGTGCGACTTCAAGGCGAACGGTTGGGGTTCGGGTGCCTGGGGGCGACCCGATGTCGAACCTCCCCCTGTCGATTTGAAATTCTCTCCTCTCTGGGGTACAACATACGAAAGGAACATTGTTGATCCGCGGGCGGGATCCTCGGCCGATTCTCCTGATCGTTCTTCTATTGCGAGGCGCGAGCCATGACCGTGATCGTCATCGTCACCCTGGCAGTCCTGCTGCAATTGGCGGCCGCCTGCCTGGCGATCCGCCTGGTCTGGGTCACCGGCCTCAGCCGGGCATGGATTGCCCTGGCCCTGGCGATTCTGGTAATGGTAGGGCGGCGTGGTTTCGCCCTCTATCGGTTGTGGAACGGCGACGCGGTCGAGGTCCCTGACCCGACTTATGACTGCCTGGGATTGGCCATCTCCGCGCTGATGTTCCTCGGCATCGCCTGGATTGCCCCAACTTTTCGCCGCTTCGAGACGGCCCAGCGGACGCTGGAAGAAAGCCAGCGGCAGTTGGGGGCCCTGCTGCACAACTTGCCCGGCATGGCGTACCGCCGCCGCGACGATGAAGCCTGGACGATGGAATTCGTCAGCGAGGGGTGCCTGGAACTGGCGGGCCTGACGCCGGACGAACTGTTGGCGGCCACCGGGGGCGGCTACAAGCGGCTCGTGCATGCGGACGATGTCGCTGGCGTCCACCAGCGGATTCAGCATGCCGTGGCTCAGCGCCGCCGGCATCAGTTGATGTACCGGATCCGCACGGCCGCCGGTCAGGAGAAGTGGGTCTGGGAACAAGGCTCTGCGGTTTACTCCGAGCACGGCCAAGTCGTCGCGATCGAGGGGTTCGTTACCGACGTGACGGACAAGCGCAAGGCGGACGAGCGATCCGAGCACTTGAATGCCGTCTTGCGGGCGATTCGCAACGTCAACCAGGTGATCGCGCGGGAGCGTGATCGGGACCGCTTGCTGACCGGCATCTGCAGCAGCCTGGTCGAGACGCGCGGCTATCGCTATGCCTGGATCTTGCTGCTGGATCCGGCTCGAGGCAGCGTCGAGGGGGCAGAAGCGGGCGTCGGGCAGGAGAGCTTTGCGGCAGTCCAGGAACGCATCCGGAGGGGGGAAACCGTCGCCTGTATCCAGCAGGCCCTAGCGGTCGCCGGCGTGGTCGCGATGGACAAGCGAGACACGGTGTGCAGCACGTGTCCCCTGGCCGTCCAGGAGGCCGGTTGCACGCCCCTGGCGATGCGGTTGGCCTGGAATGACGATGTCTACGGCGTGATGGTCGCTTCGGTTCCGGCGGCCTTTGCCAGCGACCCCGAAGAGTTGGAACTGGTGGCCGAGGTTGCTGGCGACATCTCCTTCGCCCTGCACGACATGCGATCTGACGAGGAGCGGCGGCGGGCGGAGAATGCCCTGCGTCTGGAACAAGCCCGCCTGGAAGCGCTGCTGCGATTGAGTCAAATGACCGAGGCGCCGCTCCAGGACGTCACGAATTTCGTCCTGGAGGAAGCGGTCCGGCTGACGCAGAGCAAGATCGGCTATCTGGCCTTCCTGAACGAAGACGAGAGCGTGTTGACGATGCACGCCTGGTCCAAGTCCGCGATGAGCGAATGTGCGATCATCGACAAGCCGATTCACTATCCGGTGGTCTCGACCGGCTTGTGGGGGGAAGCCGTGCGGCAGCGGCGGCCGGTGCTGACCAACGACTATCCGGCTCCCAATCCGCTGAAGAAAGGCTATCCCGAAGGGCACGTCCACGTCCTGCGGCACATGAACGTGCCGATCTTTGACGGCGAGCGGATTGTGGCGGTGATCGGTGTGGGCAACAAGGAGCCCGTGTACGACGATTCCGATATCCGCCAGTTGACGCTCTTGGGACAAGGCATGTGGCAGTTGATCCGCCGCCGCCAGGCGCAGGAGGAATTGCGCGCCGCCCGCGACGACTTGGAAATCCGCGTCCGCGTCCGCACCGCGGAGTTGGCCAATGCGAACGACGAATTGCAGCAGGAACGCGACTTGCTGCACACCTTGATGGACAATCTCCCGCACTGCATCTACTTCAAGGACGAGGCCAGCCGCTTCGTCCGCATCAACCGGGCGATGGCTCGGATGTTTGGCATTGCGGAACCGTCCCAGGCCGTGGGCAAGACGGACGCCGACTTCTTTGGCCCCGAGCACGCGGCCCAGGCGCTGGCAGACGAACAGGAGATCATTCGTACCGGCCGGCCGGTGATCGACAAGGAAGAGAAGGAAACGTGGCCCGACGGTCACATCACCTGGGCGTTGTCGACCAAGATGCCCGTGTATGGCATCGATGGCCGGATCGCCGGCACGTTCGGCGTCTCGCGGGACATCACCGAACAGCGCGTGGCGGAAGAGGCGCTGCGGGCCAGCGAGATCCGGCACCGCACCCTGTACGACTCGTCCCGCGATGCGATCATGGTGCTGGATCCCGAGCGCGGATTCCTGTCCGGCAATCCGGCGTCAATCCAACTGTTCGGCTGTCGCGACGAGGAGCAATTCAAGTCCTGCACGCCGGTCGACCTGTCCCCGGAGCACCAACCCGACGGCGACTTGTCGCTGGCCAAGGCCCGCCAGATGATCGACATCGCGATGGAGCGGGGATCGCATTTCTTCGAGTGGCGGCATCGGCGGATCGACGGCAGCGAATTTCCCGCGACGGTCCTGCTGGCCAGGATGGAACTCGAAGGCCGCAAACTGCTGCAGGCGACGGTCCGCGACATCACCGAGGAACACCGGGTGGCCCGGGCCCTGCGGGCGGCGAAAGAGGACGCCGAGGCGGCCAGCCGGGCCAAGAGCACGTTCCTGGCCAATATGAGCCACGAGATCCGCACGCCGATGAACGCCGTCATCGGCATGACCGAGTTGGTTCTGAAGACACAGTTGTCCGCGACACAGCGGGATTATCTGGTCAGCGTCAAGGATGCCGGCGAGGCGTTGCTGACCGTCATCAACGACATCCTGGATTTCTCCAAGATCGAGGCCGGCAAGATGGCCCTCGAACACACCCCCTTCGATCTGCGCGAAAGCCTGGGTGACACCATGAAATCGCTGGCCATCCGAGCCCATCAGAAGGGGCTAGAGTTGGCGTTCTGTTGTCATCCCCACGTGCCCCGCCGCGTCGTCGGCGACTACAACCGCTTGCGGCAGATCGTGACCAACCTGGTGGGCAATGCGATCAAGTTCACGGACCAGGGCGAAGTCGTGCTCGAGGTCGAACGCCAGTCGCTGGAAGGCGCGGAGGTGGTCCTGCATTTCACCGTGACCGACTCCGGGGCCGGAATCCCCGTGGACAAGCGGGCGAAGATCTTCGACATGTTCGAGCAGGGGGACAGCGCGTTGACCCGCCGGCACGGCGGCACCGGCCTGGGACTGGCGATCGCCACGCGGTTGGTCAGCATGATGCACGGAGAACTGTGGGTCGAAAGCGAAGTCGGCAAGGGCAGCCGCTTTCACTTCACGGTGCGGCTGGAGCTGGCGGATCCCGCCGAGGCGGAAGACTTGGTGATCGTGCCCGCCTGCCTGTACGGACTGCGCGTCCTGGTCGTCGATGACACCGCCACCAACCGACGGATTCTGGACGAGATCCTGCGCTACTGGCACATGCAGCCCGCCCAGACCGCTAGCGCGGCCGCGGCCCTGGCCGAGCTGCACGCGGCGCACGAACGCGGGCAAGCTTACCAACTGGTTCTGACCGATGCCCACATGCCCGATGTCGACGGCCTGATGCTGACCGAGTCGATCCGCCAGGACCCCGTGCTGGGCGCAACCACCGTGATCATGCTGACGTCGGGGGACCGGCCCGAAGATGTGGTGCAATGCGAACGCCTGAACATCGCCTCGTACCTGCTGAAGCCGGTCAAGCAGTCCGAGCTGCTGGAGTCGATCGAACGGGCCCTGGGCGTGATGGTTCCCCGGCACGAGTTGGTGGCCGGCGTCGAGGAAACTCCCGCCGTGCGACCGCTACGGATCCTGTTGGCCGAGGACAGCGTCCTGAACCAGAAGCTGGCCGTGGCGCTGCTCGAGCGTCAAGGTCACACGGTGACCATCGCCAACAACGGGCTGCAGGCGGTGGACGCCGTCAAGGCCCGGTCGTACGACCTGATCCTGATGGATGTCTCGATGCCGGAGATGGACGGCCTGGAGGCGACGGAGGAGATCCGCAAACTGCAGCGCGACAGCGGCGTGCGGACGCCGATCATCGCCATGACCGCCCACGCCTTGGTCGGCGACCGCGAACAGTGCCTCGCGGCCGGCATGGACGCCTATGTGGCCAAGCCCATCCGTCCGCAGGAACTGTACCGCACACTCGCGGCCATGTTTCCGACGTGATGCGTGGGGCGCAAACCTCCCGAAGGTCAGGCCCCACCGCACTTAATCTTTCACCTAATCTTTCACCTAATCTCCCCGCCTCCGAGGGAGTTGGAATAGACCGAGTGGGATATCAGGTGAAAGACAAAGATCAGGTGAAAGATTAAGTGAAAGATTAGGGTTCCGTGTTTCGACGCAGCGGGTTCAGCTCACTCCCCCGCCAGCCGGCCGCGTCTCAACCCTTGTCGAACGCGGCGTCAAACGCGACGCGACTGGGGGAGAAATCCAGGCGGCGGACAAATTGGCAAGCCTCGCGGGCGCCGAACAGGCGGTCCATGCCGCTGTCTTCCCATTCGACGGACAACGGGCCCTGATAGCCGATGTCGTTCAGGGCCCGGATGATCTCCTCGAAATTCACGCCGCCCCGGCCCAGCGAGCGGAAGTCCCAGGCCCGCCGCGGATCGCCAAAGTTCAAGTGGCTGCTCAGGATCCCGTTGCGGCCATCGTGTTTGACGATCGCGTCTTTCATGTGCACGTGGTAGATGCGGTCCGGGAACCGGCGGAGGAACTCGACGGGATCGATGCCCTGCCAGTGCAGATGGCTGGGATCAAAATTGAAGCCGAACTCGGGACGCCCGCCCAACGCTTCGACCGCCCGCTCGGCCGTGTACAGGTCGAAAGCGATTTCGGTGGGATGGACTTCCAAGGCGAACTTGACGCCGCACTCGGCAAACACGTCCAGGATCGGATGGAATCGTTCCGCCAACAACTCGAACCCGCGGTCAATCATCGCAGCCGAAACCGGCGGAAACGAATACAGCAGATGCCAGATGCTGGAGCCGGTGAAGCCGTTGACGATTTGAATTCCCAGCCGCTGGGCCGCGCGGGCCGTGTTCTTCAGTTCCTCCGCCGCGCGCAGATTGACGCCCGCCGGATCTCCGTCGCCCCAGACGTAAGCCGGCACCACCGCCTTGTGCCGCTCGTCGATCACATCCAACACCGCCTGGCCCACCAGGTGATTGCTGATCGAGTAGACGGTCAGGCCGTGCTGCTCCAACAGCCGGCGTTTGGCCGCGCAGTACTGATCGTCGGCCAACGCCTTCGGAACCTCGAAATGATCGCCCCAGCAAGCCAACTCAATTCCGTCAAAGCCGATCTCCTGGCAGATGCCAGCGAGTTCCTTCAGCGGCAGGTCCGCCCACTGGCCCGAACAAAGTGTCACCGGTCGCGACATGAGGTAGTCTCCTTAGTCTGGATAGGGGTTGGGTAGATGGCGTGCCCAGTCATACTCCGCCCCACCATATCCGATCGGCCGGGCTCGGAAAAGCAACCATCGCTGATAGATCATCGCCGCACGCGGGCCACCGCTCCGGCGGTTCCGGCGGCTTCTGCGTCAGGGCGACCGGCTGGCTACGGCTCGAAATCCTCCGGCTGGATCACCGGAAACGTGGCTCGAATCCGCGTCCCTCGCCCCGGCCCGCTATCGACCTGAAGTTCCTGGCCGAATGACCTCGCGCGCTCGCGCATGCCGTGCAGGCCGAAGCGGCCCGCCGCAACCGCCGCCGGATCGAATCCGACTCCGTTGTCTTGCACCTCGAGCGTCACATCCTCGCCGTCCTGGATCAACGCCACCCGGATCATGTCGCCGTGGCTGTGCCGGCACGCATTGGTGATAGCCTCCTGCGCGATGCGAAAGATCGCGTTCTCGATGACCGGCGCCAGGCGGCTGAAGCTGACTTCGCACCGGTACATGATTTCCGGAGCATTGGGCCGTTCGCTGACGTTGTCAATGAAGTCCGCCAGTGCGGCCTTGATTCCGAATTTCTGCAGGACGGGCGTCCGGGTCCGATTCATCAGACTGCGGGCCTCCGCGGCCGCCTCACGCAGCGCCTGCATGCCGGCTGCGAAGATCGTCTTCAGTTTCTCGGATTCGTGCGCCGCCTGACCATCGTAAGCGTCAAACTGCAGCAGCGCACCGAGCAGACGCTGAGCCACACCGTCGTGGATCTCGAAAGTGATCATCTCGCGATCGTGGTCGCTGGCTTGCAACAGTCGGCGCAGCGACCGTTGCTGGGCTTGGACCTGTTCTTCAGCCCGCTTGCGGTCGGTGATGTCCCCGTGGGAACCGACCAGTCGCCGGGCCCGGCCCTGCTCGTCGCGCACGGCCAGGGCGTGGGCGCTGATCCAGCGGTACGAGCCGTCTCGGTGCCGAAACCGGTACTCGGCCGTGATCGTCAACAAGGGGCTCGCCAAGAAATCCTCTTGGGCCTTGATGATCGACTCGCGTTCCTCCGGATGCAGGCGGCTGGCCCAATCATCAAAGCCCTCGCCAATCTCGTCGTCGCGGTAGCCGAAGAGACTCTTCCAGCGGCCGGAGTAGAATACCTTGCCTGTGGTCAGGTCCCAGTCCCAGATGCCCACGCCCGCAGCCCGAACCGCCAACTCGAACCGTTCCTGGCTGGCCCGCAGCTCCTCATAGCTCTGGCGCAACGCGGCTTCGGCTCGCCGCAGGTCGGTGATGTCGGTAATGATCACGGCGGTCCATGCCAGTTCCCCGTCGGCGTCCTGGACCGGGAAGATCGTGTGAATGGTGGGATGCAATTGGCCGTCGGGAAAACGCAGCAGCTGTTCGCCACGCCACGGCTCGCCGCGGCGCAGCGCCGGCAGGATCTCTTCGGTGCGGCGCAACTGGTAGCTGTCGGGATAATAGTCGGCGACGCACGTTCCGATGACGTCGTCCGGCTGCTGCCGGCCAAACAGCCGAGCCAGGTAAGGATTCACGAACAGGATCCGGCCGTCCGCATCCGCCATGCCAAACCCTTGCGTCGCCGCATCGACGAAGCGTCCGAAGATCGTCAGACGCTCCTCGGCCTGCCGCCGCTGCTCGACTTCCGCCTGCAGCCGCCGGTTGGCCGCATGCAGTTCCGAGGTGCGGTCGGCGACCCGCTGCTCCAAATCGTCGTGTGCCTGCTGCAGGTCGGCCTCGGCCTGCTTCCGCTCCGTGACGTCGCTGGAAACCAGCGTTACCGCGATGGTCTGTCCGTCGACCTTGACCGGCCCCAACCGCGTCTCGTACCAAGCTACCGTTCCGTAGGGCCCCGTCGCCTGGCTTTCGTTGACGACCGTCTCGCCCGTGCCGAAGACGTATTCGACGCACTGCCGCGCCTGCTCGCGGTGCTCCGGTTGCAGGTAGTCGTAGACACTGCTGCCGATGACCTGGGCCAAGGTCAAGCCGGGCGCCGGCCGATTGATGAACAGGATCGTCCCCTGGCGGTCCACCGTGGAGACCTGTGCGGGCGCGTTGTCAATGACCGCACGCCATTTCGCCTCGCTGCGCCGCAACTCATCTTCCGCGCGGCGCTGCTCGGTAATATCCTGGGCGAAACCGATGCAACCGAGAATGCGGTTGGCGTCATCCCGCAGCGGCTCGATGTGGGCACGGAAGACGCGATTCAGGAACGTGCCTTCGTAATCGACCACTTCGCCGCGCAACGCACGCCGGTGAACGGCCACGCCTGGCCGGTTCTCGTCCGTGCTTTCAAAGAACTCGAACAGCGTCTTGCCAAGGTATTGGTGCGGCGGAATGTTGAGGGCCGCCAATCCGGCCCCAAAGGCTGCGGTGATCCGCAGGTCGATATCAGTCGACCAGACAAACCCCGGGATCCGGTCGGCCATCAACCTGAAGAGAACCGGGACTTGGACTTGGTCAGCTAGCGGGGAACTTTCCGTCATGGGCTGGGCGCTGAGGCCTCCTGAGAACGTACTACAAACTCGGCATTCATCCGGACTGTGACGCCATGGGATTATTGTAGCCGAATTCGGCCTTCGAACGCCAGTCCTCCGGCAAGGCGGCTCCGTCAAGGCGGAACGGAACGGGAATCGCTCAA
>CAIYOB010001320.1 GCA_903927685.1 uncultured Planctomycetaceae bacterium
AGCTAAGTCCGGCCGATTGGGACGCGTTGGTCACGTGGGTCGACGCCAACGCCCCGTATCACGACGCGTTCCTGAACAAACGCCCGCCCGACGGCGGCCCCCCGCGCCGCGATATCTACCCCACGTTCCCGCCGCTGGCCGAAACCAGCCAACCGTAGCGCCGGGCCGGAGGAGGATTTCACGGATTGGGGGCCCCACGTGCGAATTCGCCAAGGTGAAGTGTGACGAGCCTGTCCGCGGACAGGATGAACGAAGTCTGGGGTCGGCCTCAGGCCACAATCGAGCGGGGCTTGTGTTATGCCGCTCCGATCGTGCGGCACACCGAGATCGTGTTTACCGGCGGAGGGGCAGGACCGATCAGCAACGTCGAACACCAATCCTGCGACAAGGGCAGCAAATGGCTGGTCCAACATCATGGCGACTCCATGCTTTGGCTGACCAACGTCAGAAAGATCGGGGCATGGCGGCCGTGTAAACCGAGGTCGTGCAGCCTCGACGGTTGCCGGATGCGTTGCTCGACGTTCGAGTGGAAGACCAAGCGGGGGACGATTTGTTCCTGCTCGAACGGGCACGTATTCGGAACGGCGCGTGGGCCAGCAAATGACGAACGACCTCCTAGCCATGCTAAGTGCCGTCGGCTAGAATCGAGCCGCGTGCGACCGCATGACGCGTTGACAATCAACCGACGAAGGCTCGTCACGTGGCAAGACGCCATCGCATGGGGGTGACTCAATGCAGAAGAAACCGGATGGGTGGAACGTCGTCCTGGCTGGATTCTGGAACCGGATGATCTTCACACCCCAATGGGTCGCTCCGCGACTCTTTGACGAGAACGCGCAGATCGAGACACTTGTGGCACTACTCCCTGTGCTGCCGATCATATACCGGGATAGCCAGATCGCGGTTGAAATATCGGGCAATCGAGTCGTGTGCCGTGCTCGTAACCTTGACGACGAGGCGGCACTGCGCCGGTCAGGAACCGTCGCCGGAATCATATTGAATGCACTTCCGGAGACACCGGTTCAGGGTCTCGGAGTTAATTTTAGTTTCCGCGAAGTCGCTCCCGTCGGCAACCTGCTCGAGCTGTTCAGCTTCGGGGATAACGCGCGTCTCGCCGAGGCAGCGTGGGAAGTGGGGGAACGAAAGATCGTCAGGCGACTGAGCCGCGAAAACGACGTCCTTAATCTAACGTTGACCCTTAACGATGGAGGCCTAGATATCGACTGCAATTTCCACACCGATGTGGACGACAGGGACGTGGCAGTTGCCTCGTTAGAGCCGGACAGGATTATCCAGCTTAGGGACAAAACGATGATGATGTTGGACGAACTTTACGGATTGAGAATGGAGGAGGACCATGGCGAAGCCTGATACGGGTGCATCTACCCCCGTGACCACGAAGACTGAGGCGCTCGGCCAAATCGAAATAAAAAGCGGTACGGTTCCAGCGCGAAGCGAGGTTGGTACAGGCCCATATTTTATGGCGGGTAGCGTTCCGTCCGGAGACCCAGAACCGGTGGACGCCGAGAGCGACAGGTACGTATTCCGCATTGGCAGCACGTCACAGTCCGAAAGGGTGGCGATCACCATCGACGCCACGCAGTTGACTGAACAGGCGAGGGTAAGAAAAATCAATCGTGCGATTCAGCGAACGCGACGGTGATTGTGCGAGGTCGGAAACTTGGCATGGCGACGCACTACGTCTACGACGACCCCGACAAGAGGGAACTCGCGCAGGGAGACATCTTGCAGCGTACGCCGGCGCTGGTCGCACTGCTGAATCAGTATCATCCGCACTATGCACAGCATCCCGATTACAAGTTCTTCGCCGTCCTAACGCAGAGCTGTGATCTGGTACGTCGCGACGGCAAGTCGCCGAGAACAGCGTACATTGCGATCGCAGCGGCGCGGACGCTGGAAGAGACGCTCGTGCGCGAGGCTGCCAAAGCCCAAGAGCCTTGGCAGCGGGAAGCCAAAGTAATCGGCGGCAAGACGCGAACCAGCCTGTTGATGTTTCTGCAACGGCTTCTCGACAACAATGAACCGGGGCACTTCTATTTGCACGTCGATCAAGA
>CAIYOB010001321.1 GCA_903927685.1 uncultured Planctomycetaceae bacterium
GATGCCCTCGTCCAAGCCGCGGGCCTGATTGACCTTTGGGCCGAGGGCTACGTCGAACCGATCACTCCGCCCGCAGAACCGTACCACGTCCTGGCGCAGCAGTTGATGGCTCTCGTGCTCCAGGATCGCGGGATCGGCCGGCACACATGGTTCGAATGGGTCCACCGCGTGCCAGCGTTCAGCCAGTTGCCCCCAGAACGTATCCAGGAGGTCGTCACCTGGATGCTCAAGCAGGGCATCCTGTGGGAGGAAGAGGGCATCCTGGGTATCGGACACAAGGGCGAGGAGGAATACGGACGCCGGCATTTCTGTGAGCTGCTGTCGGTATTCCTGTCTCCGCCGTTGTTTGCCGTCCTGCACGGTCGCCAGGAGGTCGGCTACGTGGATGAGCTGACCTTCGTCGGCAAGCAAAAAGGCAGCCATGTACTGCTACTGGGCGGGCGATCTTGGAAGGTTAACCACATCGACTGGCAACGCCGCACCGCCTACGTCGAGGCGACGGATGTCACGGGCCGGTCCCGCTGGAAAGGCGAAGGCCGAGGGCTGGGTTTCCGGCTGTCACAAGCCATCAAGCGAATCTTGGCAACGGACGAATGTTCCGGGCGTTGGTCCCGACGAGCCAGGGAACGGATCGGCGAGATTCGCCAGGAGTTCGCTTGGTTGGAGCCGGGCTCGACCGTGGCATTGGTGGCTGGCGATGGCGAGGTCGAGTGGTGGACGTTCGGCGGGAATCGAGCGAACGCCACGCTAGCGCGCCAACTGGCACAGGAGACCGGCAGCAAGGTGACTCACGACAGCTTCACGCTGACGTTCGAGTCCGCGGTGAAGCTGCACGATGTCGAGCGGGCCATCGGCGCAATCCGCCAGCAAAATGTTGCCGGGATGCGGCCCGCCGTCGACGCAACAGCCATCGACGGCCTGAAGTTCTCCGAATGCCTTCCCGTCGAGCTCGCCATCGAGATGCTGGAGCGCCGGTTGCAGGAACCGGAAGTGACCCGACGAATCCTGGAAGAACACGTGCGGTTTCTGGTTCAGTAAAAGCGAGAAATGACAGACAGATGTTGCCCTTCTTGACAACTTACGATCCGCTTGGCGCTAGTTCGGGGAGTATCGACCCGCTCGGCGCTCTTCAGGCCTACGGTGCGCTCGCGGACATGCTTCTGCCGGGCGTCACTACGATCACAACTCGCTCGCGTTACCTGTCGATGCTTTGTGCGGCTCTGGCGAATGCGGAGCAACACCGGAGGTTTCTGCCGGCCGCATCGGGGCTGGCACAGCGCCGCAGGGCCGTTGAACCGTTTGAGCGACTCTGGGCGTTGGCTTGCGTGGCGGCGGACGAGCAGGGACTGAGCTTGGCGGCGGACGGGTTGCGTGGGATTACGTACGCCAGAGACAACTACCGGCATTTCTCCCGAAATGGAAAGCGAGTGAATGTCGAATTCAAGCTACTCAAGTACCAATCACGTACCGGGGCAGTCGGTACTTACTGGACCGCCTTGGTCGGCGGCGAACTGGTGGACCGGGACACTGGGGCGTTGACAGCCGAGGGTTCTGAGTTGGCCAAGGAGTTCCCTAAGCCACCACTGTTGGCCCACCATTACCGCCTTTTGGCCGACCCAGAAGCGGCTCACCGCGTGTCCATGCCGATCGAAGACCTGGGCGAATGGGCCGAGACATGCCATCTGGTGGCGGCAGGCAAGTCCGAGCGTGAGCAGCTTGGCGATGCACTCACAGCGGACGATCGTCGCGAGTGCCTGAGTCGCGCTCTGCAAAACATGATCGCTCGCGCCCGACTACCAGACGTATGGAACATCCCATCGCTGGAGAGGCTTCGAAAGGAACTTAATGCTATCCCGACGGCCGTCGATCTTGGTCTGACGAGAGTGATTGACAGCGTGCTGGCGACAGAACGCTTCCACGAGGCGGTTCTGACGGTGTTCCAGTCCCTGCTGTGGTGGGGAACCATGCAGTCAAGCGACCCCCTTGACGATTTGCTGGCCAAGGGCGACTTCCGGGAAGCTACGGATCGCTGCTGCGAAACGGCTGTTCGGTTGCGGCAGTTCCGAGATGGCTGCGATGACAAAAATATCCGGGAGGCGATCAATGGGCTCGCGAGCTTCGCGTCTGCCATTGAGCGAGCTACTTCGTCGCGACTCGTTGTCGATGAGATACTCCGTCGTCATCACGACGTGCAGTCCGGCAAGGTGGACGGCGGGGGGCCGAAGCGCGATTGGGTTGGCCTGGATGGAGGCAAACTACTTAGGCCTCCATCGCGGATCCATCGACGCTAACCGCCGCCGCCGGCGCTCGGCAAGTCGCTGACGCATCCTTACCGTCTGGAACCGTTCATCTACATGCTTCGCGAGAATGGGGTCCTTTCAAGCCCGAAATAGAGTTGCGTGAGCCAAGTCAACCATGAACAAGAGTCA
>CAIYOB010001322.1 GCA_903927685.1 uncultured Planctomycetaceae bacterium
CCCATTCGCCATCCGGATAACGCTCGCGCCAATAGAGGTCGGTCTCGGGATCCTGCGTGTCGTGCCAGTTTGAACCGTCGGCGGAAAATTGGAGCTCGCGGCCTTCACGGATTCTTGCTTCGACCCATAGCTGGCTGGCCCAGGTCATCCCCTGGTCGGGAAGTGGTAAAGTTGCGCCATAAGGATCAACTGGCATCAAGGCATTGACGGCAAAGGTATCAATGAAATCCTCGTCATTGCCAGGTATGCAGCCGTATAACTGGAACGTTACCTGCCGATCCCCAGCGATCTCCCAGATCGTTGCCGGCTTCCCCTCCAGCACCCCGGACAGGATTTCGACCTCGTCTCCGATACTGAGCTTCGCCATTTCCAATCCCCCCTAGCTTCGGACCGCGACGAAAAGGGTACACAAAGCTTATTTTACAGCTGCGCCTTGGTTGGCATATGCCCCATCCGAGCTGTTTTTGGCTTTGCCGAGGGCGGGACAGGGCCAGGATTTGAGTTGGCGCACCTTTGTGCCGAATTTAACGATTGGGACGATTGTACTCTTGGGGCCGGGTTGCTGCGCAGACTCTGACGCGCGGGCGTTCCTGATCTCGACGTGCATGGTCCGGGAATAGTCGCCAACCGCAATGCCGGAATCCAGGCCGCGCCGAACTGGCGAGGGAGACGACAGATGAGTCGAGTCAACTACCGAAGTACTCTTGTCATCGCCGTGCTAGCGCTGGCTATGTACTGGTTTCTGGTTACGAAGGTAGGCCAGGTTGCGGCGATACACGAGGAGTTGGCCGATCTCTCTCACGCCATCTCCGGATCCCCTCGTCTCCTCGCACTGCCGGTAGGGCCTGAAGCTCCCCAACCACTCGCGGAATACGAGGTGCCGCCGCGGGAGAAGAGTCGCTTGGATCTCGCGGTGCGGCCCGCCTCGATGATCGCGTCCCTGAACGCCCTGCCCTTTGCCGCCGCGGGCAATGGGGACGCCCTCGAGATCACGGCGGTGTCCCAAGGCGATTTCACTTGGCCAGTCAGCGCGCAGGTGAAGAGCATCGAACTCCGAGACGGAAGCCCGATCACCATCTCCGGAAAGGGGCCAGCAGGGAACGTCGCGTTCGTCGTAGCGAACCAGACGACAGTCGGACCGAATCCAACGGTTAAAGACAACAAATGGTCGGTCGTTGGGATTCAAATAACGGCCGCCACGGAGGTTCTCGTGAAGACGCAGGGCGAGCCATCGTCGTCGACCTCCATCAAGCTCATCCCGCCCCGGGACAGCCTTTGGTGGCCGCGAGTCACCGAAGTCGCCAATAATTCGTACGGGGCCGGAGAAGCTTTCAGCAAGGACAAGACCGTCAATGTCTACAATCGCTACCTTCGCTTATCCGGTCAAAACGTGCCCCCGAATGGTGATCTTGAGTTCCTCATTTTCCGCAACGAAACGGGGACGGGGGGCCTCGTCGCCCTGGCGCCAGCAACGGATCTTCAGATTGAATCGGACGGCACGTGGAAAGTCGTCTTGCGGATGCCGATGGCAAGCGGCTCAAGTTCCGGCGATCAGCGTGCCTTCTTCGTCGGTGATACGGGGCGACTTGCGGTGCTTTCGAGGCAAACCGCCGGTGGCCCGCACGCGTTTGCGGCGGAGGTTGTCAGATTCAAGGTCAGTAAGCCGGACGTGAAAACCGATCCCACGTTTTCGTCTCTGGCTGTGATCTCGGCCGACAAAGGTGATCGGATCAACTCGCGAAAAGGGGCATGGTATTCCAATCGGCTGAAGTTCTTGGCCTCGGGCGAAGTCGATCCGCTGACGCCCAATCTCGCGGACGGCCGCGTCGTGTTCCTGGTCGGAACACGCAGGCAGGTCTTGGAATCGGGCGCGGTGCCGACGAAAAAGAACACCAAGATGGAGTGGCAGGCCAACGTGACTTTGCCTCAGGAAGGAAGCCATGAACTGCGCGCCGCTTGGGCCTTCGGGGACGAAGTTGTGCAGCCCTCGTCCGACCCCGTCATGGTTCACGTCCGCACCACGGGCCCCCGTGTGGTCAACGTCGATCCCATCAATTTTGCTTCGACTCCCAATACCTACAAGGTCACGGTGACGTTCGACGAGCCCATCGACCCGAAAGTGGTCGATGGCGTTAACAGCGCACCGGACAAGTTGGCGACCGCGTTTCAACTGGCGTACAGCAACGGCACGAAAGTCAGCTTGGCCGCCGGAACGCCCGCACGCCTGAGCGAGGACGGCAAGTCAATTGTCCTGAGTTTCGTCAACTTTACGCCCGACCAGTTCAAGTTCACGGTCGCCAAGAGCGTCACCGATCTGTTCGAAAACGGGATGGACACGGATTACAGTGTGGGTCTGCTGAAACCCATCGGCGACGAGTTGGCCGGCCCGACGCCCGGCATCCCCGGCCCGACGGGCCCGTACGTCGAGTTTGGCGAGTACACCAACCCGCGCCCGTTCATCGATGGCTTTAACGCTTCGGATCATGTCGAGACCCGGGTCTCGCGGCTGTACTACTACCGAGATGCGCACCGCGTCGCCCAAATTGTCAACCGCGACTCCCGGTCGCACAACCGTGCCGCGGTGGACATGCATCAGCAACTGGCCGATAAGGCGCGGACGATCGCCGACCAGGCGACGGACGACCGCCGGGCCAAGGAACGGGAAGCAGTGAGGACCGCCCAACTGACCCGCGAGGCCGAGCGGGAACTCCAGCAGGCCGAGGCTCGCGCTCAGCGCGCCGCGGACGAAGCGGCTAATGCCAACGCCGAGTTGCAGCGCAAGCACGGGATCCTCGTCAATCCCCCGCAACCGCTCTCGGAGCAAGACGAGAAGCAGCTCCAGGCGGATGTCCAGCGTATGCCGGACGTCATCGCCAGCCTGGAGTCCGTCGCCGAAGCGGCGCGAAGGCAAGCTCAGGCGGCGTACGATAAAGTCCAGCAATTGCGGGCCAGGGAGGCCGTGGCTACCGAGACGTGGCAAGCCGCCATTGCCACCGACGATCGGGCCAGGGAGGAACAGTTCCGCCGCGAAGTAGCAGCCGCCAACGTGGATCCCGATACCTATGCGCCCGGCGTCCCCGATTCGAAAGACCCCGTGCGTCAAGTCTCGGTCTCGGTCATCGGAGAAGGTCTGATCCAGCTGCGCGGGCCGCTGAAGGGCATCAACATCATCCGCACCATGATCAACCAGATCGACGCGCCGGTTGGTCAAGTCCGCGTCAGCGTCCACACGGTGCAGATCAACGGCGAAAAGGGCGACCGGATGGAGCAAGTGGCGGGCAGAATCCAGCGGTACATCGACCACTCCCGCTTCTTGACCCTTCAGTCGGCGGAGATGCTCCGCAAGGCGATCGTCACCGTCGCCGCCCAACGCGCGATCGAATTGGGCGATTGCACCGGCCTGACCCAGGAAGAACGCGACCGCAAGTACCTGCATTCGTTCTTTGGCGAGGATTTCGTCCGCGAACTGGAGGTCATGGACTCCGAGTTCCTCAAGACGGGCAACAAGCTGCTGTCCATTCACTCGATGGACACGACCAGCCTGGCTTCAGCCCTGTTCATCATGGCTTTGGCCAAGAACTCGACCCGCATGGAGATCCTGCAGACCTTCGACGGCATGATGGGCGGCGACCTGCCGCTGGCGGAGCAGAGCTATTTTGAAGCCGGCTTGACATGCGACGGCAAGCACAGGCTGTTCGACAAGTACTGCAAGCGGAGCGATTTCCAGCTGCTGTCCGGAAATGCCCGCTTCCAATCCATTCGCGGCCTGTTCGATGGAGAAATCGCGGCCGACGACACGATGACGCCAATCCAGCGGGAATTCACCCGCCTGGCCCAGATCTTCAAGAGCCGCCTGATCGTCGAAATGGAGCTGAAGCAGCGCATTATGGAGCGGTCGGTGATCGAGGAACGGATGGGCAATCGTCAGAAAGAACTCGAAGACGCACGTAAAAAGGAAGACGATGCCAACACGGCCAGGGAGAGATCGTTGTCGGCGGTCAAGGAGGCACAGAAGGAAGCCAAGAGGACGGTCATCGCGATTCGGGCTGAACTCCCGCTTGTGCAGGGGGAACTCGACAGGGCAATCACGGAGGCGGAACAGTCGGCCGCGACACTCGGGCAGATCCTGGACAGCTTCTGGGGCAGTCGAGACTTTAACGACGCCCGACTGATCACAAATAGACTGGCGGCACAGCGCGATCGGGCGAGTCAGGAAAGGGCGACGCTACTCCGCGAAGCGGTGACCGCAGCGCGCGCCAAGTTCTTACAGCCTCTGGATGCCGATGCTGCGTCGACGACATTCGGCCAGAGGCTGCGCGAATTAAGACGCGCACTCATTCAGGCTGTATTGGATACTAACGCATTTGACAACGCCCCACAACGAATGGTCTTTGAAAACGAACGGGATAGTCGTAACGAGATTAGGTTCGACACCCAACTCGGGGCAGAACGGTTTTCCACGACCATTACAGTGCCTGCTGAATCGGTAAAGGCGACCGTCGACGGCCAAGGCATGGCACTTCTAAGTAAAGAGCTGAAAAATGCCCTAAGAGCGGCAGAAAGCACTGCGGGAGTCTTGGCTCGATTCACACTTGACAAACCTCATCTGGATAAGTTTGAACAGGCCAATCGACTTCTGGTCAAGATCAAGACGACCCCGGAAGCGGAGATCCTTGATTGCTTGATCCCAATGCGCGACGTCCTTCGGATTCTGGTTGAGTTAGGCAAGTACCTCGTTCAGGAGCAACTGGCGACCATCGACAC
>CAIYOB010001323.1 GCA_903927685.1 uncultured Planctomycetaceae bacterium
TCTGTATTTCGGTGAAAGATGTCTGCCGATCTTGCCAAGTCCGCGGTCGATTGGTTCCGCGCCGTGGGAGCGGGAACGGGGGCATTCGTTGTCCGACACGTGCGGCATTGTTCGAAGGTCAATGGCAACTCAGGAGATGTCGAGATTCAAATCGAGGCCGGCGCTGGTGGCGACCCGATTTGGCTTCTGGTCGAAGCCCAGGAGCAAGTCACCCCACTGCGAGCCCTCGGAATCCTGACGCGACTCGCCCATGTTCGCGCGAAAGGCGTGCCGACCCTTTGCAGTCGCAACATCTCCGAGCGTGTCGCCGGACTGTGTCGGGAGCAGGGCGTCAGTTACCTCGATGAGGCGGGCAACTGCCGGATCTCCGCGCCGGGCTTCCACCTGCAGGTCAGCGGGAAGCGGCTCGTCAAACCAGCCAAGCAGCCGCATGCTGATCCGTTTGCCGCGAAGTCCAGCCGCATCGTCCGCGTCTTGTTGTCACATCCACAGCAGGGCTGGCAGGTCCAGGAACTGGCCAAAGAAGCCGCGGTGAGTCTGGGCCTAGTGGCCAAGATCAAACAAACGCTGCTCGAACTCGCCTTTGTTGAAGAACGGAACCGGCGAGTCCACCTCCGAGATCCAAAAGGGCTTTTCGATGCCTGGGCGGCCGCATACGAACCGGCGGCGGACAGCCTGCGACTGTACGTGATGCAGAAGCCCGGCACCCTAGAGCGCGCCCTCGCCGGCTGGTGCCAAGACAAGCAATTGCGTTACGCCTTGACGCACTTGGCCGGGGCTTGGCGCATGGCCCCCACGGTTCGCTACCAGCACAGCACGGTGTACGTCGATGCCGCGACGGAGTCTGCCGCGGTCGCCGGTCTCGTCCAAGACTTGCGGGCCAAGCCCGTTGATACCGGCGCCAACCTGGTGCTCCGGACGCCCGCCGATCCATTCGTGTTCTACGGCGCCCGCGAAATCGACGGCGTCCAGGTGGTTTCCGCCCTGCAGCTGTACCTCGATCTGAAGGGAGATCGCGGGCGCGGCCGGGAGGCCGCCCGAGAGATCCTCGAGCGGGAGATCATGCCCAGATGGTGAACATGGGCGACTACAGCGGCGACGCCATCGCGGCGTGCAAGTCGGTCTTGGTCGAGTCCCTGACCGTGCTCGGCCGCCACCGGCAACACCTTGTCCTGGTAGGCGGCTGGGTGCCGCCACTCCTCATGCCCGACGCCGGGCACATTGGGACCATCGACATCGACTTGGCCATCGACTCCCGGCAGATTCCTGCCTACCTGTACGAAACGATCAGCAACGACCTTCAGCGAGCGGGTTACCGAACCGCGGGCATCCCCAACCGATTCGAGCGGGAGGTTCGCGTGGGGAGCAAGAAAGTCACCGTCAAGCTCGACCTGATCACGGGCGAGTACGGACATCCGCCGGATGGCGGCACACACCAGTTGATTCAAGGCATGCCCGTGTGGCGTTCCCGTGGCGTCGATGTCGCGCTGGACCATTCGGTGGAGATTCGTGTTTCGGGAGCCCTGCCAGACGGTGGTGTCAACGAGGTCCGACTTCGGGTCGCGGTGATCACGGCGTTCCTCGTGATGAAAGCCCCTGCCAAGTTCAAGAGCATCGATTCGGTTGGCCCAGTGTGGGCTGCACAAGTTGTCCAGGCCAGCGGCGGCGACTACGAGCCGACACGCCGCGATGCTTTTGAACGAGCGACCACCCTCTTCGCGGCCCTTGGGGTGACAGCGGACTAATGAGGCATCCACTGGGTGCATCAAATGTTGGGCGGCCTGACCGGCGGCGATGGCGCGATCGTTGGCGGCATTCGGCTGAACATGAAACTTTAGGGTTCAGAAGCGTCTTATCAGGCAGCCCCTCGGCGCGGGTCTCTGACCCCGGAGCCCAATGCGATGTGACCGTTGAAAAAGGCCGGTCCGAAGGGACTGGCTGCGGGGAATACATGCGCTCGGAGAATTGCGAGAGGCGTGGAACCACGCGGAATCCAAGAGCGGCTCGCAACGGGCGACGACGGAGGAGCCCGTGGTCCGGGCAGCGCGACGTGGCCGCGGCCGCAACCGAGGCAGACGCGAACGACGAGTGCCCCTGCGACGCCCGCTCCGGGAATGGAGGAGGCACGCAGGCCACCGGCTCGCGGAGGCATCCACAGATCCCAGCTGACA
>CAIYOB010001324.1 GCA_903927685.1 uncultured Planctomycetaceae bacterium
CGGGCTATGTGGTCTACGGCTCGTCGACGATCCTGGTCTACACCGCGGGCAACGGCGTGCACGGGTTCACGCTGGATCCGGCCGTGGGGGCGTATGTGCTGAGCCACGAGAATATCCGCATGCCCTAGCAGGGCAAGTACTATTCGGTGAACGAAGCCTACGCGGCCAGCTTTCCGCCGGCGGTCCAGGAATACCTGGCGCGGCTGCGGACCGGCCAACTGGGCCGCCAGTACGCGTCGCGGTACGTCGGCTCGATGGTGGCCGATTTTCATCGCACGCTGCTCAAAGGCGGCATCTTCCTGTACCCGCCGACGACCGACAGCCCCCAGGGCAAGCTCCGGCTGCTATACGAAGCCAACCCGGTGGCTTTCCTGGCGGAGCAAGCGGGGGGCTCGGCGACGGATGGCCGGCAGCGGATTCTCGACGTCCAGCCCGAAGCCATCCATCAGCGCACACCGCTGGTCGTAGGCAGCCGGGTCGAGATGGCCGAATTCGAGCGGTGCATGCGGGGCGGCTAGAGCGGAGGGCTACGTCGATGTTCACTGCGTGTCTGCTGACGGCGGTGTTGGCGGGACAACCGGATTTTGAGGTTGCCTGCAAGCGCGACGACGACACCGTGGAAACCGCGGTCCAAGCGGAGCGAGCGGTGTTCACGGTCACCAGTCCGCGCGGGATCGGCGCTGCCACCGTTCACCGCCGGCGACCGTCGTGGCCGGCGACGGTCAACCTGCGGCTGCGGCTGCACGGACTGGAATCGCTGACCGTCACCAGCGGCCAGGTGACCCTCGGCGTGTCCGTCTCCAGTTCCCCGCCGCACGAGATTCGACTGTCCGTCTCCGAGACCGGGCGGAAGCAAGAGGAGCCGATCGACCGGCACAGCCGCTACTGGAGCGACGTCCGCGTGCTGGACGCCCAGGGCAAGCCGGCCTCCGGACTGCCTGAGAAGGGCGGCTACTTCGAATTGCAGCTGCCCCCGGAATTGTTGGCGCGGAATCCGAGCACGTTCGAGATCCGCTGGATCGATTTCTATCGGAATTGACCGCGTCTCACAGGAACAGAATCGTCGTGAGAACGAACAGCGGGATCAGGATTGCGATGCTGTAGACCATGTAGCCGAAGAAGCTGGGCATCCGCACACCGGAGCCTTCGGCGATGGTCTTGACCATGAAATTCGGGCCGTTGCCGATGTAGGTGTTCGCCCCCATGAACACGGCCCCCAGGCTGACCGCGATCAGGTACGGCAAGTACACGCCCGTCGAAGCGACGGTGGGGGTCAGGCCGGAGCCGGCACTGACGGACTTGGCCGTCTCAAAGAACACCACGTAGGTCGGGGCGTTGTCCAGGAAGGACGACAGGCTGCCCGTGGCCCAAAAGTAATGCCAGGGCTCCGTCAGCCCCAGGCTCGGTCCGCTGGTCTGCAGGATCTGCAGCGGCGGCTGCATGCAGATGAAGATCCCGAAGAACAACGCGGCGACTTCGATGATCGCGCCGAACGTGAAATGATTGGCCGCTCGGACCGCCAGACTGCCCATTCCCAGGGAAACGGCGATCAGGCCCAACTGGACGACTTCCCGCAGGTAGATCCAGGGATGCCAGGCCGTGCCCGGAAACGCCTTGCTGGGATCCAGCAGTCCGACGGTCGCGATCACGCCCAGCAACAGCAGGCCGTTCGGCCACAGGCCGATCATCCGCAACGGCCGGACGTTGCTCTCGTCGCGGGCGACGTCGCGGGCCGTTTCATGCCGATAGCAGATGAAATGGTCCCACACATAGTAGATGACCAACAAGCTGACGTTCACAAACAACCATTCTTTCCACAGGACCAACGTCCACAGGAAAGGCACGCCCAGCAGGTAGCCCAGGAACAGCGGCGGGTCGCCGGTGGGCAACAGGCAACCGCCACAGTTGCAGACGATGAAAATGAAGAAGACCACCGTATGCCGGACATGTTTCCGCTCGCGGTTGGTTTCCAGCAAGGGCCGGATCAGCAGCATGGCGGCGCCTGTGGTGCCGACAAAACTGGCCAGCACGGCTCCGACGGCCATGAACGCCGTGTTGGTGAGCGGATGAGCCCGCAAGTCGCCCTCCAGGCGAATCCCGCCGCTGATGCTGTACAGACTGAACAGCAGCACGATGAACGGGATGAACTCGGACAGCATCGCGTTGGCAAATACCGCCCACGTCGCCGCGAGATTGGGCCCGTCGGCCGCGTGTGCGACAGCATGATGGGCCGGAAAATGCCCCGCCACCGCGTGCTCGTGGAACAAGAGGTAGTACAGCAGGGTCAGGATCGCCAAGCCACTGGCGATGGCGAATTTGTTCAGGTTATGCTCCCACCAATGCGCCACGCCGGGCAACAGGGGGCAGATGGCGATCGCTCCCAGCAGCAACACGAACGGCACGATCATGACCAGCGGCGGGGGGGTGAGTGGCCCATGGCCGGCCCCGTGCTCTGCCTCGTCGGCATGCTTGGGTTCGGCAGCCTGTTCGGGCCCAGCCTGAGCCGCGTCATGTTCGCCGCTGGACGCGACAACGGCAGCGGTCCCTCGCTGTGGCCAGCCTTGCGCGAGGGCGGCCACGTACAGGGCGGCCAGGATTCCGATGGCAACCAGGAGTCGGGTGTAGGACGGCGTTTCAGCCTTGTTTTCGTGGGTCGGTTCCATACAAGCAGTTTCCGGGGCGAGCAGTAAACGACGGTTGCGATGTCCCATTTCGGGCTGCAGAGACCATAATCTAACGCCCAACCACCGGCTCGGCTATTCCCCTTGGAGACCGGCGGGCCCGGCCGCCTGGCCGGGTCGCGGCCGACGGTCCGACGCCCTGCCGCTGTCCGCGCCTTGGTCGCGTTCTCCCACTCGGCTCACGCTGGCGGCCGCGGCGTTTCCGTCCCGCGGGCGGGAGCGGTTTCCTCGCCAGGGAACGGCCGTCCCGCGCGCGGAGCCGGCGCGGCGGTCAAACGCGCCATGGCGGCCACGCCGAGAATCACGCCGGCGCCACCGAGGGAGCTGAGCAACACCAGCGGCAGACCGGCCGGTGCGGCAAAGATCAGCGGCCCCAGCAGCA
>CAIYOB010001325.1 GCA_903927685.1 uncultured Planctomycetaceae bacterium
CGCGCGTGGACGATTTGCTGTGCCTGCAGCCGGAGTGGGTTCCGCAGAAGGGCCAGTTCGGACCGGAGCGCCGGTTGCGATACGTGTTCTTTGCCGACGGCGGTTACGTGGCGATGTGCAAACGCTACCGCCAGCACGCCCAGGAGACGGGGTTGCTGAAAACGCTGGCCGAAAAACGGCGGGAGATTCCGGCCGTCGATCAGTTGGTCGGCGCGGTCAACGTCTGGTGCTGGGACCGCGATCCGGTCGCCATTTGCCGTGATCTGCAGTCGGCGGGCATCCAGCGGATCCTGTGGAGCAATCGGGCGGGACCGGAGCAGTTGCAAGCGTTGAATGAATTGGGCGTGTTGACCAGTCGCTACGACATCTACCAGGACGCGATGAACCCGGCGGACTTTCCCAAGCTCCGCTGGTTGCACCCGGATTGGACCTCGGACGCCTGGCCCCAGGATTTGGTCCTCAAGGCGAATGGCGACTGGGAGCGTGGCTGGGAAGTCGAGGGCAAGGACGGCCGGTTGTATCCATGCGGCGTGCTGTGCGACCGGCAGGCTGTGCCGTACGCCCAGCGGCGAATTCCCGCGGAACTGCAGACGCACCCGTACCGCTCCCGGTTCATCGACACGACCACGGCCTCGCCGTGGCGGGAGTGCTACCATCCCGACCATTCGATGACGCGGAGCGAAAGCCGGCACTGGAAGATGGAGCTGCTGCGGTACGTGAGCGAGGGCTGCCACCTGGTGTGCGGCAGCGAGACGGGCCATGACGCCTCGGTGCCCTACGTGCATTATTTCGAGGGCATGCTCAGCCTGGGACCGTACCGCGTCCCGGACAGTGGGCGGCGCATGGCGGACGTCGTCGAGGACGTGCCCGAGCGGGTGGCCAAGTTCCAGACCGGTCACTACTATCGTTTGCCGCTGTGGGAATTGGTGTATCACGACTGCGTGGTGGCCCAGTGGTACTGGGGCGACTACAACAACAAGCTGCCCGCGGTGTGGGACCGCCGCGATCTGTTCAACGCTCTGTACGGCACGCCGCCGATGTTCATGTTCCGCCGCGAGCAGTGGGAACAGAACCGCGACCGGTTCGTTCGCAGCTACCGCACCGCAACTCCGGTGGCCCGAGCCACCGGCTATTCCGAGATGCTGTCGCACCGCTGGCTGACCGAGGACCACACGGTGCAGCAGACCGAGTTTGCCGGCGGCGTCACCGTCACAGTGAATTTCGGCGACCAGCCGTATACAATGGCGGACGGGACGACGTTGGCGCCGCTGGCGCATCGGTTTGCAGGGTTGCCCGAGGATTCGCCGGGGCAGGGTGACAAGTGATGATGCCCCACTACCTGACTCGACAGCAAATTCGCGAAGTGGACCGCCGGGCGATCGAGGAGTATGGAATATCCGGACTGGTCTTGATGGAGAACGCCGGCCGCGGATGCGTCGACACGCTGTGCCAACTGGGGGTCAGCGGGCCCGTGGTGATTGTCTGCGGGCGCGGGAACAATGCGGGGGACGGCTTTGTGATCGCCAGGCACTTGGAGTTGCGGGGTTGCGAAGTGCGTGTGATCCTGTTTGGCGATCCCGCCGATCTCCGCGGCGACGCGGCGGCGAATTTTGTGATCCTGACCAGGTGCGAGGTGCCCGTGCGTGTCGTGACGGCGGCGAACGACACAGGTTGGGAGGCCGAACTGACGGGAGCCCAATGGCTGGTCGATGCCCTGCTGGGCACGGGCACGCGCGGCCCGCCTCGGCCGCCATTGGACCAAGTGATCCAACGCTTGAATCAGCAGCCAGCCCGCCGCATGGCCGTCGACTTGCCCAGCGGCTTGGACTGCGACACGGGCGAGCCGGCGCCGACCACGTTTCGCGCGGACCACACCTGCACCTTTGTGGCCCCGAAAACCGGATTCGCTTCGCCCGCCGCCGCGAAGTACCTCGGCCAAGTGCACGTCCTGGACATCGGAGCCCCGCGCAAGCTGATCGCCCAAGTGCTGGCGACGGCGACAACCTGACCCTCGAACACCCATTTCAACCAACAACCGTGATCCCAGGAGCAAGATAATGAATCGCCGCAGATTCCTTCAATCGAGTGTCGCCGGCTTGACCGGCTTGGCTTTGTTCCGGTCCCAGGGTGGCGCCGCGGACTTGGCCAGCCCCGCGAAACGCGTCGGACTGATCGGCACCGGCTGGTACGGCAAAGTCGACTTGCTGCGGCTGATCCAAGTCGAGCCGGTCGAGGTGGTATCGCTGTGCGACGTCGACAAGCGTCTGCTGGCCGAAGCGGCCGAAATCGTGGCGACGCGCCAGTTGTCCAAGAAGACGCCGCGGACGTACAGCGACTACCGCGAGATGCTCAAGGAAAAGGACCTGGACCTGGTGCTGATCGGCACGCCGGACCACTGGCACGCGCTGCCGATGATCGCGGCGGTTCAGGCTGGAGCCGATGTCTACGTGCAAAAGCCGATCGGCGTGGACGTGGCCGAATGCCTGGCCATGGAGGCGGCGGCGCGCAAGTACGAGCGTGTGGTCCAAGTCGGCACGCAACGCCGCAGCACGCATCATTTGGTCGAAGCCCGCGAATTGATCCAGGAAGGCCGCTTGGGCCGGATTGGGCTGGTCGAGACCTACTGCTACGGCCGGCGCGGGATCAGCAACCCACCCGACGAGTTGCCGCCGGAGAACCTCGATTACGAAATGTGGACCGGGCCGGCTCCGCTGCGGCCGTTCAACAAGAGCATTCACCCTCGCGGCTGGCGGAGCTACATGGAATACGGCAACGGCACGATCGGCGACATGGGCATTCACATGATCGACATGGCCCGCTGGATGCTGGGACTGGGCGCGCCGAAGCATATCAGTTCGACCGGCGGCAACTATTTCCACCAGGAAGGCAAGCCGAACATCTCGGACATGCAGACGGCCACGTTCGACTACGGCGACCTGCAGATGACCTGGCAGCATCGCCACTGGGGCGCCAATCCCGATCCGAAGTACTGGTGGGGCGCGAATTTCTACGGCGAAAAGGGCACGCTCAAGGCCAGCGTGTACGGCTTCGACTTCACGCCTCTGGACCGCGGCGAGTCGCTTCACCGCGAGTGGAACGACGCCCAGGCCAAGTATCCGGTGGACAGCGATCAGTATCCGCAGGACAAGGACGAGAAGGGGATCGAGATCCACGTCGCGCCGGCCGTCCGGGCGCACATGAAGGATTGGGTGCAGTCCAGCCAGCGCCGCAGCCGGCCGGTTGCCGATATCAGCGAAGGCTGCACGTCCACGGTGGCCTGCATCCTGGCCAACGTCTCGCTGCAGCTGGGACGCAGCCTGACTTGGGACGCCGAGAAAGGCCAAGTGGTCGGCGACGAGGAGGCCAACCGCCTGTTGGCTCGCCCCTACCGCGCGCCGTGGGTCCATCCCCAGCGGGACGCGGTGTAGGTCGCAGAACGGAGTCCATTCCGTTCCAGCGTGAGCGTTTGAAGTGCCTGACCCTCGGCGAGAACCATTCCTCTTGCTACCGGTGCTGGTTTTCGTTAGAAGCCCGTCTTCTGACCGTCACCCTTCGCCGGACGCTGTGTGCACAGATTCTCGTCGCTAGCATTGCCGCTGTTGCTGCTAACCGTCTGGTCCGCCAGTCCGAACCGGCTGGCGGCTCAAGATGCTCCGGCCGGTCCGCCCGCCGGAGCACGGTGGGCGCCTACGCGGGAGCCCGCCAGCGACCAACCGCCAGGACTCACCGAGGGGCCGCCCCCGCTGCTGGAACGACTGCCTCCTACCGACGAACCCCTGGTCGCCGAACCGTTGCCGTTGGACCAGCCGGCGCCGGACCGTCCTCCCGGCGGTGGCTTGTCGCCGGGCGGCAACCGGGCCCCGTTCACCGCCCAGCTGTTCTGGATTCCGCCGCAGAACCTGAAAGGCCAGCCGGGCACGCTGTCGCTCAGCGGCGAGGAAATCAAGCTGGCCTTTCCGCTGCACATCGCGGAAAACGGGATCTGGTTAGGGCTGGCCGACGCCCAGCGGCTGGAGATCAGCACGTCGGCGCTGCTGCCGGACTCGGGGATCCCGGTCCCGGATGAGCTGTGGGACCTCGAAGTCGGCACGCTGCACATTCGCGACCTTGGGGAAGGCTGGCAAGCCGGGGGCATGGTCCGTGTCGGCTCGCCCAGCGACCGGCCCTTCGAGCAACTGCGCGACATGACCTTCACGCTGCTGGGCTTCTTGACGATCCCCAGTGGCGAACGGAACGCCTGGAATTTCAGTCTGTTCTATTCGCCCACCGGGCAGATCATCTACCCGCTGCCGGGCATCGCCTACGTTTGGCGGCCCAGCCCGCAGTTCCAGGCCAACGTGGGGATTCCGTTTTCCGTCGAGTATCGGCCCACGGATACCTTCAGCGTCACGGCCAACTATCGCCCTTTGAATCATGTCCAGGTGCAGGCTCGGCAAACGCTGGGGCCGTTGTGGAGCGTCTACGGCGGCTACCAGACGGTGACCGAGACCTATTGGCTGGCCGACCGCGTGGCTGATGAACAACGCTTGTACCTGTTCGATCAACGTTTGACGCTGGGCGTCCAGCGGGAACTGGGCGGGCGGTGGAGTGTCGACGTCTCGGCCGCTTATGTCTTCGATCGCCAGCTCTTCCAGGCGGAAAAGTTCTCCGGCAGCCGGGCTGACGAACTGGGAATCGAGCCTGGCGTGGCGGGGACGGTTCAGCTAATTTGGACTCGGTGACTACATCGTGTGCTTGAGCCTGTCCTACGAGCACCATGGATACCCCAATTGCAGATGGGAGTCCCGCCGATGAAGGTTCTGCTGATCATGGCCGATGCCAATATGCACAAGTTTTGGATTTTCGGCCGGTTGAAGTCGGCGCGGGAGGCGCCGCTGACTCTGACGACATTGGCGGCTATCGGGGGCGAAGTGCCGGACGTTGAATTTCGTTTGGTGGACGAGAGCGTCGATACGGTGCCGCTGGATTACCCGGCAGACCTTGTGGGGATCAGCGTCCTGACCGGGACGGCGCGGCGGGCCTATGCGCTGGCCAACCACTTTCGCAGCCGAGGCATTCCCGTCGTGCTCGGCGGGGCTCACGTGACGATCCTGCCGCAGGAGGCGGCGCGGTACGCGGATGCGATCGTGGTGGGGATGGCGGAACAGACGTGGCCGCAGGTGTTGCGCGACTTCTTGGCCGGGAAAATGTCGCGGGTGTACCGGGCGGAGCCGGAACTGGGCGAATACCTCGCGGGTGTCCCGACGCCCCGGTACGATCTGCAACGCAGCAGCGGCTACATGGTGCCACACGTGGTCCAGGCGACGCGTGGCTGCCTGCACAGTTGCGACTTCTGCGCGGTGCCGGTCATCTGGAAACGGTTTCTGCGGCGCCCCGTCGCCGATGTCATTCGGGACATCCAGGCCATTCCCGCGCGCCGGTTCGTGCTCAGCGACGTGTGCCCGTTTGACGACGTGGACTACGCTAAGGAACTGCTGCGAGCGATGATCCCGCTGAAGAAGAAATGGGGCGGGCTGGCGACGACCAAGATCACGTCCGACCCGGAGTTGTTCGATCTGCTGGTCCGCAGCGGCTGCGGCTTTCTGCTGATTGGCTTCGAGTCGATCAGTCAGCCGTCGCTGAACAAGATTCACAAGGGCTTCAACGCACGGGAGTCCTATGACGAGGTCGTGGGCCGGCTGCGGCAGGCGCGGATCATCGTCCAAGGCTGCTTTGTGTTCGGCTTCGATGAAGACAACACGGACGTGTTCGCTGCCACGGTGGACGAGGTCCAACGGCTGAAGATCGACATCCCGCGGTACTCCATCTACACCCCCTATCCCGGAACGCACCTCTTCCGTCGCTTGCAGGCCGAGGGGCGGATTCTGAGCTACGACTGGGGCGACTACGACACGATGCACGTCGTCTTCCAGCCGCAGCAAATGAGTCCGGTCGAACTGTTCGAGGGGTTTCGCTGGGCCTACCGCGAGACGTTCCGCTGGAAGAGAATCCTGCGCCGCGCGGTCTCCAGCGGCCGACGATTCCCGATCACGCTGGTGGGCAACATCACCTATCGCAATTTCGTCCGGCGGATTCACATCGCGAAGGGGTTTGAGCAGCCGTTGGGAGCCTACGCCGAGCGGATTTCAAACGCCTGTCTCGAAGACCGCGGGCCAGCCGGGGCGTGGGTCGAGTAGGAGAGGCTTGATGTCTCCCCAGCGCATCCCGCGGGCGACACATTCGCGACGGTAGATCGCCCAGCCGGATTCGCCGTGAGGGGACAGGCTGAAAACCTCCACGGGCGCCAATTGGCCGAGGCGGCGGGCATAGGCGTAGTGGGGGTTTTCACCAAGGCGGCAATCGAGTTCGGCCGCCAGATCTCGCCACAACGGAGCCGTGACCTCGAGGGTGGGGACCTGCAGGTAGAGACGGTAACGCGGCGGTCGCGAGTCGGCAGAGACGAGGAGAGCGAACGTAGGCCGAATGTGGTGCTGCTCGAACAGGGCCTGCAGCACCGTGCGGACGTGCGGCTCCGCGAGCTTCTCGCCGACCAGGTCGCTGATGCAGTCGGCCTTGCCGAGAAACCGTAGCAGAGGACACTGGTTCTCGAAGCCGACGACTTCGATCTGGTCGCGCAGTTCGTACCGATACAACCCGCCGCCAGTCGTGAGGATCACGCCATAGTGTCCGCCGGGTTCCAACTCGTGCGCGAGGCGGATTTCTTGGGGGGCGTCCACCGGCTGGAATTCAAAGAAATGAGATCGTACGGCCAGGGCGGCACCCGGCCGGCCCAGGAGTGGCAGCGAGACACAGCCTTCGGTCGCCAGAAGGCCCTTGGGTTGGAACTCGACGGTGGGAAAGAGCGATTGCAGTTCTTCGTAGTAGCGGCTGGCCCCGGCGTCGGCCCAGCAACTGATGAGTGCCAGCTTGGGCCAGATGAGCCGCAGTTTCTCCAGCCACGGCAAATCGCGGCGGAAGATCGTCTGCAACTCTTCCGCCCGCCGGCCCGCCGCCGTGGCGGCGAATTGGCTTGACAGCTCGGGCGGCAGCGGGTCCGGCGGCTCCGGTCGGCCGCGACGAAGATCGAAGCACAGACGATCATGCCAGGCTTCCAACGGCGCCAACAAGGCCGTCAGGAACGTGGGATTCCAGACGGAGATCGAGGTCAAGTCGGCGGCGCGGAGGAGAAACCACAAGGTGCAGTATTGAAAGGACTCGACGTCGGACAGGCGGCCCACGTTGGGGGGCAAAACCTGCAAGCGTTGGATCAGCCACCGTTGGGCCGCGCCCAGATAGGCCGCGTCGTCCTCGAATCCGATCCGAATGCCGCAGGCGGTTCGCCGTCCTGCAGCCACCGCGGGCGAAATCGACCAATAGGCTCGGCCTTGACGCAGTGCGGGCCGATGCCGGAACAGATCGTACACCCAGGCCGACACGGCCCGCTGGAATTGCTGTCGCAACGAGGCCGTGAAGGGGATCAGCTTTTCGCCGCCGGTCGAGCCGCTCGTCGGTTCCAGCAGTTCGACCGGGTCGCGCGTCAGCACGCCCCGTTCTCCTTCGCCGATGCGGCGAATCGCGTCGGCGTAATCGTCGTAGCGGGAGAGCGGCACGCGGTCCTGGTACGCGCGCGGTCCGTCGAGTTGCGACAAGCCGTGCTTCCGGCCGAACTCAGTATCGCGGTTGCGGCGCAGAATGGCGGCGAGGACTTCTGCCTGAGTGGCCGCCACACGACCGGTCGCGCGGTGGAAAGCTCGCGCCTCGCCGCCGCAGCGGAGCATCCAGGAGCTGTTCAACCACCAAGCCGCATTCATGGTTCTGGCTCCGCCAGCCGCGGCTCGGCGCCCAGCACGCGGCGCACGGCCGGAGTGAGATTGTCGCGGGCCAAACGGGCCAGGCAGCAGAGTTCCTCGCCGCGGCGGTGGCCCGGATTGCGTTCGACAAAGAACCGCACGTGCGGGTCGCGGAGCCGCCGGTCGTCGACATCGGCCACTCCCGGACGCAACCGGTCTTTGTCGGCTCCGGCCCGCACGACACCGGCCGCCGGATCATACGCAGCGCCGAACTTGTGCCGGCCCAACGCGTCGATCAGCCGCTGGGCCCACTCGGGTGTGGGCACGTCGTACCGCGGATAGAACGCGCGGAAAAACAGCGACAGGAAACGATACGTGCGATAGCCCTTGGAGATCAGAAACCAGTACAGCGGCGCCGGTGCGCACTGGTCGATCAAGTCGAGCGCGAGCCCCGCCCACGCGCGGACCAGCGCTGGCTCGCTCCAGTGATCCCGCGAGACGATCGTGTCCCCGGAGAATAGCGATTTGACCGGCACGCCATCGACGTTGACCTCCAACAACCGCTGCGTGGAGAAGCCGCACAGCGCATCGGTCTGCCGATCCAGGAGCATGACCACCCATTGCTTTTCGGCCATGTCGGCCAGGAAGGCCGTTCGCGTGACGTTCTCGAAGTACTGCTGCATCAGAGACAGCATCTCCTCACGCCGCGCCGGGGAAATCGACGCGGCCGGAACCACCGTGCTTTCCATCGTGTCAGACATCAGGCGTCCTTTACTTTGTCCTGGCTACGGCCCGACCACGCTGTGAATTCACAGACTCCCCAACTCCAAGTATCTCGGCCGGGCGTCGAGGGCCTGGCGGAACGGCTCACCGTCTACCCAGCACGCCAGGTACAAATTCGTTGCGTAATGCTCCGCCGGGTAGCGGCGCGTTGCGGCGAGCAGCGGATCGGACTCGTGCATCCCGACCAGCAGATACTCCCACGGACCGCCGCTGGTGCGCTGCACGAGGGTCCCGAGCAGCTCCTGAAAGATGAGCGGATCGTCGCTTTCCACCAGCGGCAGCGCGGCGATCAGGTGGCGGATCGGCACGTTCGGCAGTGGCAGTCGCGGCAGGCCGCGGACCTGGGCCCAGACATTATACAGTGGCCGCAGGCGGCGCCGCAGCCGCCCGTAGTCGTGAACCACGATCTGGCGAAAGGCGTGCTGGTCCCAGCCGCCCAACGTGCCGACCAGTTGTCCGCCCCGAAACGCCAGCAGTAGATCCTCCGGCCGCAAGCCTCGAAAGACGCCTTCGTCCGAGAAGAAACCACCGGCCTCGTAGCACGGAAAGAACTGGCGTTGCGGACCGACACGGCGGATGAAGTCGAGGACGACGGGTACGTCGTCGACACGGGCCGGACGAGTCTCGACGCCAGCGCCGCTGCGCTCCCACTTCCTGCCGCGCGAAAGCCCGATCGCGACTGTCAAGTAGCGTCCGGCGTAGTGGTACCTCGGCAGGCCGGCCCGGCCCCCGGTCAACGCCGCAAGCGCGGGCTGGTTGTCGCTGGCGATGGTCGTCAGGTACAGCGGCGTGCGGCCGTCTGCGTGCAGCTGGCGAAGGAAGGCATAACCGCGTGCCAACATGCCCAGGCCGCGATGGCCTGCCAGCACGCGCAGGCCGCTCAGATAGCCCACGTCGGCCGGCTGGCCGTTGACGTACCGCGGCCCGACGGACCGCGACGCGACACCGATGATCCGCCGAGTCTGCGGATCGCGTGCGGCCAACGTCTGCCGAAAGCGGCCGTCAACCACGGCGGCGCCGAAGTAGCTGGGCTCGCGGTGAAAGCTGACCGCGATCGAGCCCGGCATCGGCGTCGCCGCCAGTGCCGCCCGTAGTTCGCCGTCGTCGGCCGGCGTCGCCAACTCAAACCGATACCGGCTCATGCCCCGCCTCCTGCTCCCACGGTCCGGCTCCCAGCTGCAGCCCCTGACGCCGCTGGATGTCGCCGCGAGCGCCGAAATTCAGGGCCAGAAACGTCGCCAGGTTCGGCAGGCTGGAGGCGTTGACTTTCCAATCTGCCAAGCGGCCGAGGATCGACGGCCAACCGAAAAACTGCCGCCGCGCTTGCAGGCACGCCGCTTGCAGTTCCTCCGGTGACACCCGGCGAGGCCGAAACACGACGTCGCCGACGCAGCCGTCAGGATCGAGCCACCACTTGGGCGTCAGCAGCCGGCCTTCCTGCTCCAGCCGCCGGAACAGCGGGGTGCCGGGAAACGGGACCACCTGGTTGAAGGCGGCCAGAAACAGCTGCTGTTCGCGGGCGAAATCGACGCTTCGGCGGATCGTCTCGGCGTCGTCGTGGTCGTAGCCGAATAGGAACGTTCCGTAGATGGCCAGCCCGTGCTTGCGGAGGTGCCCCAGACTTTGCGCGTAATTCTCCGCCGCCAGATTCCAGGATTTTCCCATCGCCTGCAGGTTGGCCGGTTCCAGAGACTCCACGCCGACCAGTACACCGCGGCAGCCACTGGCGACCATCCGTTCCAACAGCCGCTCGTCGCGCGCAGCGTGCAGCCCAATCTGGCCGATCCAGCGGCGACGCAACGGCGTCAGTTCGCGGCACAGTTCCCGCGCCCACTGGGGCTGAGCGGCGAAGTTGTCGTCGACCAGGAAGAACCAACGCTGGCCGCACGGCTCCATTTCGGCCGCGACTTCCGCCGGGGGCCGACGGTTCTGGCGAGCCTGATGAAACGCCGTGATCGAACAGAAATCGCAAGCGAGCGGACATCCTCGAGTCGCCTCTATCAAGGCGACTCGCTGATAGTCCTTTCCGCGAAACAGCTCACGCCGCGGACGCACCCCGGCCAGTGGACGCGGGGCCGCCGCTCGATACACGGCTTCCAGACGATGGTGCCGAGCGTCAGCGAGCAGCCGCTGCCACACGGGCTCCGCGTCGCCGACGACGATGGCGTCAGCCTCCCGTCCGGCCTCTTCCGGAATCAACGTCACGTGATAGCCTCCCAGGACCACCGGCACGCCACGTGCGCGGAACTGCCGCGCGATCCTGTAGGCCCGCAGCGCCGTGAACGTCTCCACGCTGATCGCCACGAGGTCCGTCGGCTCGTCGAACGGAATGCGCTCCAGTCGGTCATCGAAGAAGCGGACCTCGATGTCGGGCGGCGTCAGGCCCGCCAGCACGGCCATCGCCAGCGGCTCCATCTGCCACGACCGGACATACGGATGCCCCGGCTTGCGTCCGACCGCGGGATAGATGAGCGTCAGCTTCATGAGGGGGCTCTCAACGCAGGCCGAATCGCATTCCCTGTTTCTTGAACGTCTCGCGGCGGAAGAGGGGATTGTAGCGAAGGTACAACCCCAAGCGGTAGGGACTGCGGACATATCGCCAGTCGCAAGCTCGGAAGAGGATCGAGCCGAAGCTGTTAAATCGTCGCCGGGCTTGGAAGCAGACGTCGGTGAGTTCCTCGGCCGACATTCCGCGAGGCTGGAAGGCCGCGTGGTTGAAGCGATACTCCGGGTGCAGCCACCATTGCCCGTCGTACAGCAGGCGGCCTTCCGCCCGCAGGGTCTCGTACAAGGCGGTACGCGGGTACGGCATCAGAATGTTGAACGCCGCGAAGCAGAACTTGTTGTCGATCGCGAAGTCCACGGTTCGCTCGATGGAGTCCCGCGTGTCGTGATCGTGGCCGCAGGTGAAGGCGGCCCAAACCTGCAGCCCGTAATCGCGCAGGACCTGGAGCGGCTCGCGGTAGTCACGGCCGGCGTCCGTCAGGTTGGGAGCCTTGCGTGACTCGCGGATGTTCTCCGGGTTCAGCGATTCGAACCCGATGACGTGCCCCAGGCAGCCGCTGGCGGCCATCAGTTCCATCAGTTCGCGGTCTTCCGTCATGTCGATGCTGGCCTGCGAGACCCAGCGAATCCGCAGCGGGATCAGTTCGCGGCACAGGGCTTTGGCGGCCTCGCGGTTCCACAGCATGTTGTCGTCCACAAAGAAGAGCAGTCGCCGCGGCTGAGACTCGATTTCCGCAACCACTTCGCGGACGGCCCGCAGGTAGTGCGTCTGGTGGAAGTAGGCGCTGACCGCACAGTACGTGCAGTCGAACCCGCAGCCGCGGCTGAATTGCAGCAGGGCCAACGGCAGGTAGCCCCGGCCGCGGAACAGATCACGCCGCGTCAGCGTGCCGGGCTGCGGCGGTCCCACGGGAGCTTGGTACAGCGGCTGTAACCGCCCGCGGCGGCAGTCGTCCAGCACTTGCGTCCACAGGAACTCCGCATCGCCCAGGTACAGCGAATCCGCGTGCTGCGCCGCTTCCTCGGGCAGCAGCGTCGGATGAATTCCGCCCAGAATCACGGGCACGCCGCGTTGGCGGAACTCGGCCGCGATTTCGTACGCGCGGCGGGCCGTGAACGTTTCGACGGTGATCGCGGCCAAGTCGGTCGGCTCGTCGTAGGGAATCGGCTCCATCCGGTCGTCGTACATCGCGACCTCGACGTCCGGCGGCGTCAGCGCGGCCAGGACGCCCAACTGGAGCGGCTCCATTCGCCCCGAGTCCACGTACAGGCTGTGCTCAAGCCGGCCGATGTTGGGCTTGATCAGACTGACCTTCACGCTCCACCTCCCCGGACGTCAGCGAATCCGCGCCTCCCAACGCCATCCCTTGCTTCCTCCTAATCTCCCGCCGCGAGATGAAGTTGCCCAACAGAAACGCGGCCAGGCGACCGGGACTGCGGCAGTTCGTTCGCCAATCCCAGACGCGGCGGAGAATCGACCGAAATGTATTGAAGGCCCGCCGCGCCCGAAAGCAGCCCTCCGCCAATTGTTCGGGGCTCATCCCTCGCGGCCGGAAGAGTGCCTGCCCGTAGCGGAATCCGGGTGCCAGCCACCAGCGGTCGTGCAGCAGTCGCCCTTCGGCCGCCAGCCGGCGGTACAAGGCCGTGCCGGGCGTCGGCGTGAGCGGGTTGAAGTTCGCCAGAAAGAACCGCGACCGCAACGCGAAATCGACGCAGGCGTCGAACGCATCGACCGTGTCGTGATCGTACCCGAACACGAACGTACCGTAGACCATGATGCCGTGTTCGCGGATCCTGCGAAGCGACGCGGCATAGTCTCCGTCCTGCACCGCCCACCCCTTGTTCATCTGCTGGAGGTTGCGCGGATCCAGCGATTCGAAGCCGATCACCATCGCCTGGCAGCCGCTGTCCGCCATCAGCTTCAGCAGTCGCGGTTCCCGGCACACGTCGATGCTCGCTTGGCACGACCAGCGGACCCGCAACGGAATCAGCGCTCGGCACAACGCCTCCGCTCGGCCCTGGTCGGCCAGCAGATTATCGTCGACAAACAGCAGATGCCTGCGGCCCAGCGACTCGATCTCAGCGATGACTTCTTCCACCGGCCGCCAGCGGAGGTTCGTGCCGTAGAAGGCATGGATTGAACAGAAATCGCACGCGAACCGGCACCCGCGTCCGAATTGCACAAGGTTCAGCGGAGCGTACCGTTTGCCCCGAAAGATGTCTCGCCGGGGCAGCGGCCCGGCGAGTGACGGCGTCTCGGCCGCCTGATACACGCGCCGCAACTTTCCCGCCCGCGCGTCCTCGACGACCTCCGGCCAGATTCCTTCCGCATCGCCGACGACAACGGCGTCGGCATGCTGGAGCGCCTCCTCAGGCAACAGCGTCGGATGATACCCGCCCATGACAACCGGGATTCCACGCCGCCGGAAGCGAGCCGCAATCTGATAGGCATTCCGCGCCGTGAACGTCTCGACGGTCATCGCCACCAAGTCCGTCGGCGCATCGACGGGAATCGGTTCCAGCCGCTCGTCCATCAATTCCAACTGCACATCCGCCGGAGTCAAACTCGCCAGAATCGCCAAGCTCAACGGCTGCATCGCATCCGCGGAACGGACATCAGCCAGATTAGGTCGGACAAGTGCGACTCGCATGGCCGCGGATTCTAGCACGGCGAGTCAAGAAAGCGAATCCATCAACACCATTTGGCCGACGTTGCGGTAGCGTTCGCCTTGGTGGTGGCACGCGATTGACTTTGGCTCGTTTCACCGCGACCCAACGGGGAGCGTGAGGCCGACGCGCTCCCCGCTGGGTCGCGGTTAACCAACGCGGCCTTCGGCCGCAACCCAATGAATCCGGGAATCGTGAACAGGAGGAAACGGAGGGAACAGAGTGCAGGAGCTTTCTCCGTGGTTTCTGTTACCTCCTGTTCAAGAAATGCGCGCAAGAACCCGGGTGCTGAATCGGGGCGGCCGGGGCGTGCGCAGCCCGCTGGATCATCCCCCGGGATATTCCGACCTACCGCCTCGTTTTCCATCCGTGTTACGATCCCAATCCGGCGGTGACCGGAATGAGGAATGCCCGACTGTCCGACAGCTCCGCCGATTCTTGTGCCGTCGCCGTTGCAATTCTCCCCAGAACACCAATCATCATCCCTGATTGATGGATTCTAAGTATTTGCGGGGGGTGTGGCTAACCGAACCTGTCGTCGCAAGCCCTGGCGAGCGGAACGAAAACACTCGGCCGCTTGCCATCAACATTTCGGCTTGAACGCACGGCGTCGGTGCGACCTCCCACAAAACAGGGACGCTATGGGTCTCTTGGCAAATTGAAATTCCTCGGATGGGCTACCCTCCTGGCCGCTTACTTCGCCTGTTTTCCCAGTTTGTGGGAGGCCGTTCTTGCGTAAGGCGGCGAGAATGGACTTGACATGCTTCTCTCGCTGATTTCACTGGTGGGCTCGCTTTCGCTGGTCGTCGTGGCGCTCGTGCTGGCGCTCCGCGGATGGACGTGGGCCGCGCATGATCGGGCAAAACGCCACCAGCGATGAGGAGGCTTCCCGTTGGTCCCCGCGGGGGAATTTGGTAAACTGACGCAGGCGCCCTTTTTGTCCCCGACGACGGTGATCGGGGCTCTTCCTGGGTGAGTCGAGATCGGGAGCTTGGATGTGACTGTTCGCGATGCAATCAGGTTGCTCGAAGACGATGGCTGGCAGTTGGTGGCGCAGAAGGGTAGCCACCGCCAGTACAAGCACCCGACCAAACCTGGTCGCGTCACCGTCGCCGGCAACATGAAAGACGATCTTGCGCCGGGTACGCTGAACAGCATCCTGAAGCAAGCAGGATTGAAGGAGTAACTCGATGCAACAGTACTTGATCGTGATCGAGAAAGCGAAGGGCAACTACTCCGCCTACTCACCGGACCTTCCGGGCTGCGTCGCCACAGGACAGACGAAGCAGGAAACCGAGGAACGGATGCGGGAGGGTATTCGCATGCACCTCGCGGGACTCGCCGAGGACGGACTTCCGATACCGGCGCCCTTCGCGAGCGCCGAATACGTCGAAGTGTGACTGGAAAAGAGGCCGTGGAACGTACGCAAATGCGGCTGTTGGCGTATTGCGTGTTACCCAACCATTGGCACTTGGTTGTCTGGCCGCGAGACGACGGGGAGCTGTCCCGGTTTACGAGCGAATCTCGCCCCTGGTCCCTGGTGCGGAACGTTGGCGTGGGGGCAGTCTGCATCGCTGGAAACTACGGTACGGCGAAGGAAAAGTCGTTGTTGGCGGCTTGGCCATTGCCGCGTTGGCCGGGCTGGGTCGAGCACGTCCACGGACCGCAAACCGAGGCGGAGTTGGCGGCGCTGCGTCGTTGCGGGCAACGCGGCAGTCCGTTCGGCGAGGGAGCATGGTGCGACCAGATCGCCCGCCGACTGGGACTGGAAAGCACGCTTCGCCCCCAAGGCCGCCCCAAAGAACGCAAAAACGGTTCCTGACACCTTCCCCAAAAAACGCATGCGCGACTTGCCGTAGGATCCCGCCGAAGTCCTGGCACAACCTGCCCTAGTGCTTGCTGGACGAATCCTGTGGTAAACTGGACGCCGTAGCCCAACAGGTTTGGGCGAGCGGACTTCCTGGCCGACCGAAGAGGGACAATAATGGGACAGCTGTTTGCCGCCATTTGCAAGCTTGTCACCCAGGATAAGTACGTCGTCGGGAAGCATGCGGCCGAGCGGTTGGAAGAACGGGGCATTATGGAATGGCAGGTTGTTGCTGGCATGGACGACGGAGAATTGATCGTCGAACGCCCTGCGGCTTCTCCCAACCCGGTGGTGGAGGTGCGCGAGACGCTGCCCGACGGCACTGAGTTCAAAGCGGTCTGGTCGCACCTGCGGCAAAGTGGTGTGGCGAAGTTGGTAACGGTTCATTTCTTTGACGAGGATTGGTGATGCGGATCCCAGGCCAACGAATGAAGCGCACTCGCTTGGTTCAAAGCGATCGATACGTGGTCGCAGTGGATGTCGAGATGGTCATACCCGTCGATGATCCAAGCGAACCGTGCTACGAAGCTGAAACGATCAACTTGCTGCGGGAAATCAAGCAGCGGGCAGACGCCGGCGACCTCGCGTGGCTGAGGCGTCATGGGAAAGTGTACGAGGCCGTGGGGGCAGCCTGATCGCTCCAGGGGGTTGAGGTCGCAGAACCAAATCTTCCTTTAGACGCCAGTACTCGTCCGGGCGAAGGAGGACAAACGTCTCCGTCGTACGGGGGTTCATAATCCGTGGCGGCACGGCTTCGGAGGTCTCATCGAACTCCTGGACTTGCCGAGCTACAGAGACCACGGTTCGCGGATTGGCTGGGTGAGAAGCGCGTTCGCTTGCTCGTCGCCCTCGAACACCTC
>CAIYOB010001326.1 GCA_903927685.1 uncultured Planctomycetaceae bacterium
AGGAGTTTTATTGTGGCAGCCGGCAAGTATCTGTTTACCAGTGAATCCGTCAGCATGGGACATCCCGACAAGCTCGCCGATCAGATCTCGGACGGCGTGCTGGACGCCCTGATCGAGCAAGATCCGTACAGCCGGGTGGCCTGTGAAACGCTGGTTACGACCGGCGTGGCCATTGTCGCCGGGGAAATCACGACCAAAGCCGTTGCGGACTACACCAAGGTCGTGCGTGATGTGATCCGGAACGTGGGTTACACCGACGACCACATGGGCATTTGCGCCGACACCTGCTCCGTGCTGTTGGCGTTGGACAAGCAGAGCCCGGACATCGCGATGGGCGTGGATGAAGACACGACCCGGGGCAAGGAGATTGGGGCCGGCGACCAGGGCCTGATGTTCGGCTTTGCCTGCGACGACACACCCGAACTGATGCCGCTGCCGATCTCGCTGGCCCACAAGATCCTCCACCGGCTGACCGAAGCCCGCTTCAATTCGGAGGCCGGTTGGCTGCGACCCGACAGCAAGAGTCAGGTCACGATCGAGTACCAGGGCCGCCAACCGGTGCGTGTCGATACGGTCGTCGTGTCGACGCAGCACAGCCCCGACGTCTCGAACCAGGAAATCCGGGAATTCGTCATCGAGCGCGTGGTCAAGCCCATCTTGCCGGCAGAACTGGTGCGGGGCGATGTCAAGTACCACATCAATCCCACCGGGCGGTTCGTCGTCGGCGGGCCACACGGCGATTGCGGGCTGACCGGCCGCAAGATCATCGTCGATACCTACGGGGGCTGGGGCCGACACGGCGGCGGGGCGTTCAGCGGCAAGGATCCGACCAAGGTGGACCGCAGCGCGGCGTACATGGCCCGGCACATCGCCAAGAACGTAGTCGCCGCCGGCTTGGCGAACAGCTGCGAATTGCAAATTGCCTATGCGATCGGCGTGAGCGATCCGGTCAGCGTCCATGTGGATACGCAGGGGACTGGCAAGATCAGCGACGATGCGATCTGCGACCTGATTCGCAAGCTGTTTCCGCTGACCCCGGGCGGGATCATCAAGTACCTGGACCTGCGCCGGCCGATCTTCCGCAAGACGGCTGCCGGTGGTCATTTCGGCCGCGAGGAGCCGGAGTTTACCTGGGAAAGCACTCGGCGGGCCGCCGAATTGGCCGCAGCCGCGGGGAAGTGAGGCGCGCATGACCAGCGCCGGCAATGCTCCCCAACCCACTCCCTCGCCCCGGTGCTCCGGGGGGAGGGTTGGGGAAGAGGGGGCCGCGTGCTCAGCGGAAAGTCCGTTCGTGAGCCCTGCCACGCAAGGGAAGCCGTTTTCGACGGGCTACCAACCCAGCCGGCGCGCCCACTGGGCGGGCGGTCAGCCGATCAGCCAGCTGATGGCCTGTGCGCTGGAAAACCCGCACCTGATCTCGCTGGCCGCCGGCTTTGTGGATCCCGAGACCCTGCCGACCGACCTCGCTCACGAAGCCTTGGCGGCGTTGTTCGCGGACCCCGGCGCCGCCCGGGCCGCGTTGCAGTACGGGACCACTCCGGGACATCCACCGCTGCGCGAGCTGTTGCTCCAGCGGACGCGAGAACTCGACCCGGCGGGACCGCCGGTCACGTTGGAACAGGTCGTCGTCGCCGCCGGCAGCAACCAGTTGCTGCACTTGGTCAGCGAGAGCCTACTGGATCCGGGAGATATCGTCCTGTGCGCCGCGCCGACCTATTTCGTCTACCTGGGCCTGCTGGCCGGACTCGGCGCCCGCGCCGTCGGTGTGGCAGGTGATGACGCCGGAATCGTTCCGGAGGCGTTGGAGGAGACGCTGACGCGCCTGCGGACGCAGGGTGAGCTGCCGCGTGTCAAAGCGATCTACCTGGTTCCCGATTTCGACAATCCGGCCGGCTCCACGCTGTCCCGGCAGCGTCGGGCGGCGGTTGTGGAAATCGCCAAGCGTTGGTCCTCGCAAGCCCGGATCCACGTGATTGCGGACGAGGCCTATCGGGATCTGCGTTACGAAGGCGAGGAGTTGCCGAGCCTCCGGGTCTGGGACGACGACGCGGA
>CAIYOB010001327.1 GCA_903927685.1 uncultured Planctomycetaceae bacterium
CAGTTGTCGGCATGTCGCCCGCGACGTCACAGGCCGGCGAATGAGTTCGTAGGTCACCCTGATCTTCTACTTCATCTTTCACCTAATCTTTCACCTAATCTCCCACCGGATTCAAGGCAGTGGGAAGGAGATTAGGTGAAAAATTAGGTGAAAGATTAGGGGGTTCAGGTTCCGGCGCAGCCGGGTCAAGTTCAACTGCGGCCACGGCCGCACGAGGAGAATCGCATGAGTATCGCAATCGCCACGGAGCCTGGACGATCATCGTGCCCAGACAGCATCGAACCTGATGTCTGCAGCCACCAGGCCGCCATCGACGCCCTGCGGGTCTCGCTGAACGCGGCCTTGATCGGCAAGTCCGACGTCGTCGAATTGGTACTGGCCTGCCTGCTGGCCCGGGGGCACCTGCTGTTCGACGACTTGCCGGGCCTGGGCAAAACGACCCTGGCCAAGGCCCTGGCCCAGGCGGTGGGCGGGATCTTTGCCCGTGTGCAATGCACGCCCGACCTGCTGCCCAGCGACGTCACGGGGTTCAACGTCTTCAACCAGAAGACGCGGGAATTCGAGTTCAAAGCCGGGCCCGTGTTCTCCGACGTGCTGCTGGCCGACGAGATCAACCGGGCCACGCCGCGGACGCAGAGTGCGCTGTTCGAGGCGATGGCCGAGCGGCAGGTGACGATCGACGGCCAGACGCATCCGTTGAGCGAATCGTTCTTTGTGATCGCCACACAGAACCCGGTGGAGAGCCACGGGGCCTACCCGCTGCCGGAGGCCCAGTTGGACCGATTCGCCATGAAGCTGCGGATCGGCTATCCGGACCGCGGCAGCGAACTGGCGATGCTGGCCGCCAACGTCGGCGCCGACGGTCCCGCCCGGGGCAGCGGGGCGGCGATCATCGAGCCGCCCCAACTGCGCCGGCTGCAGCGGCACGTGGCCGAGGTCGCCGTCAGCCCGCTCGTGCAGGAGTACCTGGTCGACCTGGCCCGCGTGACCCGCGAGCATCGCGAGGTGACGCTGGGGCTGAGCCCGCGCGGGCTGCTGATCTGGCAGCGCGTCGCCCAAGCTCGGGCGCACCTGCGGGGCCGGGGCTTTGTCATCCCGGACGATATCCAGCACGTGGCCGGGCCGGTGCTGGAAGTGCGGTTGGCCGGCGATTTTGACCGCTCTGCCCGCGTCGTCGAGGAGATCCTGGCCGCCGTCCCGGTGCCGGTCTGGGGAGGGAGCAAGAAGGAGTCGCGAAATGGAAGCAAGTAAGACCCGGATGCGGGGCCATCGCGGGATCGCGGCGGTGGTAAACTAGCCGTATGGAAGCGTCCTAACCGTGTTGGAGATTGCGCGCGTGAATGAGACTGCCATCCTGCGCGAGAAGATCCCCGCTTGCCGCCCACATCGGGCTGAGAAGTTCCTTCAGAAACTGGGCCTCACGCCGAGCGATGCGGTGAACCTCCTGCTGGCCCAAATTGAGATTCGACAAGGGTTGTCGTTCGAGGCTAGAGTTCAGTCAAAGCCGCTACTCCCTGCGGACGAGCAGGCAGCGGCCTGGACGGAGGCCTACGGTGTCTATTGAACCTAGACCCGGCGAAGTCTGGTATGCGGACCTGGGGTTGGCCGAGAAGAGACGGCGGGTCTTGATCCTGGCGTGTCCAGCAACCGCCGGGCCTCAACCACTGGGGACGACTTCCCCGCCGGCCACGGTACCCAGAGCCCGCCAGACGGAGCCGGCGATCGTTTGCGGCACGAACCGCACGGAGCCGTCGGCCAGCAGCGACTGGACGCCGCCGGGGTGGAAACTCCGCGAGGTGATCGCGGCAAAAGTCGGGCCGCCGTGGCGTTCCCGGACGCTGAGCAGGTCGACGTCCGGATG
>CAIYOB010001328.1 GCA_903927685.1 uncultured Planctomycetaceae bacterium
CTGTACTCGGTCACCTTCAATAACGACGTGGCGCTGGACTTGCCGACGCTGGAAGCGTACAAGGCGTTCCGGCTGGAGGCCGAGGCGAAAGGCTTCCGGCATTTCCTGGAGGTGTTTGACCCCAATGCGTGCGGCGACCATCCGCCCGCCGATATCGCTCAATTCGTGAACGATCACATCGTGCGGACGCTGGCGGGCGTGACCAGCAGCGGGCGGCCGATCTTCCTCAAGATCCCCTACCACGGTCCGGCGGCGATGGAAGCCCTGGTGCGTTACGACAGCGCTGTCGTCGTGGGGGTGCTGGGCGGCTCGGCCGGAACTACGTTTGATGCGTTCCACATGCTGTGGGAAGCCAAGAAGTACGGCGCGCGGGTCGCCTTGTACGGCCGCAAGATCAACAACGCCGAGCATCAGCTCAGCTTCATCCGCTACCTGCGGTTGGTGGCCGATGACGAGATCGAGCCTGTCGAGGCCGTCCGCGCGTACCACGCCGACTTGGGCAAACTGGGCATCCGGCCGTACCGGACGTTGGATCAAGATCTGTTGCGGACGGACGGCGCCACCAGCTATGGCGGGACCAGTAGCGTTCCCAAGTCGTCGGCGCCCCCAAGCGGAACGTCGCCGCGCGGCGGGTTCCAGCCCGCCGCTGAGCCCGACTTCAGCAAGATGACTCCGGCGGAAAAAGTGCAGTGGAACCTGGAACGTTGGAAGCGGATTATCGGGTAGCGGCAACGGCCCCGCTCAACCGCTCCAGCGATCCATCAAGGCCAGCAAAGACGCCAGCGGCAATTCAAAGCCCGGCAACAGCGGCGTTGTGTAGGTGTCGTCTTCGGCAAGCACCTTGGTGGTGCTCTTCCCCCGCGCAAAGCGGTGCACCGTCAGTTGCCGCGTGAACCGGTCGAAGATCCAATACTCGCGGACGCCGGCCGAGCGGTACTCGTCGCGTTTGATCTGATAGTCCCGCTGCCGATTGCGGCGGCCTTCGGAGACGAACTCGACCGTGATCGTCGGCGTTTCGTCCTCGTGCGGCAGGCGTCCCAGGCCCGCCCAAATGGCCCGATCCACCCGCCGCCGGTGCGGACCGATGTGCACCGTCTGTTCCGAAACCGTGAAGTCCAGCGAGTCGCCGTGAGGGTGCGATTCCTGGTAATTGCGAAGGCAGCGGCCGAGTTCCTCGTTCGGATCTCGCTCTGCCAGTGCGGGAGGAGGATTCACAATCAGCACTCCGTTCACGAGGTCATATCGCCAGCCCGGCTCGAACTCAGCCGCATCGAACTCCCACGGACTGAGCGAGATCCCGTTTGACTGCGGGCCGAGCTGCAACACGTCCCTTTCCACGGTGGCCATAAACACTTTCTCCTGTCGGCGGTGGCACGCGAAAAACGATTCTACCCGCATTAGGGTGGTCTGGTCAACCAATGCCACGCGACAATTCCGAATCGGGTTGGTAGACACGGTTCCCGTTTGGTACACTTTGACCCTGGTAGCGAATCGGCACACACTCCGAGGAGAACCTTCCATGTCAGACGCAGGCAGCAATCGGCGCGAGTTCCTCAAAGCATCGTCCGCGGCGGCAGGGGCCGCCCTGGTCCCCTTGGCGGCGGCCCAGGCCGCCCCCGAGGACACCTCCAAGATCCTGAACTACAACGCCAAGATGACTTATCGCCCGTTGGGTAAGACGGGGTTCATGATCTCCGAGGTCTCGCTGGGCGGGCACGGCGGCAGCTCCGTCGAAGATCGGGTACCGGTCCTGGAAAAGGCGGTCGAGCTGGGGCTGAACTACGTCGACAACAACATCGACGGCGAGTGCGATCTGTACGGCGCGGCAATGTCCAGAACCAAAACGGCGGGACGCGACAAGTGGTTCATCGGCTTCGCTTCCTGGCCGGAGAAGATCACACCCGATTACGAAGAGCAACTGACGCCGGACGGGATGATGCAGAACATCGAGGCCCGGCTCAAAGGATACCAGACCGAGATGCTCGACATGTGGCGGCCCGTCGGCGCGACCTGGGGCGCGGGCCAGAACAGCCTGGGCACGCTGCTGCCGGTGAATGACAAGGCGCTGGACATGGTGGTCAGCGTGTTTGAGAAGGCCAAACAGCAGGGCAAGGTCCGCTTCCTGGGCGTCTCGGCGCACAACCCCGCCGTGTTTCGCAAGATCCTGCAGAAGTACCCGCAGTTCGACGTGATCATCTTCCCCTACCTGTTCCTGACCAAGGAACTGGGCGGCGACAGCCTTTTGAAGCTGGCACAAGAGAAGAACGTCGGTGTGATCGGCTTGAAGCCGTTCGGGGCCGGCAC
>CAIYOB010001329.1 GCA_903927685.1 uncultured Planctomycetaceae bacterium
CGAGGGCCTCGAACAGAACCAGGCGAGCCAACCGGCGGCGGCGGAAACCCTCGGCCCGCAGCAGTGCTAGCTCTCCGCGCCGTTCGAGCACGCTGCGCATCTGGACCGCGGCCAAGCCGAAGGTGCCCAACAACAGGCCCAACGCCCCCAGGCTCTGAAAGGTGCTCAAGTACGTGTTCTGGACCGCAAACAGATCCTGTAACCGCTCGACCGCCGAAACGGCGTCGAAGCCCTGATCCCCCAGGCGATCTTCCAGCGCTGCGGCCACCGCCCGCGTCTGGCCGGCCGGCGACTTGATCAGGAAGTACCGATACCCGTTGACGTCGGGGAACTGCCGGACAAAATCCGCCTCGCCGATCAACAAGCTGCCTTGCAGGACACTGTTGCTCAGCAACCCCGCCACGCGGAAACGGAGCGTGCCGGCCTCGGGATAAGTCAATTCAAACTCCTCGCCGACGCCGCCGTACAGGTGCAGGCTGTACATGGCCATGTTCTTGTCTAACACGACAGGAATCGCCGCCGGAGTTGCTGGCGGCGACGAGGCGTTCGGCTGGCCGGGTCGCGAATCGCCGGGCGTCGCCGCAGGCGCCAGTGCGCCAAATGGCAGGAGGTTGAGAGAAGAAGCCAGGGAAGGGTGGCCGGGGTCGAGTGCAGCGAGCCCCCGGAATCCCTGCGGACTGTGGGCTCGTTGCACTCGACCACAGCCACCCAGGCAATCATGTGCCGCTAACCTCGTGCCAGCCGACGGTGCTCCGGTCGCGAGCAGACGCCAAGGGTTGGCCCGCTCGGCGGGCGATTCGGCCGCGCTGGCGGCCCAGGCAAAGGCCTGGACCTGCGGGTCGTCGAAGTATCGCACCATGGACTCCGTCACGCCGAGAATCTGGGGCTGCGAAGCCTGGTACAGGTTGCTGCAGCTGGCGTCATCGCCGGCCTGCAAACGCAGGGGGAGGACGACGCCTCCGTCCAGCACTTGGGCTTGATCTGCGAGCAGAGCTTCCCGGCCCTCCGGCGTGCTCCAGTCCCCGAAGATCGGCTCGGAACTCTCCGCCACCAGGTCGCAGCCGCCCGTTCCGGCCGCCGTCGGCGCCAGCCGAAAGGAACTCATCGCCACGATCAGAAAACTGGCGACGGCCATCAAGCCGACGGTCAGCGTGCTGCGCCCCGGATTCCTGGCGACGTTGCGGGCCGCCAGCCACCGCAGACTCCACCCGCTCTCCCGGGCGCGGAGTCGGCCGCCGGTCTTGAAATAACGACGAATCAGGGACAGGAACGCGGTCAGCACGAGCGTGCCGGAACCGACGAACGCGCCGGCTTGCGCCTCGCCGCCCCATTGCGGAGCCGCAAACGCCAAGGCCGCGGCGGCCACCAGCAGGGCCACCGCCCCGATCACTCCCCAGCGACTGGCCGGGGCGTAGATCAATTCATCAGCGCCCGCCGCTTGGCCCGCCAGCAGCCGCCGGACCGAAATCCGCCGGGTGCGCCGCAGGCTCAAGACGATCGTCAGCACGCAGATGGCGACGCCGCTGAGATAGCCGATGAACAGGCTGCGTTCCTCGATTGCCAACTGCAGGAACGGCGTCGCGATGGCCCCGATCCACCATGTCTTGAGCCCGGCGAGCAGCAGCCAGGCGTAGCCCACGCCGACGACTACGCCCAATGCCGCGCCGCTGGCCGCCACCACCGCGCCCTCGACGGCAAACACTCGCGCCGCCAGCGGCCGCGCGAAGCCGACGGCCAGGAGGGTGCCGATCTCGCGCGCCCGGCGTTCGACGCCCAAGCGGAACTGCAGCGCGACCAGCATCAGAGCGGCGACGATCACGAAGAAACTCAGGAACAGGAACAGCACGTCAAACGGGGTCGCGCCCGCGGAGGCCGCCAAGCCGCGCTGCTTGACCGGCAGGAAGGCGAAGCCCAGGGCCGCCCGTTCCCGCGCCAGTTCAGCACGCAACGCGGCCTCCAGCTGGTCCGTCAGCGCCGTCGCGTCCTGCTGCGGCGCGACGGCGACTCGCAACGACGTGAGGTCACCGAAACGGCTACCCCACAGCCGTCTGCCGGCCGACAGAGAAAGGAACGCCTTGGGCGTCGTGCGGTGGTTTCGCCAGTACTGGTCATCGGTGGGCCGCACGCGGCTGTTGTCGACAGGAAACGGAGCCTCCCAGCGATCGATGGACTCCTGGTCCGTGACGCCAGGGACCGTCGGCGTCAAATCCGGGTCGTTCGCCAGCGTGGGGCGAGTCTGATACTCAGCCGGGCGATTTCGCCGATACGGCCGTTCCGGCTCCGTCAGTGGGACGACCGCCTTCAAAACAAATTCGGCGGACGCCTCCTCCAGCCGACCGTGCGTCGTTTCCGGCTGGTAGAAAGTCACGCGAATTCGGTCGCCCGGTTGGGCGGCCAGATCGGCGGCAGCCCAGCTGTTCAGCGCGATCTCGTCGTCGGCCAAGCGGATCGGCGTCCGGCCGTCAGCGGCGAGCAAGGGCCCCAGACCGGGTTGCGAATCGACGGCTGTCACCAGCGAATACGGGATGACAGGCGAGGCGCTTTCACCGCCCACTCGCTGGATGGAATTCGCCAGGTACGTCGACACGGGCTGGGCCCCGAACGCCTGCCACGCACGCTGGGCGGCCTGCTCCGCCGGCGGCGCGAACAACATGCGGTCCGTGGTCAAACTGAAATA
>CAIYOB010001330.1 GCA_903927685.1 uncultured Planctomycetaceae bacterium
TCGAACGCTGGTGTTCTTTACCAGCGACAACGGCCCGTGGCTGATCATGGGCGACCAGGGCGGCAGCGCGGGACCGCTGCGCGAAGGCAAGGGCAGCACGTGGGAGGGCGGGATGCGAGTCCCCGGCATTGCTTGGATGCCCGGCCGCATCCGGCCGGGCATCACCGCGGAGTTGGCCCACGCGATGGACCTGTTTCCGACCTCGCTCGCTTTGGCGGGCGCGCCGTTGCCCGCCGGGGTGACACTGGACGGTACGGACCTCGCGCCGTTGCTGTTCTCCGGCCAATCGCTGCCGCCGCGGCCGTTCTTCTATTACCGCGGCAGTCAGTTGTTCGCGGCCCGGTGGGGCGAGTGGAAGCTGCACTTCCAGACACAATCCGGTTACGGCCAGCCGAAGCCTGACTTGCATGAATCGCCGCTGCTGTTCCACTTGGGGCGCGATCCGTCCGAAAAACGCGACGTGGCGGCCGAGCACCCGGAGGTGATCGAGCAGATCCAGGCGGCGGTGAAGGCACATCAAACGGGAGTCGTTCCGGGCGAACCGCAACTGAAGTGAACGCGGCGCACCGTGGACTGCACGTTCTGCGTGCAGATCTCCGCACGCGGAGGCTACGTTCGACGCTGGGCACCTAACCTACCTGAGGTGAACGATGAAACATGTGCTTACCTTCGCCGCGTGTCTCGGGTGCCTGGTTTCCGGCGCTCGCGGCCAGGACGGGGCGGAACTGCTCCGGCAGGCCGGCATTCAGGGCGGCGTCGTGGTCCATGTGGGCTGCGGCGATGGCGCGCTCGCCGAGCAATTGGCGGCCGGCCCGCAATATGTGGTCCAAGGTTTGGACGCCGATCCGGCGACCGTCGCCGCGGCCCGCCAACGACTGCGGGACGCAGGGCGTTACGGTGCGGTCAGCGTCGACCGCTGGGACGGGCGCCGCCTGCCCTACATCGACAACTTCGTGAACCTGATCGTCGTCAGCCGCCCGGCGTCCGTGGCCCAGGACGAACTGCTGCGTGTGCTCTGTCCCGGCGGCGTGGCCTTGATGCTCCCGGACCCGGGCCCGGGGGCCGCGGAGAAACTCGCCAAGCCCTGGCCGGCGGAGATGGATCAGTGGACGCACTACCTGCATGGCCCGGACGGCAATCCCACGGGGAAGGACACGCTGGTGGGTCCACCCCAGCGTCTGCAGTGGCTGGGCGGGCCCGGCTGGGCCCGGCACCACGACCACATGGCCAGCTTGAGCGCGCTGGTGTCCGCCCACGGCCGGTTGTTCTACATTCTGGACGAAGGCTCGCGGGCCTCGATCCAATTGCCGTCCCAGTGGAGCCTGATCGCCCGGGACGCGTTCAACGGCACGGTCCTGTGGAAACGGGAGATTCCCCAGTGGGCCAGCAAGGATTTCGGGCTCAAGAGCGGTCCGGCGCACCTGCTGCGGCGACTGGTTGCGGTCGGTGACCGCGTCTATGTGACGCTGGACATCGACGCACCGGTCACGATCCTGGACGCGGCCAGCGGCCAGACGTTGGCGACGTGCGAGAGCACCGAGTTCGCCCGCGAGATCGTCGTGGTCGAGGACACCGCCCTGCTGGTTGCGGACCACGAGAAATCGACTCTGCCGAACTTCCGCCGCGTGGGCACTTACACGTGGGCAAATACCAACGCCTCGAACCGCGACTGGGGCTGGCCGGGCACGCCCCGCAGCATCGTGGCTTGCGATGCGGTCTCCGGCAGGCTCCGCTGGCGATTCGAATCGCCCGTGGCACCGTGCTCGCTGGCGACCCAGGCGGACGCGATCGTGTTCCACGATGGCCAGAAGCTTGTCTGTCTGGACCGCA
>CAIYOB010001331.1 GCA_903927685.1 uncultured Planctomycetaceae bacterium
CTGGATCTGTTGCACGGCGACAAGGTCAAAGCCCCGCACGACACGCGCCAACAGATCCATCACATGCGGTTTGGCGGCCTTGGTCTTGCCAAACACCTGGATGTTGAACGAGGCCACGCGGATCGTGCCCGTCGAACGGACGGGAGGCGGCTGCAGCGGATCGTCTGCAGCCGGCACGGAATTGGCGGAAGATTCGGCGGGCGCCAGCTTGACGTCATCGAGGCCGCGCACATCGTACTTCTCGAAGAAATACCATCCCGCAGCGGCAGCGGCGATCCCCCACAGAATCGTCGAAGTCTTAGGCACGGGCCACTCCTTGGCGGCAGCGAAAACTGGATGTCGGTATCCTGCCGCGAGCGCTGTCACTGCGACGGCGCGCACCGCGGCACCCGGTGCGACGAGGGGAGCATAGCCAGTCTCCGCCACGATTGCCAGATCAATTCGCCATGCCGAACCGCCCAGGGGCCGAGCCCAGCTTCGTGGTAGGGGATCCGGAGTACAGTTTTTCATCGTTACCCGTTGCCCAGGGGACACCGAACTTGTTCACCGAGCAACGGGTGAATTCGCGGCAGGGGCTGAACCTGGACACGATATCGGTGTCTTGAACTTTCGGCCCAACTGCCCGCCGGGACTACCTCAACCATAACCCGACGTGTCTCGGCGCTTCCCTTCGTTGGGCGCTGTTGCTCAAGACTTCCGAAGGCCACTCGGTCTTCGGAAGTCGCCTTTTTCCAGGGACGCACTCGCAACCATCCCGAAACATCAGGAGACATGACCGACTGCCGATTGGAGTACATGCTTCGAAAGCCGCGTGTTGTGGGTTCGAGCCCCACCGCCTCCACTTCACTTGCTTCTTCGGGGGCGTAGCTCAAATGGATAGAGCAGCGTAAACCCTCTGGTCACAACTTCGTCGGTCATTTACTTTGCAGGATGTCACCATGGCCAACACGACATTGTTCTCGAGCATCAAGAGCAAGCTGCTGCGAACCGACTCGACCAACGAGGCCGGAGGCCGGGCGTACAAGTTCGCGCCGCAGCATGCGCTGGCCCAGTTGGCGGCTACGGGCTGCTTCAACGGCTCGTACTATGCCACGGCCGAAACGCAGTTGGACGAGTTGCGCAAGCTGATCGAGCAGGTCGATGACAACGTCTTCCTGGCCAAACTGGCCGTCTACTCGCGTGAGCGGGCGTTCATGAAGGACATGCCGGCGGCGCTGCTGGCCGTCCTGTCGAAACGCGACTCGCAGTTGCTGCACAAGGTGTTCGACCGCGTGGTCGACAACGGCCGGGTGCTGCGCACGCTGTTCCAACTGATCCGCTCGGGCCAGTTCGGCCGCACGTGCTTGTCGTCCAGCTTGCAGCGGGTGTTCCAGCGGTGGTTGAACGAGGCCTCGGTGGGCACGCTGCTGTCGGCCTCGATCGGCGACAAGCCGAGCTTGCGCGACGTGCTGCGACTGGCCCGGCCAACGCCGAAGGACAACGCGCGCCGAGCGCTGTTCGGCTGGCTGACCGGCAAGGAGGTCGAGAAGTGGGCGCCGGCGACGGAAGCCGATCTGCCGGAGCAGGTGCGAGGATTGATCGCGTACCGCAAGGCGGATTCGGCCGAGGCTCAGGCCCTGATCCTGGGCAACCTGTCGGTCCGCTGGGACTTGCTGGCGGACGCGGCTCGGGGACCGCTCGTCTGGAAGGCGATTGCCCGCCAGATGGGTCCACAGGCCCTGCGCATGAACCTGAACACGCTGCTGCGACACGAGGTGCTTTCGTCGGGCAACGGCACGCAGGACGGTGCGCTGGTGGATTACGTGGCGGGTCGGATCGCCGACGCGACCGAAATCCGCCGTTCGCGGCAGTTTCCTTACCAGTACCTGGCGGCGTACCTGAACGCGGACGAGAATGTGCCGCAGAAGATCAAGGCGGCGCTGCATCAGGCCGCCGAGATCGCCTGCGGAAGCGTGCCGGAGTTGCCGGGCCCGGTCCTGATCGGCCTGGATACTTCGGGTTCGATGAGTTCGCCGGTCACGGGCCACCGGGGCCGGGGAGCGACCAGCAGGATGCGGTGCGTGGACGTCGCGGCGTTGTTCGCGGCGGCCATCCTGCGCCGCAACCCGGACAGCGTCGTGGTGCCGTTCGACACGGCCGCGTACGAGGCGAAAGTCGATCCGCAGGACTCGATCTTGAGTCTGGCGGAGCGGCTGGCCAAGTACGGTGGCGGTGGCACGGACTGCTCGCTGCCGCTGGCTCAGGCCAACAGCAAGTACGCCAAGCGGCGGTTTGCCGGCGTGGTCCTGGTCAGCGACAACGAGAGCTGGGTGTACGCCGGGCGTGCCCTCGGGTACGGCCAGCAGGGCGCCACGGGCGTGATGACGGAGTGGCAAAAGTTCGTCGCCAACCAGCAGCGGCTGGGCAACGACGGGCCGAAGCTCGTCTGCATCGACCTGCTGGCGTGCACGACCACACAGGCTCCGGAGCGGGAGGACATCCTGAACATCGGCGGCTTCAGTGACGCCGTGTTCCGTGTCGTGGCGTCGTTCTTGAGTGGCGACGCCGGCCGTTTCGTGGCCGAGGTCGAGGCCGTCGAGCTGTAGACCAGCTATTCCGTCGAAAACGAACGCCCCCGACCCAACGCTGGCTCGGGGGCGTCCAGCGACCAGCGGATCTCGATTTTCCCCGGTCGCACGTCAGCCAGGGGACCGGCGACCGGACGCGAAAACGTGTGGCCGTGGAAGTCGGTTTCGATCGTCAGCGGATTTCCATCCCGATCTTCGAGCGTCTGCCCCACGGTCGGAAAGACGCCCACCAACTCGGCTCCGACTCGCGGCCCGTTCATCTGCACTGTTGCCTCGCTGATCGAGAACGTGAGGCTGGCTCCCCGCGGACGATCCTCCACCGCGAACCCGGCCGCCGTCGCTTCGACAACACTGTGCTCATCCCCAAAGACGCTCTGCTCGGCGCCCTCGACGAACACGTTGTAGTCCGCCGCGTAGCCTGGCGCCGGCTTGACGCGATCGAGTCCCTGCCGAACGAAGATGTTCTGGTACCACTTGTCGTCCTGCGCCGTGCCGGTCTTGAGCCCCACCGTTCTTGTCGTGTGCGGTGCGAAGAACTGGGAACGGCGGTTGACGTCCGGACTGTAATCATAGCCGCAGTCGACGAACAGGTTGTGTGCAAAGACCGTCGCCTCGGAGTTGCTTCGCACACCCTGCCCGACCAGGACATTGTTGTCCACGAGCGTCGGGCCATGGTTCATCTCCAGAAAGACCGTGGCGGCTTGGGTGTTGTAGATCACGTTCCGTGTGATGCGGACGCCCTGGTTGCCAAAGTCGATCCAGATCCCAAAGGCGCCTTGCTGCTGATGGTACACCCCGCGGATCAGGTTGCCGCAAATCACCGTGTCGACGCTGTTATGGAACTTGATCGCCGCCGTTTCCCAGCCGCCGAACTCCTTGCGGTAGTTCGTGTCTTCGATCAGGTTGCCGGAGATGACGGACCGCGTGGCTCCCTTTTGGCCCGCGATGCCTGCCTGCCCACAGCGGCGGATGAGATTATGGCGGACGATGTGGTCCCCGTAGGCGTCGATGTCGTCGTAGTTCACCCCTGGTGCCTGTCCGAGGATGATCCCGACGCAACGGGCGTTGGTGATGGAGCAATTCTCGATGATCCAGCACTTGCCCATTCGCGGCCCCACCGCCCCGGTCTGCAGCCCGATCACCGGCGGCGCCCAGTTCGCGGCCGCATGCTGGAAGTGGAAGCCAGCGATGGTGATATACTGCAGGCCGCTGATCTCGGGCATGAACAGGCATTCGCGAACGTTGATCTCGGCCAGCTCGACGTTGGGATCGTCCCGGCCAAAGTTCGCCTGGATGATGGTCGTGTTGTCGTCCACGGCGCAGTACCAGCTGTGCGGTTGCTGAGCCACCTCGTCGGCCGCCTGCTTCTCGTAGAACGCCTCGCCATTCAGGTACACGTCCCCGCGATGATGCCAGGTGCCGTAATTGAGCCAGCCGCCTGAGACCTGCAGGGCGTAGGGGTTGTCCTGGCCGAAGAACGAGTTCGGCAGTGCGGCTGTCCAGACGCCGCCCGCCAGGTGCTTCCAGGATCGGATCCGCTCCGAGCCTTTGATGAATACCGTCTCGCCCGCTGCCGCACGATAGACGATCCTTGTGCTTTCATCGTTGCCCCCTCGAGCTGGCTTGACCCATTCGCGATAGGTTCCGCCGTGGACGGTCACGATGTCTCCGGGCTGGGCAGCGGAGGCGGCCTGGCCAATGGTACGATAAGGGCCGTCCTGGCTGCCGGAAGCGGAATCCGAGCCGCTCTCGGCAACGTGGATCTCCCGCGGCCAAGCACTGGAAGCGCTCGAAACAACGGCCGCCAGGCATCCTGCGGCCAGGAGAAAACGCGTGCTCAGTGCCATTGGCTGTGGCTCCATCTGCGAGGAAGTCTGCTGGGGGATCGATGATTTCGAATTCGCATGCCGGACCTGTACGGCGTATCATGACGCGCGTCAGCGGCAGCATCAATCCGGCACCCGCCGATCGCGGCGATGGTTGGTTCCGAGCACAGCTTCGGCGGGCCAGGGCAATGCTGCACCCGACACCCACGCATGGTCCATCAGCACCAAGGGAATGAGTATCCCTGCCACAGCGGAACCAGGTCCAGCGTGTCAAAGACGACCGCGTCGTGCCGGCCAAACCCCTGCTCGCTGACGCGGACGACTTCCCCCAGTTCCCAGCCGTCCGCCTCGCTGACGGCGGTCTCGTCCAACCACTCTGGGGCCAACACGCTGTCCCGGCTGTCACAAGACCATTGAAAAGCCCGAATGGCGGCATCCTGGGCGTCGCTGGCGTCGATCACACAGCGGGCAGAACCGGATTCAACGTAGAACTTGGGCATCGTGTGCGTCCTTTCTGTTAGTCGAGAAACTTGTCCTTGGCTGCGATGTTAGATCGCTTGGCAAGTGACACGTTCGGTCACGAGCCCCGAAATTCCAGGAATTTTCGGCTTGGCGAGCCCTCTGCCTGACGCTAGCAGCACGTGATGGCGACCCGAAAAGTGGCTGCCAGTCAGCTCGTCCTGGAATGCCGTACCTGGCCGAGCCCTGCTCCCCCGAGGGCGTTGCAGTTGCGCGTTTCTACCGAGGGGACTGCCCCACCGGCCCCGTGCCGAATGGCACGAGGCTGAGAGACGAAGCCAGGGACAAGTGGCTGGGGGCGAGTGTAGCGAGCACCCGGAATCCCCACGGACTGTGGGCTGAATGGTCCGAGGTTAAGAGGCAACGCCGCTGTTCGAAACCCGACGCGTAAGTTTTGAAGTCGCGCATTTCCCCCAGGCGACCCTTGGCCGAAGGCCATATTCACCGTAGCCTGGGGCAACGCCCCAGGAAACGATGCACACCACGTTGGTTTGGCCGAAGGCCTTATTCACCGCGTTGTGCCCAGAGGTATATCCGTTGAACCATCGAGGTTTCCTGCGTTGCTGGCTTTTGGTCAAGACGGAATTGAAGCACGGAACCTACGGACGGCTCAGTTCCGTGGCGACAGACTCGACGACCTGGCGTTCCTCGGCATCGAGCTGGTCGAACAAACGCCGCTGGCCCAGGTCGAACGACCGGCGGGGCTGTTGGTCCGGCGCGGTGCGCTGACCGCCGTTGTGAAAACACCAGCCGGCGGCACCGCCGGCCAGGGCCCCGCGGAGGTCCGTCAAGAAGTCGGCGGCCACCGGATCCCACCGGCCGTATCCCCGGCGAAACGGTTCCTGATAATGCACCGGCCTCCGGCGTCCGAGTTCCTCCATCAAGGCCAGGCAGGCCCGAGTGCGGTCTTCCGTCTGTGACGGGGACGCGGCCTCGCGCGGACGATGCGGACTGAGAAAGTCCAGGCCCACCGTCAGTAGGGACTCCCGCACGTCGTCGGCGGTCAGGTCATGCCCGCCGAACGATGCGGTCACCAACCGCTGCGGATCCAGGCGGTAAACCAGATCCCGACATCGCTTCAGTTCCGCAGCCGATACGTACCGGTCGTCGCGGACGTCGCGTTCATTCGCCAGGTCCAGATACCAGTTTCGCCGCGGCTTCAGCGTCCGGACGACCAGTTCCACGGCCCGCTGGTGAGCCTCGAAGTCGGGCAGCAGCTGGGCCCCTCGCGCGAGCGTGACATCCACGACCACCCCGCGACGGTCGCATTCGGCCACCAGCCACTGCAATTTGGCAAAGTACGGTTCCCGCCGCTGTCCCCGGGCATCCACGGCCGAGACGTCGTCGTCAAACGCGTGCCACGTGCCCCAGACCCGCAGCCAGTTGAATCCGTGTTTCTGGAGATCGTCGAGGTCACGCTGGATGAAATCCTCGGGGGCGCCGAGCGCTCCGTAGTAGCTGATGCCGAGCAGGAACACCGGCTTTCCATGGAGCGTGAACTGCGTGTCCTTGATCCCCAGGACCATTTGCGGCCCGCTGCGGGCAGGATCTTCGGCCGTGGTTGGTGGAGTGCCGGGTTCCTGGGCGTGGGCCAGCAGGCCGGCTTCGAGAACCAGAACCACGAAGGACAGCGGCATGATTCGGTGCATGAGTTGACCCACGATGTCAGAGGTTAAGCTTCGGAATCGCGCACGGTCGCTCGCTACCGACTCGTCATCGTCTCCAAGTCCCACTGGCGGGCATCAAAGGCGCGATGAGTCTCCGGCACGTCCGGGTAGCCGCCCGCTTCCTGCTCGCTGTCGGGAATCTTGCCTGTGCCTGCGCGGACCTGTTCGATGGTTCGGCGATCGACGGCGTCCCGGTCCCAGGGCCGTGCTCCCGCATTGGCCAGGACGTACTCCTGCACCTCGCTGGCGGGAAGGCTCCGCAGACCGGTCGGCCAAGTCGGAGGAGTGTCCTTGGCTGTGTAGGCCCCCGCTGTCAAGCGGACGGGTTTTCCCGCCCGGTCGAAGGCCAGATTGTCGTCCAGGAAGACCTCGCACGGCGTACCGTTGGTGCTGAATAGCGCCAGCCCGGCCCGGGTGTCGCGACCATGCTTCAAGACGTTGCCGACAATCGCGATCTGGCCCGCGACCCACGGATGCAGGCCCCACTCGCCGAGTTGCAGGCCATAGTGGACGGCGGCCGAGCCGGGATTGTCGATCAGGTTGTTCACGACCACTCCCCAGGCCCCGCCTTTGAAGTACGGGTTCCGCTGCCCGTTACTGGCGTACAGATTGGCGATCACGGCGATCTCCGTCGCGTTGTCGTGGATCAGGCTGCCTTTGGAGTGCGCGCCTTTGGCATGCGTGCTATTGTCCAGCCCCTCGGCAACGATGCAGTGGCTGATCGTCACGCGGTGCGAGGTTCCCTGCCGCCATTCTTCGACCGTCGCCCCGCGGAACCGCTCGCCCGAAGCGGACAGGTTCTCGTCGGTCGCCCAACTGGTCGAGCAGTGGTCGATGACGACGTCGTGGGCACCGCCGCTCGTGGCGATGCCGTCCACTTCCCAGCCGCTCTTCTTGGCCGCGCCGGCCTCGCCGGGCCGGATCCGCAAATGCTGCAGGATGACGTCATGGGTCTGGATGCCGATGCCGCCCTTGATGATCGTCACGCCCGGTTCCGGGGCGGTTTGCCCGGCGATCGTCACGAGAGGATTCGCGATGGTCAGCGTGCTCCGTGCCAGGTCGATCACACCGCCGACCTCGAAGACGACGATCCGCGGGCCCTCCGCTTCCAGGGCTTCACGGAGCGAGCCTGGCCCGGAGGCGTGCAGGTTCGTCACCCGCAGGATCTGACCACCGCGACCGCCGGGTGTCGCCGCCGCCCAGCCCCAGGCGCCGGCCAGGGCTCCGTCGGAAGACTGTGCCGCGGACGCGGTCGCGAGGAACAGCGCCAGCCACACGAAGAAACTCCAGCAACGAATCGTTCTCATTTCACAGCTTCCTTGGTCTACTTGGGCCAACTGCGCCCGTTCCGGTGGCTCCGAGACTCCCCACGGCCAGGAATCAACGGCTGCCGGAGTGACGCACTGCGGCGACGCGCATGATATGATACGACCTTCTGTCACCTGCCATCAACCGACGGATACCGACAATGACGACGTTCGACACCCTATCCGCCCACGCCGCACCGCTCGCCGCCCGGATGGTTCCGGCGGGGAAGACGCTGCTGGCATTCCTCGTGGCCTTGGCGGGCGGCGGCCTCGGGCTTCCCACCACCCTGCCGGCACTCGGTGGGGAAGCACCGCCGCCGGTTCGCGTTTCCAGCGGCCCGCAAGTCCCCCCGCTCCAGTTGCTGCCACTGCGTCAGGTCCGAATCGACGACCGATTCTGGACGCCCAAGCTGCGCATCTACAAGGAGCGGTCCGTTCCGCATTCCTGGCAGTACGTCGAAGGCGAAATCCGGGCCCTGCGCCGGGCGGCGGGGGAAACGGTCGCCGGCGATCCGAACGGCACCTGGGGCGAAGCCAATTTGTACAAGGTGCTGGAAACGGTCGCCTACGCCTTGGCGCTGTTCCCGGACCCGGAGCTGGAACAGCGGATGGACGAGATCATCCGGCAGGTCGCGGCGGCTCAGCGGCCGGACGGCTACGTCCACGCGTATGTGATGAACGCCGGCAAGCCGCCGTGGGACCCGGCCTTCCTGGATGGCAGCCACGACGGCTACGTACTGGGGCATCTGATCGAGGCCGCCGTGGAATACCAGGCCGTGACCGGCAAGGCGGCATTCTTGGACGTCGCCCGCCGGGCGGCGGACCAAGCGTACGAACAGTTCCTGGGAGCCAACGGACGGCCGGGCTTCTGCGGCCATGCCGAGTTGGAGATGGCCCTGGTCGAACTGTACCGCGCGACGGGCGAGCGGCGGTATTTGGAACTGGCCCAGGCGTTCATCGAATGGCGGGGACGGAACATCGTGACCCCGGCCGGGCCCACGCCGCGGGCGTACTTCCAGGATGCCGTTCCGCTGCGCGAGCAGCGGACGCTGGAAGGCCATGCCGTGCGCGCGATCTTCTTCGCCACGGGCGTGGCCGATGTGGCGATTGAAACTCGCGACGGCGACTACCGCTTGGCCGCCCACCGGTTCTGGGACAGCACGACGCTGCGGCGGATGACGGTCACCGGCAGCGTCGGGCCGCGCGACGAGCACGAGGCGTTTGGCGAGGACTACGAACTGCCCCGCGCCGGCTATTACGAGTCGTGTGCCGCCTGCGGGCTGGCCGATTTCGCCCAGCGGATGTTCCTGCTCGAAGGCCGCGCGGAGGCCGCCGACGCGTTGGAGCAGGTCCTGTACAATGCGGTGCTGCACGGGCTCGCGTTGGACGGCACTACGTCCTATTACCAAAATCCGCTGACCGACCGCGACCGGCCGCGCTACAACGCGTGGGTTTGCTGTCCGCCGAATCTGTCCCGCACCTTGCTGCAAGTCGGCCGGTATGCCTACGGCTACCGCGAGCGCGAGCTGTTCGTGAACCTGTACATCGCGGGCGACGGCCGTTTTCCGCTAGAGAAAAACTCCGTGCGGCTCCAAGTCGAGACTGACTATCCGTGGAACGGCGACGTGAAGCTCACGGTGACGCCCGAACAACCTGGTCCGTTTGCCGTGAACCTGCGGATCCCCGGCTGGTGCCGGCAGGCGGCGATGAAACTCAACGGGCAGCCTCTGACGCCCCTGCCGCGCAGCGACAACGGCTACGCGCGTCTGGATCGCGAGTGGCTGACGGGTGACACGGTGGAGCTGCAGTTCGAGATGCCGGTGGAGCATCTGCTGGCGCATCCGAACATCCGCGACTGCCAAGGGCGCGTGGCCCTTCGCCGCGGCCCGTTGGTGTACGGGTTGGAAGGGCTGGACAATCCCGACGGCCCGGCGATCGAGTTGGGCAGCGATCCGCAATTCCGCACCGAACCTCGCGCCGATCTGCTCGGCGGCGTGACGGTGATTCATGGCACAGCTATGGATGGACGCCCGCTGCTGGCCGTCCCGTTCTACGCCCTGGCCAATCGCGACACGTCCTGGCAAGAAGTGTGGCTCACTCAACACGGCCTCCCCGCGGACGCATCGTGGTGGGAGGGCCGCCTGTACCGGCCGCTGTCGACGGTTGCCAAGTGACAGGCTGGCAATCCACGGCCCAGGGGCTGACCTTCAAACGAGTCCCAGCGACCGGCGTGTACCGGGCCGCGGCGTCGGTCGACAGTGAAGCCGATCCCCAGGGGACCAACTGCCGCGCCGTGGTCAGCAATCGCCCAGGCATCCACGCGTTGCCCGGGAGTGTGTACGGCGACTACGCCGACCGCGGCGAATGCGAAAACCGCAACAAGGAACTGAAACGCGAGTTAGGAGCCGATCGGCTGAGCGATCATCGCTACATGGCGAACTGCTTTCGGACGTTCCTGCATTGCCTCGCCTACCGGTAGGGCACCGGGATGGTCCGTCGAGTCGTCTTTGCCTATGAACCGGTAGCCCCTCGGCGGCTTGTCAGGGTTGCGTGGCGGGTTGCGCCGCGGCCCAATTCACGACGACGCCGCCCAGCAGGATGCGCCGCCCGTCGCGGGTCAGTGGACTGCCCGCAGGCGCGACGACGTACAGCGCCGCCGAATCCGGCGGCAGCGTCAGCCGCGTCCTATCGCGGACCTCGCGGCCCACGAACTGGTCCGTCAAGACGTCGTAGATATCCGCCGCCGCCGCTCCCGAGGTGAAGTCGAAGCTCCGCGGCTCGGCGTAGGGATTGTAGCAGAGAAACGTCGGCCAAGCTTGGCCACGAAAGAAGTCCGTCGCCAGGCAGTCGAGCTGCAGAATCCGCGGATCGGAGGTGCGGCCGACGATCGCCCCGAGCAGCCCGACGTAGCTTGATCCATACAGGCCGAGGTCCGTCTTCGGCCCCCAGTTCAACGCCACGGGATCGCCCGTCGCACAGGGGCTCTTGCCCTGCCATTGGTAGCGCAGACCTTCGTAGGCGATCACGTGCTGCGGATCAGCCTTCCAGAACCCGCTGGTCTCGTGGCCCGGAGGCAAAGCTCCCGGATAGAACAGCCGCGCGGCATTGGCCAGGTTGAGCATCCACTTGCCGAGCGCCCGGGCGTAACGCGGCTGGTAGCGGGCCAGCGGCACCAGCGCGCCAGCCTGGGCGAAGGTGTTCATCGCAAACGCGTACCCGCAGCGGTTGTCGATGCTGCCCAGCAAGCCGTCGCAGTCGTAGCCACCCCAGTTGCCGGCCGTCACGCCCCAACCGCCGCGCGTGTCGCTGATCCCGAAGCACCAGTGCAGCAAGCGGTCCACGTCGTAATCGCGGCCCAGTTCCGCGTTCAGCCGCGCCGCGGTCAGCGCGCCGAACGGGAGCAGGACTTCGTAGTAGGGATTCCGCTGCCGGGGCTGCAGGAAACGCAGGCAGTTCTCTGCGGCGGCGAGATCCTGCGCGTCGCCGAATCTCACCCACGCGGCGTGCTGCAACCACGCCACGGCCGCCGCGGCATCCGGCTCGCGCCACTTGCCGTTGTCGACCGGCTGGCGGGTGCGGAAATCGAACGAGACGTGGTCGAAGTCCGGCACGCCGTCGGCATCCGCAAGGGCGACGCACGCCTCCCGCCAACGATCCGCCGTGATCCGCATGATCTCCGCCAGACGCGGCTGGTCCGGGTACCGATCCGCCAACGCATAGAAGACGATATGGGGAAACAGTTCGTACCAGAACGAGCCGCCGCCGCCGTCGCGCTGACGATTGAGAACCAGGTTCATTCCGTTCTGCGAATTGAACCACGCCTCGCACATCGCCACGTAGTCGTGCTCCTGCCGGCTCTTGTCGATGCCCACCAGCGTTGCGCCCAGCACCGCGCCCATGCAGGTGATGCCCTCTTGAGAGTTGGCCAGGCCCTGCCGCTGGTCTGGCGCGCCGACGTAACTGGGTAGGCCAAACGTGGAGCGCTCGTTGTTGAGGCGTGATTCATCAAGCCAGACCAGCGGCAGGAACTCGCCCCGGGCATGAAAGTCGAACACGAATCGGTCGTAAGCTCGCGCCTTGTCGCGCCAGTCGGGCAGCGCGAACGGTTCAGGCAGGTTGGGCATTAACTCGACCGCGGGAATGTCCTTTTGGCCCGGTTGAAAGTACCGGCGGGGAGGACAGTTGCTGCGTGCTGCAGGCGGGAGGAAAGCCACCTCCTCGAAGACTACCGCTGTGCCGGGGGAGCCTTCCACGCCCAGTTGAAGCTGCAGCGGCGCCGCGGTCAACGTGCGCAGCCGCGGGTCGAGCGGGAAGGTGCGTTCCCCAATCGCGACTTCATCTTGCGCCACGCCCACCGTGTGGCGTTGGCCGGGCTCGCGGAGTTCGCCGTACAGGCGGAGAAACCAGCGAGCATCGCCGCCGAGCTTGGCGATGCGGACGCGAATGCGCCCCAAGTCCTCCGGCAGCAGGAGTTGGGAGGCCGCCGCGATGGACCACGTGCGTCCCGGGGGAATCTCGACGCCCAACCCGTCCGGCGAAAATGTGATGCGCGCATCGTGCTCCGCGTGCGGCCAAGCGGCCGCATCGCGCAACATGGCCGGACTCCACACGCGCGGCGCAGCATCAGCGCCCAACACGGTGCTGGTGGTCAGGAAAAGAACAACGCTCAGAGTCGACATCGCAAGTTTCATTTCGCCGGGGGCTCCACTCGGGGTTCGTCCGTCGCGTATTATTGCACTTCGCCGGCTCCCAAGGCCAGCCTCGCGTGAAATTGTGCCCGTGTTCCGGGAGCCACGGCAGACCGGCGTCGAAGGCGAAAGCCGGAGGCGGATCGCGACACCACCTGCCCAAGGGGTATCGTCCAAGTTCCGCTTACCCGCCAGGCCGGTGACCTACCCGGCTTCCTCGAATGGCTCGGCAATCGTTCGCTCGGCAGCAACGGAAAAACAAGCACCGCGGCAAGAGCCGCTGGACTAGCAGGATTACAGGCGGTAGAATTCCACGAAGGAGGAAAACGGCATGATTGTGGCATATTCCCGTCTTCAGAAAATTCTGAAGGAAAGACGACTGAGCGTGCCGGAACTGCACCGCCGCCTGCAACAGCAAGATCAGGGCGTCAACATCAAGAGTCTGTATCGCTTGAATGACGATCAGCAACCCCTCGCGCGGCTGGATCTACGTGTGGCCGGGGCGATTTGCCAGTTGTGTGACGTGACCCTGGCGGACTTGGTGGATTTCAGCGGGCAAGGAGCGAAACTCGCGGCGTTAGCCGCGGACAAGCAAGATCGGCTCGATCGGCTCATGGAGAAGAACAACCAAGGTAAACTCAGCCGCAAGGAGCAGCGGGAACTGCAAGACTTGGTCCGCGAAACGCAGGAACTCACTTTGCACAACGCGCGGATCCTCGCCGAGCAGCAGCGGCGATTGAACCGCGAGTGAAGCGTGGGCAAGAGGTTGGCAGGATGACCCGCCGATGATTACCGGATTGACGCCCCAAGGTCGCGCGACCGTCGTGGCGCTGGACTTGAATGGTGAGCTACGGCTGGCTGCCCGGCGACTCTGGTTCGACGCGGGACTGCTGCCATGAGGCGTCTGCCCCAGCCAACCGCACCGCGCTGTCTGGGTCGTCCTGTCCTGGCCCTGCGGGGGCACTTCCACACAATGCCGGTGTGATGGGTTCAACCGCTGAAGCTTCAACAACCGCGGCGATCAAGATGGCCAAGGGCAGCTCATCGAGAATTGGGCCCCGGCAGCGAACAGTCTGCTGGCGCAATCCGCGCCGCGCTCGACACCTGTTTTCTCCCAGGTCGGCCACTGAGCCGGTTCAAAGCGAAACATTCCGCCGGGATTGACTCCGGATTTCGTTATCCGCTTTCGCACCTTTGAAGGAATCGAAGCCGCGTTGTACCATCAACTTGGGCATCTTCCCGAGCCAGAATGCACCCACAAATTCTGCTGACGAGGCGAATTATGGTTGCTGCCGGGTGAGTTTCACGTGCTTGAGATCCATGACTTGGCCGCCGGGCATGGTCAGCGGCTCCAGAACCAGTTTCGCCCGGCCTTGCGGCAGGTTCAGCGTGCCGAGTTTCAATGTGGACCAGGCGCGATTGCGGTATCTCGACGCGCCCTCCGCATCGCGATGCGGGAGGGGGACTTCGGGGGCTTCGGCGACGGGGATGTTGACTTCGAGCGTTTGCTCGCCGATGGCCAGGCGGAGTCGGGAGCCCGCGTCGCCGGCAGGGCAGGCCCAGGCGAGTTCCACGGCGTACTCACCAGCGGCAGCCACATCGATCTCGAACCACACGTGCGCCCTGGAATCCGTCCAGCCGGTGAGCCAGTCGTGGGCGAAGCCGGGGCCGTTGGCGAACTTGAGCGGCGGGTCGTAAAACGCCTGCGGCGCGTGCAACTCGACCGGATTGTGCTCGGCGTGGCCCACGGGCAGCGGAAAGCGCCGCAGGCCCTCGCGGGAGCTGTCGGCCAGCCAGGCGTCGTAACGCGCGGCGAGGTCGTTCACGATGTCGGGATGCGCCGCGGCGATATCCTGCTTCTGACCGGAGTCGCTTTGCATGTCGTACAGTTGCCAGGGCCTGGCGCTGGCGTCACTGGCCTTGGCCTTGGAACCACCGGCGGGGCCCTGGATTTCGCGCACCAGCCGGTACTTCTGCGTGCGCACGGCGCCCGGATATCGGTTCGACTCGTCGATGGGATTGTGCGTGAACAGGGTGCGCTCGGGCCAGCCGGCGGCGTCGGTTCGCTCCAACAGCGGCCGCAGCGTGAGGCCATCCACGCGTGGCCCCGCGGGTGCCTGGACGCCGCACAGGTCCAGCAGCGTGGGATAAAGATCGATGTGCGAGACAATCGGCTTGACGACATGCGGCGTCCAGTTCGCCGCCGGCCAGCGGATGAAGAGCGGCACCCGCGAGCCGCCCTCATGCACGCTGGTCTTGCCGCCGCGCATGCCCGCATTGTAGGCCTTCACGCCCGCGGTGCCGCCGTTGTCGGTGAGGAACAGGACGATCGTGTTCTCCGCGAGCCGCTCGGTGTCCAAGTGCGCGAGCAGACGGCCCACGTTGTCGTCGATATTCTCGCACATGCCGTAGAAAGCCGCCAGCGTGTCGTCGAAGCCCTGCGCCTTGAACTTGGCGAAATACCGGTCCGGCACTTGGTACGGCGAGTGCGGCGCATTGAAAGCGAGATAGCAGAAGAACGGGGACGCCTTGTTCGTGGCGATGAACTTCAGGGCCTCGTCGGTCAGCACGTCGGTGATGTAGCCACTCGTCGCCTCGTGTTGCGCGCCGCGCAGCAGCACGGCGTCGAAGTACTGGTTCCAATGGCCGTTGTTGAAGCCGAAGAACTCGTCGAAGCCCTGGCCCTGCGGCGTGAACGGATACTGCTCGCCATTGTGCCACTTGCCGATGCAGGCCGAGCGATAACCCGCGCCGCGCAACGCCTCGGCCAGCGTCACTTCCGCAGCCCGCATCGCCTCGCGGTTGTGCGTGACGCCGTGGCAGCCGGTCCGCACTGGCCATCGCCCCGTCAGCAAGGCCGCCCGGGTCGGCGCACAGAACGAGTTCACAAAGAACCGCTCAAACTGCACCCCCGCTGCCGCGAGCTGGTCGATGTGCGGCGTCTGGAGATGCGGATTGCCGTGAATCGAGAAATCCCCGTAGCCCTGGTCGTCGGTGACGATCAGGAGAATGTTGGGTCTGGTCGACGGGGGCAGTGCGTCCGCGCCCGTGAGCACCAACAACGGCGTGAGCAGCAGGGCGGTGAGGCAGGCCGTGGGAAATCTCATGGGAATGTCCTTGTGTTTCGCGGGCTCACACGTTCAGGGGCTCCCACCCCAAG
>CAIYOB010001332.1 GCA_903927685.1 uncultured Planctomycetaceae bacterium
CGTCCGGCTGGACGAAATCGTCTTGCGGGCGCTGGAAAAGGAGCCGGCCCAACGATACCAGCGGGCCAGCGAGATCAAGACGCAGGTCGAAGCCATCGCGACGGCGCCGTCGGCAGCTCCGTCGGCAGCTCCGTCGCCGCCCGAGCGGCCCGCGGCCGCCGCGCCGGTGGACCTGGACCGGGCCCGGCAAGAGGTCCGCCTGCCCGCCAGCGGTCTGCTGGTGGCCGGCCTGCTCAACTTCCTGGCGATCTCCGTCGCCGGGGCCGCCTGGGGGCTGTTCCTCCGTTACGCCGCGGCGCGGGCATCGGACCGGGCGCCGCTGACCGCGGCCGAAGCGTTCGCTTCGTCATGGGCGGAAATCGGCCAAGGCGTCGTGCTGCTGGCCCTGTTCGCGGGGCTGATCGCCAGCGGCCTGACCATGTTCGGGGCGCTGAAGATGCTGCGGCTGGAAGCCTACGGCGCCGCCGTGACGGCTGGGATCCTGGCGATGATCGTCACGCCCGGCAACCTGGTGGGCCTGCCGATCGGGATCTGGGCGCTGGTCGTGCTGAGCAGCCGATCGGTCAAGGCCGCCTTTGCGGCAAATCGGCCGCCTGCCTTGCCCGTCAACGTCGTTCCGTCGCCGGCGGCTTCCCGGCTGTCTCGGATGGCGGTTGCCGGAGCGGTGTGGGCTCCGTTCTTTCTGTTTGTCGTCGTGTCCACGTTCGTCGTGTCCTCGGTACAAGTCGAGGCAGGGGCTGAGCCGCCGGGGCCCGCCTGGTGGCAGATTGCCTTGGCCGTGACCTTGCTGCCGCTGGGACTGACGGCGCCGTTTGGCACGACGATCTGCGGAGCCGTGTCGCTCGCCCAGATCCGCCATTCCGGCGGCCGCCTGTACGGTTTGGGACTCGCCGTCTTCGACCTGTTGCTGTACCCGCTGCTCGTGCTGGATGTGGTGCTCGGCATCGTCGTGTTTGCCGTCTTCCAACACGCCGCGTCGCGTTCGGGCGCCCCGCACGTCCAACTGGCCCTGTTCCTGCCGCTGGGCATCACGTGCCTGGTGTGCGTCGTCGTCGACGCCCTGATCTTCTGGCTGGTCTGGCGCGCCGCCAAGCCCAAGCCGGGGCAATGGCTCTAAGGGGCGGCAAAGAAACAACTGTGGCATTCCGACGAGGAAGCGCTGGGAGTGCACGAGTACGTGTACGAGTACGTGTACGGGGGCGGGTCTTACTCGTACTCGTACACGTACTCGTACACGTGCTCATACACGCGAATCTCACGCGAATCTCACGCATCCGGTGCAACCGACGGCGAGCGAAGAGGCGTCAGTTATTCCCGCGCCGGTCCTAAGCAACGTTCGAGGAATAAGTGTCCTGGCGCGGCACAATCAAGTGGGACGGATTGGCAATCCGTCCCACAAGCCCGGTGACACTTCGAACCGCGCCTACCGGACGCTGCCCACGATCCGCCCCACCAGTTCGCGATCGTCGAACCGTTGGCCCTGAGTCGTGGCCTCGGCAAAGCGGACCACGACCAGCTGGTACTGCGGGATGACGTACAGCCGTTGCTTGCCCAGGCCCGCGGCCATCCGCACCGTCAGCGGCTTGCCGTCCGGTCCCGGCACGGGCTGATTCTGCAGCGTCTGGCGAAGTACCCGGCCCCGCAGGCCGCCCACGTCGGCCTCGGCGTCTGCCGAGCGGAGCCACCACGTCAGGCCGTAGCTCGGGTTGGTGGCGCTGGGTACGAAGCATTGCTCCAACAGGTCCGGCCGCAGCAGGTTCTTCCGTTCTCCGTCCGACTGCCGGACCGAGCCGCCGTCGCTGACGAACTGGCCGAACTTGGCCCACTCGCGAGCCGTCAGCAGCATGCCGCCGGGCAGGTTGGGATTGCCAGCCCGGTCGCGTCCGATGCGGGCCACCTGAATCCCGACGGGCTCGAGCACCCGCTTGCGCAGGTACTCCAGCGTCGTCTTCTCCGGCCGCCCGCTGTGCTGCAGTTTCCGCTGCAGGACCTCGCTGAAGGCGTAGAAGTGGCTGGGCCCGTATTGAAACTTGGTCCCCGGCTCGGTCTCGGCCGGCAGGGCGAGGGCCCGTTCGTTCAGGTTGTCGGGCCGCGGGCCGTCGGCGCTGAGCCCCAGCCGCTCGGCCCGCTTGGCCGCGCCCTCGCCCAGCAGTCGCGATCCGCTCCGCCCGCCCGACAACTCGCGATCGCCCGCGGGCAGTCCCGACGACAGCGTCAGCAGGTGCCGCACGGTGATCTTCGCTTTCCGCGGATCGGTCTTCCATTCCGTCAGCGTGTCGGAAGCCAATTCATCCAGCTGCAGCAGCCCGTCCTGCACGGCGAACATGGCCATCACGCCCGTGAAGCTCTTCGTGCCGCTGGCCAGCGGGTGCGGCAAGTTGGCGGTCCAGCCGTTGTCGTAACGCTCGAAAATCACTTGGCCGTCGCGTTGGACGAGCAGCGCCCGGCCGGAGTGCTGGGCCGAATAGTCGGCGGCGGCGATGAACCGCTTTTCTTCGTCGCCTGGAAGCGTGCCGGGGGCGGTACCAGACGCGACCGCGGCCCCCGGTGCCGCCGCGCCGTCCTGAGGGTCGGGCTGAGCCCGGCCGGTCCGGCACAAGCCCGCCACCGCGAGCAAGGCCAGGGCGGCCGAGATCCTCGCTGTCCGCTTGGCGTGAATCCGCGTTGTCCTCATGTACGAGTCCCTTTCCGTCTGGGCCCTGACGATGCACCGCTTGAGCCGTCCATCTTACCGTGGCGTGCCGCCACGGTCACCAGGCGGAAGTCACCAGGCGCAAGGCTGAGGGTTGCCTTGCGTCCCTAATCTTTCACCTCCCTCGCGCAGCGGGGAGGTCGCACGCGGGAGGGTGGAACATCCTACTGACCACGGTCCACTGACAAATGCCCACTGACCACTGACAAATTCCTAAGACCATTGCCGAGTCCGCCTTTGGCGGTGTAGACTAACGCCATGTGGTTTTTCGATCCGCCAAGCTTGCACCACGGACGATCATGAATCCGCTTGTTTCCCTGGGACACGGTGTGGAGAAATGCCCGACGGGCATTCGCGGACTGGACGAGATTACCAACGGCGGTTTGCCGCGCGGGCGGCCGACGTTGGTCTGCGGCGGCGCCGGCAGCTGCAAGACGCTGCTGGCCGTCGAGTTCCTGGTCCGCGGGATCTGCGAGTTTCACGAACCGGGGGTCTTCATGGCCTTCGAGGAGACCGAGGCGGAAATCACGGACAACGTGGCCTCGCTGGGCTTCGACTTGCCGGAACTGGTCCGCCGCCAGGAATTGGTCTTGGATCACGTCTACCTCGAACGGAGCGAGATCGAGGAGACGGGCGTGTACAGCCTGGACGGGCTGTTCGTCCGCCTGGGCTGTGCCATCGATTCGATCGGCGCTCGGCGCGTGGCGATCGACTGCCTGGAAGCGTTGTTTGCCGGCTTGCCGAACGAAGCCGTGCTGCGAGCCGAGTTGCGACGCCTGTTCCGCTGGCTCAAGGCCAAGGGCGTCACGGTGGTGATTACCGGCGAGCAGGGCTCGGGCTCGTTGTCCCGGTACGGGTTGGAAGAGTACGTCAGCGATTGTGTCCTGCTGCTGGATCATCGGGTCGCCAACCAGGTGGCCACGCGGCGGTTGCGGGTCGTCAAGTACCGCGGGTCCGCGCACGGCACGAACGAGTACCCGGTGATGATCGACGAGCAAGGCTTCAGCGTGCTGCCGATCAGTTCGCTGGGCCTGACGCACCAGGCGAGCCAAGTGCGTCTGCCCTCCGGGATCCCGCAACTGGACGAGATGTTGGGCGGAGCCGGCTACTTCCAGGGCAGCAGCATCCTGGTCTCGGGCACCGCCGGCGCCGGCAAGAGCAGCATCGCCGCGGCCTTGGCCGACAGCGTCTGCAGCCGCGGCGGACGCTGCCTGTATTGGTCCTCGGAGGAGTCGCCCAGCCAGATCGTCCGCAACATGGCCAGCCTGGGGTACGACCTGGGGCGGCACGTCGAGCAGGACCTGTTGCGGTTTCACGCGGTGCGCCCGGCGTTTTGCGGCCTGGAGAGCCATCTGGTGACGTTCCACAAACTGGTCAGCGAGTTTCAGCCCGCCGTCTTGATCCTGGACCCGATCACCAATCTCTCGGCCGTTGGCGACGAGGCGGAGATCCGGGCCATGCTCACGCGGGCGATCGATTTTCTCAAGTCGGCAGGGATCACCGCCCTGTTCACCAGCCTGACGGCCGGCGACGCCGCCGCCGAACAGTCCGGGGTCGGCGTCAGTTCGCTGATGGACAGCTGGCTGCTGCTGCGGATGGTCGAGGCGGGCGGCGAGCGGAAACGCGTCCTGTGCGTGATCAAGAGCCGCGGGATGGCCCATTCAAGCCAGCTGCGCGAATACGTCCTGAGCAGCCGGGGCGTCGAACTGAGGGAGGTGTATGACGCGGCCCGGCGTCCGGGTTGGGAACTCGCGGGCGGCCGCCAAGGAGATTGAGTGATGCCGGAACCGAAGACGGAAAAATGGAACCTCCGCTTGTACGTCGCCGGCCAGACCGA
>CAIYOB010001333.1 GCA_903927685.1 uncultured Planctomycetaceae bacterium
CGTCGCCTGCCGGCTTGGCGTTCAACGAGGACTCTATTTCGTGAACGCTGCTACGGGACCGGTACGAAGCACGGTTGCGGCAACTTGGCGGACAGAAGCAGGACTTGGAACCGCAGCGGGCCGAATCCTCGGCCCCGCGTCGGCGCCGGCAGCCCTCTTCTGCCTCCCCCGGTGGTTGACCGCCTGCACTCCCGGGCTGGGCCCAAGGCCCTCAGCCGACTTCCGTCGGCTCCAGGTTTGCCGCCAGCTTCAGCTGGTGGGCGGCCCTGCCGGGAGTCGTCCGTTAGCCGGCTTCAGCCGGACTTCACCAGGTCTTCAGACATTCGCCTGCCCTGCTCTGCGGTTTGGTTGAAACCTCGGACCGAGAAGCCCGGCTGAAGCCGGCTCGTTGGTTGGGGGTGGCAGCCCGCGGTCCACCAGCTGAAGCTGGTGGCAGACCGAATGTCGGCTGAAGCCGACAAGTTGCCCGAAACCAGACCCGTCCCGCCGTTTTCCCGCGTCCCGCTTCCTGCCCGCGATGGTCCCACGCCGCGTCTTCAACCCGGAGGATTCCGGCATGGCGATTCCACGGGGAGTATGTGTTCAGCCAGTGTGGTCAGAACAAGACGTAGCCGTGCTTGGTTCGTGGGGCTGGGCTGCAGCAGCCTGTACGCTGCGCAGCCGCACTGCTGACTCGCCCGCCGGCCCGGCTGTGCAGCGGACTTCGCGCTCGTCGCGGCGGGCATCCCGCACGCAGGGCCACGCCCGTTCCACGCGGTCCGTGTGGCACGGCTTACTCGCACACCGCCACAAGCGGCAGCCTTGGAAAGGGACGGTCACCGGTGAGCGAGTCAGCCGTGCGGGATGCGCGGGGCGGCAAGTCAGGGCAAGGAGAAACCCCGCCTCTTTTATCGGAAAACTGTTACCCCCGAGAAAGACTGTCCATAATTCTATGGAATGTTGCAGCAACTCCCAGGCGGTAGCGGAGGGGGAGCGAGAATCTCACCAGCGAGAATCTCACCCCGGGTAGTAATCCGCGGGACCTCAGCTAGACTGGATTCACGCCACCTGGCCGCTGCGCCTACCTGCCGGAACAGGATTGCTTTATGCCGGAGACCGAAGCCGATACCTGTCGCACGCTCGTCACGCCGAAAATCCACGCGGCCGGCTGGACCGACGAGCAGATCAGCGAGCAGAAAACGTTCACCGACGGCCGCATCATCGTCCTCGGAACTCGGATCCGCCGACGCAAGCAGAAGCGGGCCGATTACCTGCTGCGGCTCACCCGCGACTTTCCGATCGCGATCGTCGAGGCCAAGGCCAAGTACCGCACGGCAGGCGAGGGCCTGCAGCAGGCCAAGGACTACGCCGCAACCCTGGATCTGAAGTTCGCCTACGCCACCAACGGCCACGAGATCATTGAGTTCGATTTCCTGACCGGCCAGGAACGCGTGCTCGACGCCTTTCCGTCGCCCGCCGAACTCTGGTCACGGCTGCGGGCCGGACACCCTCCCCGTCCGACACCGCTGCCTTCGCGCAGCAGGGGCGACCGACTGGATGGCCGTTTCGCTGGCCGCAACGATCGTCTCTATTCGCCGACCGGTCCTGCCATTCCCCACTTGGAGTTGATAGGTTAACAGCCTTGCTACGTGCGCAGCGTCTCCGAAGCCGCGCCGTTCAAAGCTTTGAGTGGACAACTGGGGTGTACCGTGGCCTACCGACAACCACGTCTTCTCGATCACTTGTTCGAAATCTTCCGACGCGTGCCGATCTGGGTGGGACCTGTCGTGGCATTGCTCGCGTTTGTGCTCATCCGGTACGTAGTTCCGCAGGCTGTGCCAACTCCGCCCGCGATGGGAAAGCTCGATGCGGCCGAACTGCTCCGACCCGCGTGGACGTTCGCGGCTTGGTTCTCCGCGGTAGCCGTGATCGCTGCCTGGGTGGCAGCTGAGATCTCGAAGCGAAGAGGCGCCTACCTCCTTGATCATGAGAGCGACGCCAGCGGTATTCGAGGACTATCTTGGCAAGACTTTGAACACTTGGTCGGCGAGGCCTACCGTCGCAAGGGCTACTCGGCAGATGTCATCGGCAGCGAAACCGGGGACGGCGGCGTCGATGTCGTCTTGCGTGGCCACGGGCAGAAAATCCTGCTGCAGTGTAAGCACTGGCAGGCTCGCCAAGTCGGCGTCAAGATCGTCCGGGAACTCCTGGGCGTTGTGGTGAGCGAGAACGCGGACAAAGGAATCGTCGTCACCTATGGCTATTTCACCCACGGCGCACGAGCTTTTGCTCAGAAGAACCCACGTATCGAGTTGGTGGACAGAACCGGCGTCGACGAGTTGATTCAAACGGTCAACGGGGTAGCGGGAGTTCAACAGGACCAACGGCCCGCGTCGATGGCTGGACCTGCTCCGCCAGCCTGCCCGTCGTGCGGGTCCAAGATGATCCCGCGGACGGCTCGCAAGGGACAAAATGCAGGCTCGCAATTCTGGGGCTGTGCCAAGTATCCGGCGTGCCGCGGCACACGACCGATGTCGGCCTAGCACCAAAGCCCTGGGGCGGCTACGTCCACAGGTCCGTCAGACTCGGACGCTCACGCTCAACAAAGCCCAGCCTAAAAGGGCGTTGTGTAGTCGGTCATCTTGACCGGATGCCTACCTGTGGCACAACTCGGAAACGCACCCCCGGAGTCGTCTTCCTGGTTCGCGAGCCGAGCCAACGGCGCTTTCAGCACTTTCATGGACCAGCTCAAGTCTATTTGGTGTCGACGGAAAACAGCCGCAGTTAAGACATCTAGGGGGTAACTACTTGGGTGGGTCTAATTGGTTTTGACGAAATTAGACCTGTCCCGTTTTCTGCCCGCAGCTTCAGCTGGTGGGCGGCCCTGCCGGGAGTCCTCCGTCGGGCGGC
>CAIYOB010001334.1 GCA_903927685.1 uncultured Planctomycetaceae bacterium
GCTGCGCCCGTGGAGATCCATCTCAGCGATGTCGACGTGCCGCCGGCCCCCACGCGGCGCAAGCTGGACGATGATTCCATCAAACTGCTTCCGACGCCGGTTCCCAAGCGGCTGAGCGAGCCGGCCGGCCTGCGGTTCTTGGGCGAGAGACAAGACGCCAGCCCGTAGGGAGATCCCGCATGAGCGGCCCGTTGCGGAAGCAGTCAACGGTGGTCGCCAGCCGCGGGATCCGCCTCCGGCGGGGCCTCGGACACCGGGCACCCGCTCCCGCCCGCTCCGGAGCGAATGGTACGAGATTAAGCGGCAAAGCCGCTGATCCTAGCGCGACGCGTCAGCGAGGATGAACTGGTTTCCCAACGTTTTCCTCGCCGGCGCTTCCGGTTACCATGGCGGCCAGGCCGCCAGCACGCTTGACTTCGTACCCCTGCGCTCCGGTGCGGTGCTTGTGCGCCACCCGCTGGCTGCCGATAATGGTTGGCACGGCCGGGCCCTGACTCGGCCTGGCGCAACACAACCCCAAGCCTCGCGTGGTGCAGTAGGTGGCTGGATGGCGGATGCAGTGTGGTATTTTGCGGATGGCGACGTACAGCGGGGACCGGTCACGGAAGCCCAATTGCGGGCCCTGATCGGGACCGGCAACCTGACACCGGAAGACCAGGTTTGGCGCGAGGGCATGGAGGACTGGACGCCGGCGGGCGAAATCCCCGGGCTGTTCAGCCAACCCTCCTCCGCGACGCCGCCAGCCACCGCGGGCGTGCCGATGGCGAGCGAAGCCAAGGCGAAGACGGCCAGGGCGGCCAAACCGACCATGCCCCCGGCGACGACCGCTGCCGAGGCGAAACCGCGCCGGGCCCGCACAAGGTTCGACGTCCAGCGACCGGTGGAGATCTTCCGGTTCGCCGCGTTCCTGGGACAGCCGCTGCTGCTGGTGTCCCTGTTGCTGATCCTGTTGTCCCGCGGCTGCGACCGCCTGGGCGAACGGCACGTGGCCCGCGCGGTGGCCCAGGCGAAGCTGGCCGAAAGCGAGTTTCTGGATCAGTGGGAACGCGAGAAGTTGCCCGTGGAGCAGGAACTGAACGATCTGCAGGCTAAAGCGGACCTGAGCGCCGAAGAACGCAGCCGGCGCGACCTGCTGACGGAACAGCTGGACACCCTGAACAAACGCAAGCAGGCCGAACAGCTGGGGCTCCGGACCGGCAAGCTCCGCGAGTTGACGGCAGCCGCGCGGGACGCCGAGGCCCTGCAAACGCTGGACAGCTTCTGGCGGGAGGGCATCTTCTGGTTGGGCAGCTGCCTGTTCTCCCTGGCGCTGCTGATCGTGGGCTTTTCCGGAACCGGGCCCGAACGCTGGATGGTGTGGGGCATCCTCGCCGTCATCGTGTTCGGGCTCTTCGTCGGCTTCGGGGATTAGCGCCGCCCTATTTCGGCGGCTGGGGCAGCCATTTGCCGATCACGGCCAACTTCTCCTCGCGCGAGCCGGTCGCCAGCTTCGTCCCCTCGGCCTCGCCGACCAGTTTCTGGCAGGCGGCCAAGTAGTGGTTGTCCTGCAGCAACCCGCGAGTCTGGTACATGCGCGCCTCGGCCAACACCGCCAGCGGGTTCTCGTGCGACTCGGCCAACACCGCCCGGAGGCGATTCAGCACATTGTCCGCCTGCAGAGCGGCAGGCAGCGGGCCCAGTTTCCAGTTCTCATCCACATACTTGAACAGCGATTCCAGGGCTTTGTCCACGGGATCCTGGTCTTCTTTCTTCTCGACACGCTCGATCTGGACCGCGATATTGTTCAAGGCTTTCGACTCGTACAACTCCCTGGTCTGAGCCAGATCGTGCACCCGAATCGTGGTCTCGTTCTTGATCGTCCCCAGGCGGGGATTGACGGTCACGAGGACGTTGAACACGCAGACGGCGTCGACGCCGGCCTTGCGAGCCTTTTCTCGGAGATCCTTGGCATTGACGATGCCCAACATGACGATTCCCGTCCCCAAGGCGGTCGCCTCGGCCTGTTGTGCCGCTGGAGGCTGGCCGGACATGCCGCCCCCGCTGCTGCCGTACCCTGCCCCCATCCCCGGTCCGCCCATTCGGCCGGGCATCGTCGGACCATCGCTCATATCGCCGCCACTGGCCGACATGCCGGGGCCGGACATACCCCCGCCGACACCCATCGCACCAGCGGCCCCCATGCCCCCGGCCGCCGCCGTCTGGCCCGCCGCCGCCATGACTTGGCCAAAATCGCCGCGCGCCACCCGCTCCTGCAACTGGGCGACCACCTTCTGGCCCAATTCACCGGTCAACTGCTGCAGTTGAGCATTCCCCGTGGCCCCGCCAGCTCCGGGCTGCCCTATGCCGCCCTCGCCCATTCCCATCGCGGGCGCCCCGCCACCGCCACCGCCGCCGCCGGCAGTGCCCTTGACCTGCAAGTTCTGTGTCGTGCCGATGGGATACACGCTGCCCGAGTACCCCCGCGGCGCCACGTACTCGATCGCGATTCCCCACCGCACGGCCAGGACCGGATGCTTCAAGTGGGGAACCCAGCCCATTTTGTCCAAGACCTCTTTGGCTTCGTCCATGTCGGTCGTCACGCCGTGACCGTACAGACTCAGCAGAGCATCTTGATCGCGGCCATAGCGAAACGACAGCTGTGCGATATCCATCAGCGTCACCGGCTTGGCAGGTTGCTGACCGGGCGCA
>CAIYOB010001335.1 GCA_903927685.1 uncultured Planctomycetaceae bacterium
CAGGACCGCCAGGTTTCCGCCGCTGGCTTCGGTATCGCTGGAACTGGCCGTGTCGAATTGCACGACCAGGGTGTCGTCGTCGAGGATGGTGTACGTGGTGCTGCCGCGGACCGTTTCGTCGCCGTTGGCATCGCCCACGGCGACGTCGTCGCTCGAACCGACGTTCAGAACCACCGTCTCATTCGGCTCCACCAAGTTGTCATCCTGAATCGCCAGCCCCGGAACCGCAAACGCACTGCCGTCGTAGGCTCCGCCGGTGAGCGTCAGCGCGGCCGGGTTGGTAAAGTCGGTTCCGCCGCCAGTGGCCGTGCTAGAACCTTGGACGGCCACGCCGATCGACACTTGATAGCCGGCCTGCACCTGGCCCGTGACCAGCAGACGCGGCAAGTTCCCGCCGCCGGCCTCGGCGTCGCTGGAACTGGCCGTGTCGAATTCCACGATCAACTGATCATCGTGCAAGATCGTGTACTGAGTGGCAGCCGTTGTCCCGAGTGTCACCTGCGCCGCAGCCGTGCTCAGTGTCAGTTGGAGCGTCTCGTCGGGCTCCACCAGCAACTCGTCCGTGATGGCCAAATTCGTCGCGACCGCCGTCCCGGCCGTGCCGTCGTAGACACCCGCCCCGATCGTCACGGCGGCCGTGTTGGTATAGTCGCTGCTGGTCGCCGTGCCCCCCGTGACCGAGACCGCCACGGCCACGCTGTATCCGGCTTGAATTTCGCCGGTCACCCGCAGGACAGCCAGGTTCCCGCCGCTGGCCTCGGCATCGCTGGAACCGGCCGTGTCGAACTGGACGAGCACGCTGTCGTCGTCCAGGATCGTGTAGGTCGTGCTGCTGGACGTCGCCTGGTCGCCGTTGGCATCTCCCACCGTGACCGCGGTCCCCGTCAGATTGGTCAGGACGATCGTCTCGGCCGGCTCCACACGGCTGTCGTTCACGACGGCCAGACCGGGAATCGCGATCGCCTGGCCGTCATAGCTGCCTCCGTTGATCGTCAAGGCGGTTGGGGCGGTATAGTCCAAACCGCCTCCGGTCGCGGTGCTGCCGCCGCCTACGGCCAGGTTGACGGTCACGCTGTGGCCGGCCTGCACCTGGCCGCTAACCAGCACCGCGGGGAGGTTCCCGCCGCTGCTTTCGACGTCGCTGCTGTTCGGGCTGAACTCGACCGTCAGCCTATCGTTGTCGGCGATGGTCACGCTGGCGGTATAATTGGGCGCGGCGGCGACCGTGACACTGGCCTTGTCCGTGCCCGTGAGCGTAAGGACGACGGTCTCCGTGGCAGGTTCGACGACCGGGTCGTCGACGGGCACGACCTGGATTGTGGCCGTGCGCTGGCCGGCGGCGATGAGCACGCTGCCGCTCAGCGTCTGGTAGTCGTCGGTGTTGGTGGCCGAACCGCCCGCAGAATAGTACACCGTGACGCCGCCGTCCGGTGCAACTTTATTGTTGTTCAGCGTGACCGTGAACTGGCCCGGGTTCACCCCGGCTTCGCTGGCCGAAGCGTCGGTCGCGGTGATCGACACAGTCGTGGCGTCATTGTCCGCAATCGCGACCGCCGCGGTGTCGTTGGCCTCGTTGACCTTGACGCCCACCTTGTTCGTGCCGGTCAGCGTCAGCACCACGGTTTCCCCGCCATCCTCGACGATCTGGTCGTCCAACGGAATCAC
>CAIYOB010001336.1 GCA_903927685.1 uncultured Planctomycetaceae bacterium
ATTACAACACGGAGATTCGTCCCGGCCCGCTGGACATCGGCTTCGACTACGCCTGGCTCCTTCCGGCCACCGGCGACCGCACCCCGTGCGTGTGGGTGGAAAACCGCCGTGTGGTCAACTTGGATCCGGCCGATCCGATCCAGTTGGACTATACCGTACAGCGCGGGGAACCGCGTTCGTTCGTCAACGGCATCCCGCGGATCGGCTCGCAGACGGGCGGCCAAGCGGCGTTGTGGAAGGACGACGAGAACGCCGACGTGATCGCCGCCAAGGGCGTCGCGTTCATCGAGCGGCATCGCGACCGGCCGTTTTTCCTGTACCTGGCCACCCACGACATCCACGTGCCACGCGTGCCGCATCCGCGGTTCCGAGGCACCAGCCAAACGGGCGTCCGCGGAGACGCCGTGCACTCGTTCGATTGGACCGTGGGCCAGGTGCTCGACGCGCTCGATCGCCTGCAACTGGCCGACCACACGCTGCTGATCGTCACCAGCGACAACGGCGGCACGCTCGACAACAACGGCCCCGACGTCGAGCACGGCATCGGTTCGCCCGAGGCCAACGCGGGGCACCTGCACAACGGGCCGCTCCGCGCCGGCAAGGGCAGCTGCTATGAGGGCGGGACCCGGGTCCCGTTCCTCGCCCGCTGGCCCGGTCACATCCGGCCGGGTGAGTCGGATGCGTTGGTCGCCCACGTCGACATGCTGGCCTCGTTTGCCGCGCTGACCGGCCAACCGCTCGCGGAAGCCGACGGCCCGGACAGCTGCAACGTCTTGCCTGCCCTCCTGGAAGGCAAGCCCGGGCGCGAACAGCTGGTCGAGCACGGTCGCGGCCTGAGCCTCCGGCTGGGCACCTGGAAGTACCTTCCGCCGCAGAACTCCGCGCCCGCCAAGAAGAGTCCCAAGGTGAAAGCCAACCGCGCCGCCGCGCCGGCCGAACTGTACGACCTGGCCCGGGACTTGGGCGAAACTCGGAACCTCGCCGGCGAGCGTCCGGAACTCGTGGCTCAGATGCAGAAACTACTGGCGGAGATCGAGTCGAACGGGCGCAGCCGCCCCTGAGCCGAATCGGACGAGGTTAAGCGTGCTGGCGGCCTTGCCGTGCAGCTGCCTCGCACTGCGGCCGGCTCAGGCCTCGTACTCGGTCACGCCGTCGGCGCGGACCCACAGCATTTGGTCGCACAGCGGGTGGTCGGCGGTCGCAAAGTCCGAGCGGACTTGCTGCTGGCAGTGCTGGAGCAGTTCCCGCGAGTCGGGGGCCGCGGCCACGAAGAAGTCGCGATTGGGCAAGCCGATCACAAACGGCTGCCCGAACACTTCCAACAGCTGGTCGCGGAACTCGGGACTGACGAACCGCACGGCGTTGTACGAGTCGTGTTTGGCCGGCAGCACCATGCTCGGCCGCGGCGGGCCGCCCACCACGTGCAACTGCATCGGTCCGACCTCCCAGTAGGCCGTCAGGTTGCTGAGCGCCAGTTCATGGAGTTCCTCCGGCGAGATTCCCCACTTGTCCAGGAGGTCGTCGCGGACGTACCAGTACGTGTCCGGCTGGTCGATCACGTACAGGATCGCCAGCGGCCCCACCCAAGGCTGGCCGACGTGGTTGGGAAAGTTGCGTTGCCATTGGTCCAGGGGATACAGCATCGGCATGATCCGCTCGCGCACCGCGTCCAGGGTCGGATCAAAACGCTGGATGGCAGCTCCCTGGAGCCGCTCGGCCCGCTCCAGGACCTGGGCCACCAATTCGTCAAACCGGTCCGGCGTCGCGATGTACTGGCGGTAGAAATTGGCGAGTCCCACTTGCGCATCGCCGAACTGCACCGTCAGCACTTCCGTCGGCTCGACCTTCCGCTGCGGATAGAGCCGCCGCGCTTCGTCCACCACGCGCTGCGTGAACACATCGGCCGGATCGGCCGGCGCGTCGGCCAGGCGGATCGTGCCGAGGATCATCCGGGCCAGCGTCTGCAACTCCGGATCCCGCTCGCCCGCCTCGCAGAACAGGACCGACAGCAGCAAGCCGGCGTGCCGCAACAGCCAGATCTGCGCCCACTCCCACGGCTCGGAATCGGCGTCGCCGAACAGGTCCTCGAAATGATCGGCGGGACCTTCCAGCCCCAGGTGCTCCCAGGGGATGTCCAGCGGCGTGACCCGAGTCAGTCCCGCGGCCTTGGGCAGCAGCGACGCCAAATCCAGTTCCGGCGGCGGCGGGGCGTCCGGCCGGGGAGTCAGGTGCAGGCAATGAAACGACAGCTTGGCCTGATTCTCGGGCGAGCGCAGGATCAGCCACTGGTCGCGGCGTTCGGGCTGCCAAGTCGGCGGATGCGACAGAGCGTACCAGCCGGAGTCGCTGATATAAGGAATCCAATGGGAAGGCACCGTGGGACGTTTCATGAAGAGCCGACTCCCCTGTTTGCGGACGGCGGACGCTTTCACCGCTGGTGATTATGCCACGTTGCGGCGCGGCGGGGAAGCGCGGGGAGCGAATCGAATGCCGGCGAAGGGACAACGCGGCCGTGGCCGCTGGCCTGCCGGAATTTCTGCCGGCGATCGTCTTGGCGGCCCACCCGGGCTGCTCGCCGGGCGCAAAAAGAACCCGGCCTCCTTCGGGAAGCCGGGTGATGACTGGCGGTCGGGGCGGCGCCAGGCCGCCGCGGTCAGAGCGTGGCGAGCCTGGCGAACGGCGACGCGTCGAGCAACACTCGGGTGGTCTTAGCGCCGATCATTGCCGCGGCGCGAGACCATGGGACCGGCTGCTTCCATGCCGTCGGCGGGCTTTTTCAGCAGGCAGCCGGCCACGAACCAACCGTTGTCTTCCGATTGGACGTACAGGCCGGCGGGGCCGAGATAGGTGCGGACCTTTTCGTAGTCCGGCATCTTGTCGCCCTGGATCTGCTGTTCCCGCAAGACGCCCTTCTCGTCGGGGCCGAACAGGCGGTTCAGCGCGCTGCCCAGCAGCGTTTCCGATTCCGGCATCTTGCCCGTCCGGATCAGTTCGTAGGTCGTGTGATACTCTTTGTCGGTCCGCGTAAAGTAGCGCACGGCATCCGCACCGGCGCCGATCTTCGTCAGGGCGTGGCCGATCATCACAAAGTCCTTGGTGTTGTCCAGCGTTTGCTGGCCCGCACCGTGATTGACGACCTCTTCGATGAAATCCACGTGCGAGGCAACCAGCAACTGGCCGAAGCCGACGGTAAAGGCGGCGTGCGACAGCAGCGGTCCGGTATCTTCCTCTTCCTCCTCTTCCTCCTCGAACTCACCAAAACCGGCACCGGCGATATCCAGCTCTTCCACCTCGGCCGGCGTCTGCTGCTCGATGATCTCCCACACCGTATACTCGCCGACTTCGCGTTTCTTGGCGTCGGGATCGGCCTGCATGGCCTTGTCCAACGTCGCCTTGACCGCGGCGGCGTCCTTGACCTCCAAGGCCAGCAGCCAGCGCTCGCTGGTCGTGGAAATCGGCAGCCGATAGTCGGTAAAGAACATGGCCCGTTCGCCCAAATGCCGCACCAGGCCCTGGCGGATATCGACGCGCGGGCCGTGGGGGTCGTTCTTCAGGCTGTCCATGATGTCCTCGAACACCGGGGCCCCGGCAACCTCGTCGACCAGTGTCTTGGAATACTCGAAGGCTTCCTGCATCTTGAAGTGCAAGGTCAGGAAATTCGTCGCTTGATGGGGAATCCAGACGGGAGGCGCGACTTCCTCGCTGTTGGGGAAGTTCAGCATCCGGGCGGCCATGTTGTAACGTTCGCCAGTGCTGTTGACGGGCGGCGCGTAGATCGAGGTGCGATGCACGAGTTCGTTATCGCCGGTCGCGAATTCGACGTAACCGCCCAAGCCCTGGATGGCCGAGAAGCCCTGATTGGCCAGGACCTTCAGCAGGTCCGTGCCCCGCTTCTTGCGTCCGCCCGCGGAGGCCCGCAAAGTCTCGACGTAGCCAAAGGGCTCGACGAACCAGCGCAGGTGCGGCTGGGCGTCGCCGGCGGCTGCCCGACAGCGAGCCATGGTGGCTTGATAAGCCACGTCGTCCTTCAACGACTTCTGGTTCGGGTCCAGCAATCGCGCCAGGATTTCCTGGGCCGCCACTTCGTGATCCACGGCGATCAGGAAATTATCGTGCAGGAGGTACACCGTCCGTTCGCTGTCCGCCGCGCCGCGTTCCTTGGGCAACACAAAGACGGTCAGCGCCACGCCTTGCACGGTCTTACTGGTTCGCTGGGCCTTGTTGGCCTTCATTTTCTCTGCGACGGAGGCCAGCAACTGGTTGGCTTGCTCGGCATGTCCCGTGACGTCCACGATCATGGCCAACGCGTGCTCTTTGGCGTCTCCGCCCGGCTGAATGGTCGCGAGAACCACTTCGCCGCCGTAGACGCCCTTCAGGTCTTCCGGCTTGATGCCCAGGCGCGAGCCCGTACGGCCCAGCTTGCTCTCGACCTGTTGGACCAGATCTTCGACGAACGCTTTGATCTCCGGATCGTTGACCAGCGCGCCCAGTTGCGTCTTGTCGAAGTCCTGTTGCAGGCGATCGGCGTCTGGCACCGACAGGAAGCCCTTGGTCGCCGGCGGGAGCAGGCTGTCGATAGGCCGGGCGGCCTGGCATAGGCTCGGCCCTGCCAGCAGGGAAAGCGTCAGCAGGGTAACCAACAGAAACGCAGATCGCGTCACTTCAAATCTCCTTCGCAAAGCGCGTTGTCGCAGGACGGCGAGCTGGACAGGGGCCGTCTGCACCGGTGGACGGGAATCTTCGGACGAAAAATCCATTTCAAGCTGTATCGGCAAGCGCCATCCGGAAAACCAGTTCAACTGAACCAAATTGCCCGGCTTGCCGATTCACGGCGGGATATCATACCCGCGTGTCGAAGTGGAGGAAATGCTAAAAATGGACGCGTGCCCAAAGTCTAAGCAATGTGCCGGGCACGTTCGTTGACAGTTGTTCGTAAGCTACATAGCATGAAGGGGTTGTTTTCTGCGCAAGGAAGGGACAGGACCCTTTCCAGCGGTTTTTCCCAGTCGTTCTGACGCAACAGGGCCTGTCCCCTGTTCGCCATGTCCCCAGTTCGCCAATCCGTAGGTGGCAGCACGAGGCCGAGCTTGAGTAGTCCCAGTCGAAGCGGAGTGTTTCAGCAGGCGACGGATCGCCGTGTGGAGCGGTTTACCGAGAGCATCAGCTTTGACCAGCGACTGTACGCCCACGACATCGCCGGCTCGATCGCCCACGCCCAGATGCTAGCAGTGGTGGGGTTGATCTCGGACACCGAGAGCCGGCTCATCGAGGCGACTCTGCAGGCGATCCGGCAAGAGATCGAGGACGGCCGATTTCAATATCGTGTGGAACTGGAAGACATCCACATGCATATCGAGCAGGAATTGGTCGGCCGGCTGGGTGACGTGGGCCGGAAACTGCACACGGGGCGCAGTCGTAACGATCAAGTGTCAACGGACTTACGGCTCTGGGTCCGGGACGCATTGGACCGTGTCGACCAGCGGGTTGTCGCCCTGCAAAAGGCTTTTGTCGGACGGTGTGATTCCGACGCCGACGCGATCCTCCCCGCGTACACTCACTTGCAGCGGGCGCAACCGGTACTGGCGAGCCATTATTGGCTGGCCTACTGCGAGAAACTCGAACGCGACCGGCAACGGCTAGCCGATTGTCGGAAGAGGGTCAATGTCTGCAGCTTGGGCTGCGCGGCGGTGGCGGGGACAACCCTGCCCATCGACCGTCACGACGTCGCTCGCCGATTGGACTTTGACGCGGTCGCCTCCAACAGCCTGGACGTGTCCAGCGACCGGGATTTCGTGTTGGAGTCCGCGTTCGTCCTGACGCTGATTGCCGAACATCTGAGCACCTGGGCGGAAGAGTGGATTCTCTGGTCGACGGTGGAATTCAACTTCCTCAAGCTTCCTCAGGCGTTCTGCACCGGTTCGTCGATCATGCCTCAGAAGATCAATCCGGACGTGCTCGAGCTGACGCGTGGCAAGACGGCCCGGGTCGTGGGAGACCTGCAGACGTTGCTCGTGTTGGTCAAGGGCTTGCCCTTGGCGTACAACCGGGATTTGCAGGAGGACAAGCCGGCGTTGTTTGATGCGTTTGATACGGTGGAAGCGTGCCTCGAGTTGGCGGCGCCGCTGGTCGCCGGAGCCGAACTGCGGCGGGCGGCGATTGCTGAGCGTCTGGACCGCGGCTACCTGGACGCGACGACGTTAATGGAGTACCTGATCCGCCGGGGCCTGCCCCAGCGCACCGCCCACCACCTGGTCGGCGCCCTGGTGGCTCGTGCGACGGAGCGTGGCGTGCGACTGGCAGACCTGTCGCTGGACGAGTTCCAGGCCGCGGGCGCGGCCCTGGACGACAGCGTGTATGCGGTGCTGGGCAGCGAGAACGCCGTGCGGGCGTTCGCCAGCTACGGCTCGACGGCTCCGCAGGAAGTGGCGAGTCAAGTGGCGAACTGGAAAGTCAAATTGGGATTGAGCGACGGGGAACCACGACGATGAAGGGATCACTGCCTGGCGGTTTCACGGGAGCGATCATCCTCGCCCTGTCCGTGGCGGGACCTCTGGCCGCCCAGGACATCGCCGATCCATTCGGTGCTGCGGCGCCCGCGGCCGGCGCGGCCCCAGTTCCGGCCGGCGCGGCCCCGGCCGGCGCGGACCAGAACCCCTTTGGCGACGGCGGAGCAAAGCCGGCCGCCGCCAAGGCGCCGGCCAAGGAAGCGGCCGAGCCGGTGCTGGCTGACGAAAAGGACCCCGTGGTCCTGGCGATCCGCGACCGGAACCCGAGCACTCCGAAGGACCTGATGTTCGCCGTCCAGACGCTGTTTGATCTGGGACGGCCGGACCAGGCCAGCCTATACCTGCCCAAACTGATCGCCGCCCAGCCCGATCGCGACCAGTTGGAGTCGTTCCAGCGCGAACTGGGAACCGCTTTTTTTGCCCGGATCGCCCGCGATCCGAAAATGCAGCCGGCGGGCGAGCAGTTCGCCAAGGCGGTCCAGGATGCGGCGTACCAGGCCGCACGGGATCCGCAGCGTCTGGCGGCCCAGATCCAGCGGTTGAGCGACCCGTCCCCGCTGGCGCATGCCCAAGCCGTGCAGGAGTTACAGCGGGCCGGCGACGCGGTGGTCGCGCCCCTGTTGCAGGCATTGGCAGATCCCGCGCGCCAAGCCGAGCACCCGCAGATCCGGGCCGCCGTGGTCGAATTGGGCGAGCCCTTGGTCGAGCCGCTGTTGGGCGCGCTGGAAGCGCCGGACGAGGCCTTGCGGTCGCAAGTGCTGCAGATCTTGAGCCGGTCGCGGGCCGCGCGCGTGGTGCCGTTCCTGGTCGGGCCGGCGCTTGATCCGCAGACCGCCGAGGCGACCCGCCAGATGGCAGCCCAGACCCTGGCGGGGATCGTCGGCAGCACGCCGTCCCGCACCGAAGCGGTCTCGTATCTCACGCGCCGCGTCCGGGAATACCTGAACGGCGCCGCCGCGGGCCCGGTGGACTATCAAGACCAGACGGTCTTCTGGCATTGGGATGCCGCCGGCAAGACCAGCGTCCCCAAGACTTACACCGCCAGCGAAGCCTCGCGGATGATGGCCGCCCGGCTGTCGCGGGATCTGCTCAAGTTGGCTCCCGAGAACGCCGACGTCCGACGGCTGTTCCTGTTGGCCAATCTGACGCAGGCGAAACTGAATGGGGGCTTGGACCAGCCCTTGCCGCGCGGCGCCGGGACCGTCGCCGCCCGGGCCGTTGAACTGGGCCGCGAGGCGCTCGATGACGCGCTCGCCTATGCCATGCTCAATGGCTACCCGACGGCCGCCATCGCCGCCGCCGAACTGCTCGGCGACCTGGGTGACCCCAGCTTGGTCCGGTCCGACGACGGACAACCGCGGCCGCTGGTCCAGGCCCTGCGGCATCGCGACCGCCGCCTGCGTCTGGCCGCCGCCGATGCGATCATGAAACTGGATCC
>CAIYOB010001337.1 GCA_903927685.1 uncultured Planctomycetaceae bacterium
CGCCAGGTTCGCCAGGATCGTCAGGTCGGTGACCGTCGAGTCAAATTCCGGGTTGCGGCGATTCCCGACGCACTTCTCAGCCGCCGCGACGTGCGCGAGAATGTCTGCCGCCGTCTCGGCAAACCAGCGGCTGGTCTCCGGTGGGCGAGTCTTGGCGGTTTCGCCCCGCTCGATCAGGAGCTGGGCCTCCTCGTCAAAGCTGGCGAATTGCTGGATGTCGCTGCCTTCGGCGTTGGCGTACGCCGGCAAGTCGCCCAGACGTTGCTTTTCCGCCCAGCCGCGCGTCATCGGAAAGCTGCTGTACGGGTAGCAGGCTGCCACAATCCGTGGCAGGATCCAACTGGCCCGGTGCAGGCCCTGCTCCAAGTGCGGTGCCGCCTGGTCGCCAAATCGCCTGGCAAACTCCCGCTGCCACACGTCCGCGGGCGTATCCGGGTTGTACCCCAGCCGCCCCAGCGTCTGGAAAAAATGCCAATACCGTTCGAACTCGTAGTCGTAGTAGCGATACTTCGCATTCAGCAGCTCGAACGGCCGCATGTCGTGCGGCTGGGCTTCCATTTTCGTGCACAGCGGCTCGTTGACCTCGAAACCGTCGCCGTTGTACAAGTGCGTGCTGTCTGCAAACCGCCGCGCGAACTCGGGATCGCCCCACAGCAGGACCCGGGACGTGCCGCCGTTCCACAGCCGCCAATGCAGCTGGTAACGCTGCGGATAGCGCAGCAAGTCCGCATAGCTGTGGCGGCGATCGAACTGGTTCTGCCGGTTGATGTGCGTCGGATGGAACGGCATGCCCATCTGCTCCATCCAGTACTTGGTCGTGATCCGCAGCGGGACGCCCAGTTCGAGGCCTGCATCGATCACCGAGTCGGGCAGCCCCTTGGCTCGGGCGTCGAAACGCAGCTGCGGCGCCTCGCGTTTCAGCATCTCGAAGACGTTCCGCCAGAACGCTTCCTGCTCGCCCTTCTTCAGACCGGACTCGTCGTGCATCCGGAACTGCAGGGCGTCCACCTTGGGCACCCGGCGCACAAATTCCGTCAGGGCGGCCAGTGTGTACGCCGTCAAGTTCTGTTCCGTCACGCCCCAGACCAGCCCGGGCGTGGGCTGGAGCGGGATCTTCTCCGCTCCCGGAATGCCGCCCCCCTGCACGCCGCCGCGATAGATGTGGTCCCAGATTCCCAAGGTCACGTTCAGTCCGCGGGCATGGGCCATATCGATCAGCCGATTCAGCGCGTCCAAGTTGCGCTGCTGCTGGGCGGGCGTGATGCCGACCATCCGCACTTCCGGGAATCGCTCGACGCCAAAGAAATACGGATAGCAGGGCGCCAGGAAGCCGCCGTTCTCGTAGCCAAAGATGACGACCAGCGAGTTGAACCGGTTCTGCGCCAGCAGGTCCAGGTAGCGAGCCCAGTACGCTTGGTCGTAGAAGCGGCTTTCCCAGTAAGCCCGGTTCATCGTGTACATCGACAGGGCCCGCTCGGGCACCGCCGGCTTCTCGGCTGCCTCGCGAAATTCGGCCAAGGGGTTGCCGCCGTCGGTGCTCCAGCCGATCCGGTCCGCAGCGTCCAGCAAGCCGTACATCAGGCCGCGGTCGTCCGAGCCGGCGATCACCCAGGCCGGCTTGCCCTGCCACTCGCCGCGCCGGATCGCCAGCGCTTCGGGGCCCGTCGGAACGGGATGACCTCCCGCTCGCAGCCAGCGAGCGGCCGGTCCGTCGCCGTCGGCCAGCCCGGCGACAATCAGGAACTTGCCACGCGTCTGGTCCAGCGTGGCCACCGTTTCGCACGTGGCCGCTTTTGCACGCAGGGCGGTCGTCAGCTTTTCCAGCCCGTGCGTCGAGGCCGGGCCGGGCTCGCGGTCCGTCACCACCGAGACGGTTGGCGGTTCCGCAGCCGCCGTCACGCCAAGGGAGCAGGCGATCGCCATCGCCGCCAGACAAGGGCCCCAACTCGCCATAAGCTTGATGATCATACGTTCGCCTCGCAGTTCGCCGTTTTCGGGATGCCGTCATGATATTCTTCCTGGCACCGTGGCCAAGAGACCAGGCGGCGGCCCGTGGGGTAAGCTTCCAGCTTGCCGACAGTTCCTGTCTTCAATTCACGATTCTGCTTACGTTGAGCAGTTCGCAAGCTGGAAGCTTACGCCACGGCTTTCCATAGCTAGTATTGTGCACAGGGCGCCGATCAACGTCCGGCGTGCGGCTGGAGTGCGGCCGATTGCCTCCCGGCGGCCAGCACGCCACAATGCAGCGATGAAAACGACATCTGCGCTTGCCATTTCGCTGGTTGTGTTGGCTGCCTGGAACTCGCGGGCCGAGGAGACCGAAGTGCTGTTCGACGGCACCGCGGTCGAATCCTGGGACCCGATGCGCGATCAGGAGCGACTGAAACGCGAGTTCGCGGTCAGCGAGTTGTCGGCGGTCGAGTCGCCGCCGGCGCTCGCGTGGCGGTTCGTCTCGCACGGGGTGACGTTCAACGACCTGTTCCTGAGCAAACCCGTGGAACGCCACTTCAGCCGGCTCCGCGTGCTCGTCCAGAACGACGGAGAACCGGTCCAGTTGGCCGCCAAGGTGCGGGATGCCAGCGGGGCGGAGTGGACGGTTCCGGCGGTCGCCCTGCCGCGAGGCGAGGGACGCTGGCTCGAATTCCCTCGCGACCAGTGGCAAGTGGCGTCCTGGTCGCGCGACGCGGACGGCAAGCTGGATTACCCCTTGGCCTACTTCACGCTGATCGCGTTCGGTGTCAAGGCAGGACCGGAGTATCGGCTGCTGGTGCAGCGGGTCGAAGTCGTGCGTCCCGCCCCGCCGCTGGCCACCATTCATCGGCTCCACCTTCCCGGTTCATTGAACGCGGGCCAGGCCGTTCCGTTCAGTGTCAGTTTCACGCTCGACAAGCCGTGCACCGAGGAGGGCGCGAGCCTGGTATTCCGCCGCGGACGAACGCTGCTCGTCGAAATCCCGTTGCCCCTGCCGCTGCCACTGTCCAAACTGTCGCCGAACCAACGCGTCGATCTGGAAGGCGTACCGCTGCAAATTCCGGAGTACGCGTTTGGCGGCGAGGCCGACGTGGGCTTGAAGCTGGGCGAGGCTCGCGTGCGACTCGAACCGCCGAGCACCGAACCCGGCGCCGCTGGTCCCGGGCAGGGCCCGTCCGCGGCTGTCGACGGTTCCCTGGGCACGGTGACCATCCACCAGCGACTCGTTGGCCGCACGGTGGCGGAGGTCAAGCCGCAGCGCGGCGTCCCGACGCTGCTGATCAACGGCCAGTCGCACCGCGGCATGGCCTGGGCTACCTACTCGCCGACCGCCGAAGTCTTTGGCGATTTTACGCGGGCCGGCATCGATCTGTTTACGTTCAGCGGCACGCCCTCGGAGGCGGGCTACGGGTTGTCACAAACGGTTTGGACGGCGCCGGGGCAGTTTGACTATTCCGAGTTCGATCGCCGCGTGCTGATGGTGGTGCAGGCCAATCCACGGGCCTATTTCTTTCCGCGGCTGTACCTGCACGCGCCGGCCTGGTGGAGCGCCGAGCATCCCGACGACGTCGTGCTCCAGGACCCCGGCGACGGCCGGCCTGTGCCGTTCGTGCATGCCGGCGGCAAGCCGGCCCCGAGTTGGGCCTCGGAGGATTGGCGCCGCGACACCGTCGAGGCGCTGCGGCGGTTCGTCGAGCACGTTGCGGCGGCGCCCTATGCCGATCGCGTGATCGGGTATCATCTCGCGTCCGGAACCACCGAGGAATGGATGATGTGGGGCGGAAACGAGAATGAATGGGTCGACTACTCACCGGCCAATACCCGGGCGTTTCGCCGCTGGCTGCAGGCGCAGTACGGCAGCGACGAACGGCTGCAGTCCGCGTGGGCCGATCCGGCAGTGACGCTGGCGACGGCCGCGATCCCGACCAAGGTCCAGCGGCAGGCGTCGCAACTGGGTTGGCTCCGCGACCCGGCCCGCGAGCAAGCGGCGATCGACTATTATCGGTACAACTCGGAACTGGTCGCCGAGACCATCGGCTACTTTGCCAAGGCCGTCAAGGATCTGACCCAGCGGGAGAAAATCGTCGGCGTGTTTTACGGCTACCTGCTGCAACTGTGCGGCGAACAGCGGCAGCAAAACGCCGGGCATCTGGCCCTGGAACGCGTGCTCGCTTCGCCCGACGTGGACTTCCTCTCCAGCCCCACCAGCTATGCCTACCGGCAACTCGGCGGCCAGGGCACCTGCCATGCCATGTCGCTGCTGGGGAGCGTCCAACTGCATGGCAAGTTGTGGTTCGACGAAAACGACGTCCGGACTTCGCTGTCGGGCGGCCAGATCGGCGAGTGGGGGCGAGCGGCGGATGTGGCGGGGGACCTCTTGCAGCAGGACAAGGAACTGGCCTGGTGCCTCGTCCACGGGACGGCCCAATGGTGGTTCGACGTGGGCGGCAACCGATACAACGATCCGGTGCTCATGGGGCGGATCGGGGAACTGGCTACCAAGGCGGGTGAAGCCCTGCAATGCGACCGCACGCCCGCGGACGAAATCGCTTATGTCGTCGACGAACGGAGCCTGTGTTACCTGCGCGTGGCCGATCCGTTGGGCTATTGGCTGCTGCTGGGCCAACTGCCCGCGTTGCACCGCTTGGGCGCTCCGGTCGGGCACTACCTGGTCAGCGATCTGGCCAAGCTGGGCGACCGCAAGCTGTTCTTCTTCCCCACCAGTTTCGCGCCCACGGACGCCGACCGCCGCGCCATCGACGGCTTGAAACGGGACGGGCACGTGCTCGTGTTCCTGGGCGCTCCGGGCTTGTACCGCGACGGACAACTCGACGAACGAGGGATGCTCGACCTGACCGGGATCAGGCTGGGACTGTCCCGCGAGCCCGCCGCGCTGCAGGTCACGCTGCAGGCGGGCCAACCTCAGATCGAGGGCTTGGCCGGGCAGACCTACGGCCCCGAGCACCGCACGCTGCCGATCTGCTATCCCGACGATCCGAGTGCGACCGTCTGGGGAACTTTGGCGGACGGCCGAGCCGGCCTGGTCGTGAAGGAACACGGCACGTGGACAGCGGTCTACTCGGCAGCGCCGTTGCTGCCTGCCACCCTGCTGCGGCGTCTGTCCCAGTTGGCCGGTGTCCACCAGTACCTCGACACGGAGGACGTGGTCTGGGCCAGCCGAGACATGGTCGCGATCAGCATCCAGCAACCCGGCGCGAGGACCATCCAGCTCCCGCGTGCAGCCGACGTGAGCGATCTGTACAAAGCCACGGAGATTGGCCGCGGGGTGCGTTCTTTTTCGGCCGACTTCAAGGACCGGAGCACACGGGTATTTGTTCTGCGATAGTCAGCCAATGCCTCCGGGTGGCACCGCGTCTTTCATTCATAACCCGCGTTACGGAGCCAATCCGAGCACCATGCTCTTCATCGTCGGCTTGGATTGGCAGACGATGTTGTAGGTTTCCGATGGTTGAGTCGCGACGTGGACATCTTTCTTTTCCAGTCCGCCCTCTTCCCAGATGTAGGTCACTTTGACCGGCCGAAAGCCGCCCGCGGGCTGCCGGTAATCCGCATCGATTCGGACCGAGAACAGGCAGGTTACGTTCCGCTGTTTGCCCGACCAGCGGATCTGGGCTGCGGTGGTGCCGGGAGGGACGTCCGAGACCGTGGTGTACTTGCACTTGCCTTGCGCAGGACCGACGTAGGTGTCCACGGCTTTGAACGTCTTGCCGCCATCGAACGAAACGGTGACGTCCCATTGATCCCGCTTGTCGCGAGCGCGGAAGAAACCGCCAAACCGCAGTCGCGTCATTTCGCCGGGCGTGGAAATAGGGATCGTTACCGCGGCGGGTTCGCCTTCGACGCGAAAGTACTGCGGATTGACGTTCTGTAGCGTGGGCTGGAAATCGGCCAGTGACACGTTCTTACCTTGGGTGTTGCCGTACGAGGTGCCGTCAATCGTGACGGTGCCTTCCGGCGGGCCGGCCACGAACGTGATCGTGTTCTCGCCTTTGTCCAGGGTGGGCAGGGCCCGCTGCGAGCATTGAATCAGGTTGGAGATCTTCAGGCTTTCCAGACCCGTGCCCGCACCGCTCAAAACGAACCGCAGGATGTAGTCGTATCGCCGCAGCACGAACTTCTGCAGGTCGACCGTCTGCGAACCGGACTTGTCGATCGACGCCACGTCCCGCCAATCCAAGCCGTTGGTGTCGGACAGGAACAAACGGAGTTTGCCGCCGGTCCCGACGATCGCGTTCAGGGCCAGTTCGCCGCCCAAGTACACGTAGCTGCAGGGCATGCGGATCTCCAGCAC
>CAIYOB010001338.1 GCA_903927685.1 uncultured Planctomycetaceae bacterium
CGCCGGGAAACGGCGGCTGGCTGGCGGCCCGGCACGACCCGGCCAGGAAACTGAGACAGCTGGCGGCGAGTACCGCGATGGCAAAGTTCTTCATCGGATGCTCCCTTCGCACAGTGGTCCATCAAGTCAAAAACGGAGATGGATGGTCTCCGCACCGCCATTATACGGCCCGGGCGGGCGAAGGGGCACTGGCCGAGCCGTAGCGTGGTCGGCCGGAAGTTGGCGGGGAAGAAATGGGCAGCGGGAGGAGAAAAGCAGGAGCTGTGCGGGCCCTTGGACTCCCCGCGGTCTGTGGGCTCGCTGCGCTCGACCACAGCCACCCCTGCAATCCTGAGTCCAGCGTGGTCAGGCAGCCGACTTTCCCTCGCGGCGTTTCACGCTGCGGCGTTCGCCGAATCCCAGCGTGGCCAACAGCCAGCGGAGCGGCTTGCGGCGGACTTCCCAGCGGTAGCGGCGGGTGACTTCAAAGCTGGGCGCCAACCGCTTGTCGCGGAATTCCCCGGTGGCCGGATTGGCCCGTTTGACGGGGTAGCCGTTCAGTTCGTTGAAGTCGCGGAATTCGCGTTCCAGCCACTCCAGGTCGACGGCCGGAATCGGTTTCGCTTTGCTCTGCTGCTGGTAGAACCCGACCGTCGTAATCAGGCTATCGTGGGGGATCTTCCAGAACGACTGGTCTCCTCGGCGGCAGTCTGCTATCTCTGCTGGCATCTTCGGCCAGCGGAGCATGGCCTTGTCCCAGGGGAGATCGAGTTGTTCGCAGGCGGCGCGCAAGATTGGCTCGGGCGTGGCGACCAGGCTTTCGTACTTGACGATCGGCCAGCCCTTTTGGGAGAAATAGCGGCAATCCTCGGCGAAGCGCCGCAGTCGCATCCGCAGCGGCGGATCCTCGGCGGTGATCCCGTTGGCGGCATACGAGCCGCTGACCAGGCTGGCCCACAAGTCGCGGAGGTCCCGGACGACCAGGAGGGGATAGACGTCCCAGCCCAAGTCGCCGTAGTGCCGGACCAACTCGCTCATCCGGAAACTGCCCACGTTGGTCTTGTACCAGGCGTGCGGGTTGCCCAACCGCGGATCGAGAAACGGCAGCAGGTCGTTGTCGGCGTCCAAGACGCCGTCCATGTCGGATCGCTGCAGAAAGCACCACGAAACCAGCGTCGAGCCACTGCCCTGGAGACCACCGCACAGGTAGAGCCGGCGAGTGATTCCCTTCATTGTCTGTCCCTCGTCTACGCTTCCCTTGCCTCCAGCCGGAAGTGACGGCCCGGGAGCCTGCCCCGGTCTGCCCCGCCCGCGTCCGCCATCCGCTGTTCCCTGTCCGGATCCGGAACCGCTGCGAAGCCCCCATCGCCAGCGCCGAATCCCGCCCCCAAGGGATATCGACCGCCGAGCGCCGGCTTCTTCACGGCTTGTCACCGGCGCCGGGAAATCGCCTCACCTGCCGTCCGCGCTTTACCGCACGCGCGGTGAAATCGCCATGTTCGACAGGTGCCGCATCCTCGCGGCGACCCGCCCACATGGCGATGCGGCCGGGTCAACGCAGCGAACGCCGGCGAGGGCGGCTCGACTGCCTACGGCTGGTACTGGATCCACAGCGGCGAGACCCAAACCATCTCGCCGTTCTCCTGCTGCCCGCGGACGTAGTAGTACGACGTGCCGGGCTGGGGATCCATGTCCGTCCACGTGAACTCGACTTCCGGTTTGCCGGGGGCGGAAGTGTAGACGTAAGTGTTGTTCTTGACAATGGCGACGCTCTGGAAATCCGCGGTGCCGATCAGCTTGACCTTCAACGTCGGCGGCTCGGACAACGTGAACTCGTCGCCCATCAGGTGCGTTCCGCAACGGACATCGGCGATGATGTTGTCGGTCGCCCCGTAGACGTGCCGCTGCTTGAGGGCCGCGAAAATGGCCTCCCGGCTGCGGTTTTCCGCCCATACGTTGCAGTAACTGATGTGCGTCGACGTATGATCCGAACTCGACTGGAAGCCCAGCCGGTAGCCCTTGGCGAGCGCTCGCCAGACAAAACCGTTGGGCCGCCAGCCGCCGATCGCGTCGTCCACGGACGGCGCCCGCGGCGCGCCGGGCTCTTCATAATTCTGCCGGCAGCCCTGATAGATCTCGACCACCGGCTCGACCACCGGGTCGTTGTCGCGCCAGTCGGTACCCATGTCGGTGGCGCTGGTGTGCGAAGCGCAGACTCCGTCGTACTGGTGCAGGTACTTGTACAGCAACTGCGTGTCGGGCGTATTCGCCGGCTGCTGGTCGTCCCGCCCCGTCCCCGGCTTGCCAAACCGGGGTAGCGTCCGCACTCCGCGGCGGGCAAAAATCGGGTTGCGATGCCCGTCCGGATAGCTGACGCTCCGCTCGTACGAGAACATCGGGATGAACCGGTCGCCGACCTTGTAGGCGTCGGCGGTCTTCTGGGTGATCCACCACGGATACTCGCGATTGCTGTTATTGTCGTGATCCCCGTTGCCGATCCAGTCAAAGCCGACGGCGTCCAGCGCATACCGATACATGTCGATCAGCGTGCCGTCGCCGCCGCCGTCCGTGGACAGCTCCGTGTGCCGATGAAACTCGCCGCGCAGCAGTTGGAGCGATTTGCCGGGAACTTCCAAACGATAGGTTTGGCAACGGGCGACGGCGCCCCGTTCCGCCCCGCCAACGGGTTCCGCCCGCACCGCCGCTTCGGCCGCGGCCAACTGCGGCGGATCGGCGGCGGCGCCGCCCAAGCCGAAGACGCTGACAAAAATGTCGTTGTTGATCGGTTCCGCCTTGTCGCCCTTGGGCAGTTCGCGCTGATACGCCTGCTGGTATCCCGACACTTTCTGCCGCCCGTCGCAGGAGCCGACGAACAGCATCTGGCCTTCGGCACAGGGCACCAAGACGGGCCGGTTGTCCAGGATGTTGTCGCTGTTGGGCACGTAAACAGGCCGCAGCCAGCGGCCGCCTTGATAGCACGTCAGGTATTCGAACCAGGCCGTGCCGACCGAGCACCAGAAGTGCGGCGTGCGGGCGCGGTACGCCAGCCATACCCGGCCCGCCGAATCGCAGGCCAACCGCGGCAAACTGCGCGGCACGCCGGCCTGAGTCGCCCGTTCCTGACCCGCCTGACGCTGGTTTGCCGGCTTGGCCTTGGTCTTGGCGGCTTTGGCGACTTTGGCCGGACCGGTGTCTTCGAGGGCGACCGCAAGATCGCCGCTGGTCTGCAAGGGCCGGCCGTCTTGATAGCAGCGGACGGCAACGCTCCGCGGGCCGCCGCTGTACAACGGCGAACCTTCCTTGTCCAAGGCCCCGAAATCCTTGCCCCAGTTCTCCGGGCCTTCTTCCCAGGCGAGCCACAGCCGGCCGCCGCCGTCGTAAGCACAGCTGGCATGTGCTTCCTGCCGCAGCGTCCCGGCGACCGGGATCGGCGCCCCGAACGTGTCGCCGCCCGCTGCGACGGCGTGCAGCACGTCGTAATTGCCGCGAGCGTAGCTGTCCCAGGCGATGGCCACCGCCCCGCTGGAAGACGTGGCAATGGCCGGATCCCAGTCGTTACCCGCCTCCGACGTGACGGCGATTTCGGCCGAGAACCGTTCGCCCTGCTGGCGAGTTGCGTAGATATTCGAATTGTCGATGCGGAAGCCCTGCCAAGTCACCCAGACACTGCCACTGGCATCCGTCGCGGCCGCCGGATTGAGATCGGGGCCGGGATCGGTGGTCAGCCGCAGCGGTGCCGACCATTGGCCCTCCTGCTGGACCGCCGCGTACAAGTCGAAATTCCCGTCGAGCTGGGCGGACCAGAACACCCACGGACGCCCCTTGCCGTCCACCGCGATCGCCGTCTTGTACAGATCCTCACCGCCCTTGGTCACCGGTGCGGGCTGGGACCATTTCCCCTCCCGGATGGTCACCACGAAGACCTGATCGCCGCCGGTCGGTTGGTCCAACTTCGAGAGATCGGGCTCTTGGTCCGGCTGGAACACCATCCGCTTGGCAAAATCTTTGCCGTGGGTGAACGCGGTGTAGGCGACGTAGATCGTCCCGTCCGCGGCGCGGGCCGCGGACGGGTAGTCCTCCTCGGTCGCCTCCGTCGCCAACGCATAGCTGGCCGGGATCCGGACCACGTCGGCTGCGCCTTCCAACTGGACCAGCCGCTTGCCGAAGGGGACGTCGGCCAGCGAAAACGAGAAGTCGCCTTGCGTCGTCGCTACCTTGACATGAGCCGCCTCGTGCGCGCCGTCCAAGGTAACAATCAGCCCGGTCTCGCTCATCGGCGACTGCTTGGCCTGGGCAGACTTGAAGCGGGGGGCGGGCCGGGAACTCAGCTTCCAGGTGTTGCCCTCGAGGCGGTCGGGCAACCCTTTGCGCCAGAAGTCCAGTCCGGCGAGCGTTCCGCCGTCGACGTCCAGTTTCCCATCCCAGACCGTCTCCTTGTCGTCCTTCAATCCCAACTGGATCCGCAGGCAGATTCGTCCCGGCTGGAGCGATTGCTCGGCCACCGGTTTGTCTGCCGCCACTTCCTGAATCGAGCGTTGAGCCAGCACGGAGGTCAACGCGATCACGGCCACCGCCGGAACGAACAGCGAGGCGATCTTGAACATGGCACATGCCCCCGGAGAATTGGATCGAATTTGGGCCCAGAACCCTTAACCCTTGCTGGACAGGGCACCGCCCTTGGAAACGCGTCTTGGGCTGAGTTTCGTCCCCATCGGCCCGGCATTATAGCATCTTGTCCGGAACACTACACCGTCCAGAGCCCCGGGGGACTCCGGGGCCCCGGAACCACGCACCGGTTTCCGGGCCGAAGGCCAGACGCCCGTTTTCGGGCCGAAGGCCCAGCAGTTTGCCTAGCCCAGCCCAACGGGCTGGGCAAACGAGCAATACAACCCCTGAGGGCCAACGGCCCGGTCATTTGCGACAAACAACGGGATTGATGTTGATGAATTATGCGTTTGGGATTGGACTACCCTTGCAAACGGCCGGGCCGTTGGCCCTGCGGTGCCCTGGGGGACACGGATACCCAGCCCGTTGGGCTGGGCTAGGCAAATGCCTGGGCCGTTGGCCCGGAGAACAATAGAACCGTGAGGGCCAACGGCCCGGGCACCCGTTTTCGGGCCGAAGGCCCAGCAGTTTGCCTAGCCCAGCCCAACGGGCTGGGCAAA
>CAIYOB010001339.1 GCA_903927685.1 uncultured Planctomycetaceae bacterium
CCGACGATCAGCGGATCCCCGCGCCCGCGGCGGACAAACTGCGGGAGGTCATGGCCCGCATGGGCAAAGAGTCGCCCAAGGATGAATTGAACTGCGGCGCTTGCGGGTACGACACCTGCCAGGAACACGCGGTGGCGATCTGCAAAGGACTGGCCGAGAACACGATGTGCCTGCCGCACACGATCGTCCAGCTGCGCAAGGCCGTGCGGGAAGTGGAGGAATCGAACCGGCAACTGGCCGAAGCCCAGGACGCGCTGATGCAGTCCGAAAAACTGGCCAGCATGGGGCAGCTGGCGGCCGGGATCGCTCACGAGGTGAACAACCCGCTGGGCGTGGTGCTGATGTACTCGCACCTGCTGCTGGATGCCTGCCCGGGCGAGAGCCCCCTGCGGGACGATCTGACGATGATTACCGAACAGGCGGACCGCTGCAAGAAAATCGTGGCCGGCCTGCTGCACTTTGCCCGGCAGAACAAGGTGGTCCGGTTCCCCGCCGATCTGCGCGACCTGGTCGACCGCTCGCTCCGCGCCGTCCGTGTGCCCGACAATATCGAAGTTCGCGTCGAACATCAGTTGACCGACCCGGTCGCCGAAGTCGATCGCGACCAGATCGTCCAGGTCTTGACCAACCTGGCCGCCAACGCCGCGGCGGCGATGGAGACCGGCGGCCAGTTGACGGTCCGGACCAGCGATTCGGCCGAACGCGTCGTACTGCAAGTCACCGACACGGGGATTGGGATCCCGGAAGAGAACCTGAAGAAGATCTTTGATCCGTTCTTTACCACCAAGCCGATGGGCAAAGGCACTGGCCTGGGGCTGGCAGTGACTTACGGGATCGTCAAGATGCACTGCGGAGACATCCGCGTCCAATCGCAAGCCAACCCCGCTGCCGGCCCCACCGGCACAACCTTTACCGTGGTCCTGCCACGCCGGGAGTAACCCATGAACACGACTTCCCCCAAACCCCAAGTCCTGCTGGTCGACGACGACAGCGACTTCCTCTGGCAGCAGAAGGTCCAGCTCGAAGCCGATGGTTTCGAGGTCGTCACGGCCGTCGGCGAGGCGGATGCCAAGGCGAAACTGGCCGAACGTCATCCGGACCTGGCCGTCATCGACGTGATGATGGACAACCCGGACACCGGCTTCACGTTGTGCTACTACATTCGCAAGGTCGCGCCTAGAATTCCCCTGATCCTGGTCACCTCGATCGTCAGCGAGACGGGAATGGATTTTGCCCTGGCGAGCGACAACGATCGAGCTTGGATCCGGGCCGACGCCCTGTTGGCCAAGCCGATCCGATTTGAACAACTGCGGCGGGAGATCGACCGTCTCCTGCCACGGGAAGCAACAGCCCAGGCGGCGACCGCCGCCGCTCATTGAGGACAAGTGTGCCGGTATGGATCTCCTGCGGGTCTTGGTGACGGACGATGAACTGGGCATGCGTTTGGGGGTCACCCGGACGCTGCGCGGGTTCACCGTCCAGGTGCCCGACGTCGAGGAAGAGATCGGGTTTGTCGTCGAGGAAGCGGACAGCGGCGAAGCGGCCCTGGAGAAAATCCGCCTGTCCCCGCCGCAGATCCTGTTCCTGGATCACAAGATGCCCGGCATCAGCGGCCTGGACGTGCTGGAAGCGACTCAGCACCTGCAGTCCGAGATGCTGACGATCATGATCACCGCCTATGCCTCGATCGAAACGGCCGTCCAGGCCACCAAACGCGGGGCCTACGACTTTCTGGCCAAGCCGTTCACGCCCGACGAGCTGAGGAACACGATCCGCAAGGCGGCCACGCGGCTGGCACTGGCCAAGCAGGCGCGGAAACTGGCCGAAGAGAAGCGGCAGGTGCGATTCCAGTTCATTCGCGTCCTGGGGCATGAATTGAAAGCCCCCTTGAACGCGGTCGAGGGCTACTTGCGGATGCTGCAGGAAGGCCGCCTGGGGGATCGCCTGCCGCCCTACGGCGAGGCCGTCGAGCGCAGCCTGCTGAGGATCGAAGGCATGCGCAAGCTGGTCGCCGATCTGCTGGACGTGACGCACATCGAGTCGGGCCAGCGCCAGCGGCAGTTGGAATCGACCGATCTGGAGCTGGTGGCGCAGAGCGTCCTGGAGACGTTTGCTCCCGAGGCGGCGGCCCGGCGAATCGAGATCGCGCTGCACGCTCCGGACCCCGTGCGACTGACGGCCGACCGGGGCGAAATGGAGATGATCCTGAACAACCTGGTCTCCAACGCCATCAAATACAACCGCGAGGGCGGCCGGGTTGAGGTGCGGCTGACGCGCGAAGCGGAGCGGGTGACGATCGCCGTCAGCGACACCGGCATCGGCTTGACACCCGAGGAATCCGACCGGCTGTTTGGCGAATTCGTCCGGATCCGCAACGAGAAGACCCAAAACATCCTGGGCAGCGGCCTGGGGCTCTCGATTGTGAAAAAACTGGCCTGCCTGTACGGCGGCGACGCGACCGTGGTCGGCCAGAACGGAGTGGGCAGCACCTTTGCCGTCGTGCTCTGCGATCCACCCGCGGCCGACTTGGCGCTGCCGACCCCGCGGCACAGCGGCGAGGCGTCGCTGTGCCCTCCATGCAACACACCTGCCATGGCGTGAGTGATGAATCTGACCTTCGCCGAAATCCTGAACTGGCTCCGCGAGGAAGACGCACAGCGTCTGAACGAACTGTGGCAAGCCGCGGACCGGCTCCGCCAGCAGTTCGCAGGCGACGAGGTGCATCTGCGCGGATTGGTCGAGGTGTCGAACTACTGCACGTCCCGCTGCGGCTACTGCGGGTTGCGGTTTCCCAATGCCGATCTGACGCGGTATCGCCTGAGTGAAGCCGAGGTCCTGGACTGCGTCCGCCAGGCGTTGGCGTTCGGCTACGGGACGGTGGTCCTGCAAGCGGGCGAGGATCCGGTGCTGACCCGGGAGTGGGTGGCTCGGCTCGTGCGTCGGATCAAGATGGAAACGCCGTTGGCGGTGACCCTGAGCCTGGGCGAACGTTCCGAGCAGGATCTGGTTGCCTGGCGCGCGGCCGGCGCCGATCG
>CAIYOB010001340.1 GCA_903927685.1 uncultured Planctomycetaceae bacterium
CGCCTGGTGCTGGTCGACGCCTGCCAATCCGACCAGCCGCCGGGAACGCTCGTCCGACTCTCCTGGCCCGCTGCGTCGTTGCGTGCCCAACGGCGAAACAGCAGTCATGCCCTGGGGTTGGGCGACGCGCTGGCACTGGCCGAAACGCTCGGCCGGCTGCCGCCCTGCGTGGTCTTCTGGGGCGTCGTGGGCTCGCGCAGTGAGCCGGGCGAGGAGCTGACGCCGGTCGTGCGCTGTGCCCTGCCGCAACTGGAACATCGCGTGTTGGACGAGCTGGGAAGTGCGGAGCCGTGTCTGGCCACGTTGTATCCCTGTCATAAGCGAGCCGAACGATGAGTGATCCCGTAACTCCCGACCAGTTGCGTCAGATCCGCTGCCTCCAGGAGATCGACGAGGCATTCCTGGGCCCGGTCGCGGCCCTGGCCCGGTTGGTCGAATTTCCGGCGGGCAAAGTCCTGTACCGCGAAGGCCAGCCGCTGACGAATATCTACCTGATCCTGAGCGGCAGCATCTCGATCGAGATCTGCGCGGCGGGCGTGGGCTGCCGGCGGATCATGACGGTCGGACCGGGGGATCTGCTGGGCGTCACCCCCGCGGTGGGCCAGTCGCTGTCGACAGGCACCACGCGGACGCTGGCGCCCACCCAGGCCATCGAGTTGAATGCGAGCCAGGTCCTGACGCTGTGCGAACACAATCCCCGCTTCGGCTACGAATTCATGCGGCAGGTGGCGTTGGCGATCGCCCAGCGATTGAACGCCACCCGCCTGCAATTGTTGGATGTCTTCGGCGGGGAACCGGAGACCGACCCCGAGGCCGAGACCCAGTCGCGAGGGACAGCATGAAATCCAGCAAGCTGCCAGTGGGCTCGTACGTCAGGATCGACAAGCCCCAACTGCAAACGATCATCGAACAGCTGCAGGCCCGGAACTATCAGACCCTCGGCCCGCGCTGCTCCGCTGGCGCGATCATCTACGACGACATCGCCAGCGCGGACCAGTTGCCGATCGGCTACCTGGATGAACAGGACGCCGGCAAGTACCGTGTGCAGCCGGCCGACGGGGCAGGGTACTTTGACTATGTCGTGGGACCGCACTCGCTGAAACGCTATCTGTTTCCGCCCCGCGAGACGCTGTTGCGGTGCCAGTTCGACGCGGGGCGGTGGCAAATGGAGACGCCGAGCGCGGCGGTCCAACCGCTGGCCGTGCTCGGTGTCCGCTCGTGCGATTTGCACGCCCTGGAGGTCCAGGACCGGGTGTTTCTGACGGAGCCCTACGTGGACCCGAACTATGAAGCCCGCCGGAACGCCCTGTTCCTCGTCGCGATCAACTGCCGCCGGGCGGCGGCCACGTGCTTCTGTCATTCCATGAAGACCGGCCCGGCAGTGCGGGCGGGCTTCGATCTGGCGCTGACCGAGTTGGCGGATCGGTTTGTCGTCGAGGTCGGCACGGACGTGGGCGGCCAGGTGGTCACGCACTGCGATTGGAGCCCGTGCACGATGGAAGAGATCAACCAGGCGCGGGACCAGCCAGAGGCGCTGCGCAGGGAGATGTTGAACCGGCAGGCGGACGCGTCCCCGCCGGACACGGGCGACGGTCGGCCGCGCGGTCGCTGGCTGGACACGACGGAAATCCGCGACTTGCTGCTGAACAACCTGGAGCACGACCGCTGGGAAGCCGTCGGGCAGCGCTGCCTGGCCTGCGGCAACTGTACGCTGGTTTGTCCGACCTGCTTCTGCAGCGACGTCGAGGAAGTCTCCGACCTGCTGGGCCAGCACGTGCGGCGGGAACGGATCTGGGCCTCGTGCTTCACGGCCGAGCACTCGTACATGAACTCCGGCACGGTCCGCAAGGCGACCACGGCCCGTTATCGCCAATGGCTGACTCACAAGCTGGCCAGCTGGATCGACCAGTTCGGCGTGTCGGGCTGCACGGGCTGCGGGCGGTGCATCACTTGGTGCCCCGTGGGGATCGACCTGACGGAAGAAGTGGCTGCGATTCGAGGAGCCGATTCATGACTGCGGTGGCGAGTCCGTCTGCGTACCAGGCGAATCCCTGGCACGTGCATCTGGCGCGCATCTCCGGCATCCAACGCGAGGTGCCGGGCATTTCGACTTACGAACTGGCCTTCGAGGACCCGCAAGTCGCCCAGCGGTTCCGCTTTCAGCCGGGCCAGTTCAACATGCTGTACCTGCCGGGCTTCGGCGAGTCGGCAATTTCCATCAGTTCCGACCCGGAGCGGCGGGAGACGCTGTCCCATACGATCCGCGTCGCCGGGAACGTGACGCGGGCCCTGGCACGCCAGAAAATCGGCGACCAGATCGGCGTCCGCGGCCCCTATGGATCCGCTTGGCCGATGGCTGTCTGCCGGGGCCACGACGTGGTGCTGGCTTGCGGCGGCGTCGGCCTGGCGCCCCTGCGGCCGGCGATCTACCATCTGCTGAACCATCGCGACGACTATGGCCGCGTGTTCCTGTTGTACGGCGCGCGGACCCCCGCCGACTTGCTGTACCAGGCGGAATTCGACACCTGGCGCAACGGCGGGCTGGAGGTCGAGGTGACCGTGGACCTGGGCGCCGAGGACTGGCGGGGACATATCGGCGTGGTGCCGATCCTGTTCTACCGCCTGCGGTTGAACGCCGCGAAAACCTGCGTGCTGACTTGCGGCCCGGAGATCATGATGCGATTTGTGATCTTCGAGGCCCTGGCGCGCAAGCTGCGGCCGGACAAGATCTTCATGTCGATGGAGCGGAATATGAAATGCGCGGTGGGCCTGTGCGGCCACTGCCAGCTGGGGCCGATGTTCGTCTGCAAGGACGGGCCGGTGTTCACGTACGAGCAGATGGCTCCGTACTTGCACCTGGACGATTTTTGAGGCACGGGAAGCGGCCTCGTGTGAGTTCGATTCGTTGTAACCGCAGGCCCTTCCGGGCCGCGCAGAGCAGGCACCGACATCATGACAACCGCAAAACCCAAGCTGGCCGTGTACAAGTTTGCCTCCTGCGACGGCTGCCAACTGTCGCTGCTGGATGCCGAAGACGAATTGCTGGCGGTGACGGACGCCGTCGAAGTCGCCTACTTCCTGGAGGCGCGGACCCGGGTCCTCGGCGGGCCCTACGACGTGGGACTGGTCGAAGGCTCGGTGACCAACACGCACGACGCGGAACGGATCAAGGAGATCCGCAAACAGTGCAAGTTCCTGGTCACGATCGGCGCCTGTGCCACGTCGGGCGGAATCCAGGCCTTGAAGAACTGGGCCAACGTCGACGACTTTATTCACAACGTCTATGCCCATCCGCAGTACATCCAGACGCTGAAGACCAGCACGCCGATCGCGGATCACGTGATTGTCGACTTTGAACTGCGCGGCTGCCCGATCAACAAGCACCAACTGCTGGACCTGGTCTCGTCGCTGCTCCGCGGCCGCAAGCCGTCGGTGCCGCGGTACAGCGTCTGTATGGAATGCAAGCGGCGGGGCACGGTCTGTGTCGCGGTGGCCCGGGGGATCGCCTGCGTGGGCCCCGTGACCCAGGCCGGCTGCAACGCCCTCTGTCCGGCTCACAACCGCGAGTGCTTTGGCTGTTATGGCCCGAAGGAGCAGGCCAACCTGGCGAGTTTGTCCGGCTGGTACGCCAACGCGGGCACGCCGGCCGGACACCTGGTGCGTCTGCTGCGGAACTTCAACGGCTATGCGCCCGAGTTTCGCGAAGCCAGCCAGACGCTGGAAGAACCGTCGTAATCCCCGGAACCGAGGACTTTGCCGATGCCAGCCAACCGGACGTTCGAGGTCAAGGCGCTCTCGCGGGTCGAGGGCGAAGGCGCGCTGTTCGTCAAGCTTGACGGCGA
>CAIYOB010001341.1 GCA_903927685.1 uncultured Planctomycetaceae bacterium
CGAGATCGAGCCGGCCTGGGGTGCCGGGCTTGCCGAGGCTGACGCCGTCGTGGTCCATGAAGAACTTGGGCTCGTCGAACCACACGGGTTGGTCGGCGCCGGCTTGAAAATGGCCGGGCACGAGATAGACCGGGCGGCGATGGAAGCTGGTATCGGTGGGGCCGTAGTTCCGGTAGTGGCCGTCGTGGTTGTGGATGAACAACGCGTAGCGTCCGCTGCCGGCCGTGTTGCCGCCCACGTCGTACATTGGGCACGGCGAAAGCGGATGCAGCAACGGCTCACCGCCGTCTCTGCGCAACAGCCGCCGCGGTTGGGTCCACGTCTGGCCGCTGTCGCTGCTCACGCTCCAGAACGGACTGCCCGCGCTGGTCCGCATGACGCAGAACAATCGCTCGTCCGGCAGTTTGACGACGGTGGGCTCCTGGCAAACGCTCACGTCGGGATGGCCGGGATAGTGCACGGCGAGCGCCGCGTTGTTGGCCGCGAACCAACGGATGTTCAATGCCTGCACCTCGGGGTTGTCGTCCACGTTCTCGAAACGCATGAACTCGACGTGCGAATCGTCGGAGATCCACGACTTGGTCGGACTGCTCTTCACCGCTTTGCTGGTCCAGCGGGTGAAGCCGGCAAAGTACTTCCCGTCCTGGCCCAGTCGCAGCGGCTTCTGCCAGCAGAGCATATTCGGGGGCATCGTCGGGTCGGGATTGTCGTAGATGCTGCGCGGGACGGGGATGTTCTGCGGCTTCGACCACGTCGAGCCGTGGTCGTCGCTGTAAATGCCGTCCAGCCAGCCGGTGGCATGCGGATACGTATCGTGCTTGCCGGCGTGCTGGCTGTACAGGACATAGATGCGGCCTTGCTTGCTCACCAGCGGATACGCCCAACTCGCAATCAGGCCGTCGCCCGGTTTCTTCGGACCGGCGATGATCTGCGGCCGGGACCACGTTTGGCCTTCGTCCGCACTGCGGGCAAACGCGATGTGCTGGTCGGGGCGGGCCTCGGCGGAACTCTGTGTCCAGACAGCCATCAGTGAGCCGTCCGGCCCGTCGAAGACCAGGAAGTGCTCGTTGCCGGTATCGCTGACAACGGCCTCGGCGACCTCCGGCACGAAGACGACGAAATCCGGGTTGGTGATCCGCAGCTGTGTCGGGATGCGCGCCTGCAGATCGGCGGGCGAGGCGATGAAGTTCGGATCGGGCTTGGGCGGCGCTTTCGTTTCCGCAGACAGCGCAGCCAGCGGTGTGAGCAGCAGGGCCGTGAAGAGCGTGGGAGTTGACTTCATGTCTTGGATCTTTCTGCCGGGCCTGCGGCCTGGCCGCCGTTGGGTTCGCCGTCTTCGTAGACCGGGCTGCCGTAGGCTTTGTCGGGCTGGAAGGGGTTGGCTGTCGCCACGCTTCCGATTCGCCAGACGCCGGATCCGCGGGTCAACTGGTACAGCTGGCGTTCGGTGCGGGTCTCGTAGACCCGGTCGATGGTATAGCTGGCGATCGAGGCCGCGGACGCCGCGTCGCCGGGCGGGTCGTTGCGGAAGACGGCGCGGCCCTTGAGCGTGGCCACGGCGTCCCGCAGGGATTGGGCGAAGGACTCCGGACGCTGGCCGGCCAGGGCACGTTCCAAACGGTCGCGCTCGGAGCCGGTGAAGCAGTCGAGGTACGCGGGCACATCGCCGCGCTGAGCGGCGGCGAACATGCGCTCGACGCAGGCCTCGGGCGTGTCGGCGGCCTTCTCCAGCGGCAACGGGGCGGGGGGGCGTCCTCGGCCTTGCCAGAGGACGGCGCCCAGGACCAGCAGCGTGATCAGGCCGGCGAGCGTTCGTTTCACGGAGGCGCCTCGCGGATGATGCTCAAGTCCAGCGGCGCGCCCGTGTCCATGATCAGTTTGGCCCGTAGTTTCGGCAACAGGTCGGCCATCGTCTCCAAGTACAACCGCCGCGCGGTCAAGTCGGGCGACCGCTGGTACTCGGCCAACAGTTTGTCAAACCGTTCGGCGTCGCCCTGAGCTTCGCGCAGCCGGCGATCGTGCTCGGCTTGCCCTTCGTCCACCAGTCGCTGTTTGTCGGCCTGGGCTTGGGCCAGCGTGCGGTCGGCGTAGCCGCGAGCCAGGTTGATTTCCCGGTCGCGTTCCCGCAAGGCGTTGATGACGTTGTCGAACGCCTCGGCCACTTCCGGCGGCGGCGCGACGCTGCCCACGTCCACGGAACGGATCGCGACGCCGATTTCGTACCTGGCGACCATCTGCTGGAGTTTCTCGCCCAGCAGGACGCCCAACTCGCGTTTGCCGAGCGTCAGGACGCGATCCACAGGCTGTTCGGCGAGCACGGCGGACATGGCGGCTTGGGCCGCGTTGGCGACCAGCGGCTCGACGGCCGCCGACTGGAACAGGTACTGCGCGGGATCGGCGATCGTAAAGTGGACGGTGGCGCGGATCCGGACCAGATTGCGGTCGCCGGTCAGCCATTGGGCGACACTGGCCCCGACCGCTTCGCCCGCCGGACTGACCGGGCCGATGGTGACCTGTTTCACTTCGCGCGACTTGACGCGATCGATGCGGTCCAGTCCCCAGGGCAGTCCGAAGTGCGGGCCGGGTTCCCGCGGCTCGGCCAAGATCCGGCCGAACCGCCGCACGACGACCTGCTCGTCCGGCTGGACGAAGTACAAGCCGGTGGCGAGATAGGCGGCCGCGGCGGCCAGGGATAGCCAGAGCCAGCGTTTCACGGGGCGCCTCCTGAGGCGGCTGGAGGCGGCGGTTCGGTTCCGGACGGCGGGCCGGAGCGACTACTCGACAATGGCTGGGCCGGCGTGGTGGGGGATGAGCCGGGCAGCCCGGCCGGCAGATCCGGCAAGCCGCGGGTCAGCAGTCGCAGCAAGGGGCTCTCGGCCGACAGCACGAGCGTGGTCTGGTTGTCCAGGATCGCGCGGTAGGTCTCCAGCGTCTTGAGCAGTTCGTAGAACGCCGGGTCCTTGCTGTGGGCCGCGTTGAAGATCTCGATCGCCTTGGCCTCGCCTTCGCCCCGGACCCGCGTTGCCTCGCGGCGGGCCTGGGCCAGCAGCTGTTCCCGCTGCAAGTCGGCCTGGCTCTCGATCTTGCTCTTCTGGCTGGCGCCCTGGGCGCGATACTGGATCGCCACGCGTTCCCGCTCGCTGCGGATCTCGGCATACACCGACGGCCGGACCGCCTCAGGGTAATTGAACCGCGTCCAGCGGACGTCGACCACTTCGATGCCGAACTGTTCGGCGGCGACCGGGCGGATGGCCTGCGTCACCCGCTGGGCGATCGCTTCCAACTGGACTTCGCCCGGTGTGAGTGAGACCAGGCGATCCAATCGCGTGCGGCCGATCTCCGCAGCCAATGCGGCCTGGATGCGTTCCTCCAAACGCCGCTCGGCGGCCTGCATGGTGCCGACCGACTGGAGAAAGCGGCGGACGTACCGTTCGATCTCGGCCTGAATTCGCTCGTCCCCAGGCAAACCGCCCGCCTGGCTGCCGGCTTCGGCTTGGGCCTGCACGAAACTCGGCCCGGGAATCCGCCAACAGACATGCCATTGGAAGGTCAAGTTCTCTTTGTCCTCGGTCAGCATCTCGCGGCCGGGGGGCTCGACCATCTGCAGCCGGCGGTCAAACCGCTGCAGGCTTTGGTAGGGCCATTTGATCCCCAGCCCCGCCTCGGTGTACAGCTGCAGCGGCTGGCCGAACTGGGTCACGTAGACGTACTCGGTCTCGTCCACGAAGAACACGGTTCGCCAGATGGCAGCCCCGGCGAGTCCCAAGAACACCAGCCAGCACACGGCACGCCACCGACGGCCGGCGCCATCGTGGTGGTGATGATGGTGGTGGTCGTGGTGATGGTGATGATGATCGTCGTGTTCGTCGGATGGCAGATGGAGGTGCATGGGTTGTCAGTCGTCAGTTGTCAGCTGTTTTTGGACAGTCGCTCATGGTTGGTCCGGGGGGCTTGGTTTCAGCAGCGGCAACAGTTGTTCGTTCAGGCCGGGGGGCATGCCGAGCAGCAGGTGGCGGCGGCCGTTGGCGGAGCCGTCCAGGATCAGCTTGCTCCGGCCGGGGAGAATGGCGGCCAGCGTCTCGACGAACAGCCGCCATTCGGTCAACGCCGGGGACGAGGCGTGGGCCGCCTCGACCAGCGCATAGCTCTCGGCCCCGCCGGCCGCGGTCTCCTGCTTGCCGACGGCAAACGCCTGGGCGGCGCTCAGTTCCGCCGCGGCTTCGCCCGCCAATTCCGGCTGCAGCCGCAGCCACAATTCGTCGGTGACGGTGACGCCGGAGGCCGACAGTTCGCGATAGGCGGCCTCGCCAGCGGTCTTGATCAGCCGGTCGCGGTAGTAAGCCTCGGCTTCGTTCTTGAGCCGCGCCATCTCCTTGAACGCGCTGGACACATCCCGGAAGGCATCGACCACCGCCAGCGGCGGATGAATGTCCTGCAGGCAGGCGCCTTGCGGCAGGATGTCGACGCCCAGCCCGAGCGCCTCGACGCGCAACTGCAAGCGGTCTCGCAACTGCTGTTCCAGCGGCTCGCGGCCTTGGGTCAGCACTTCGGCTACCGGACTTCCTTCGGCCTTGTCGACCAGCAGCGGCTGCGCGGCCAGCAGTTCCCGCAATTCGCCTTCGGCCAAGATCTTCAGTATCCGCTCCGGCTCGCGGACGGTGAAATGAAAGGCCCGCAGGTCGGCGATGCGGTACTGGATCGTGGCGGCCAACTCGACCAGCGACTGGTCGCCGGTCAGCATCAAGGCTTCTTCGGCCTGCTGTTGGAGATGCGGCGTGTTCCATTCGATGGGCGTCAGCGGCGAACTGGTCGCGTCGGCCGCGCGCCGCAGCCCCAGTTCGATCGTTCGGATCTGCTGCGGCTTGTCGCGGATCACCCGATCCCACGGCGGCGGTAGCCGCAGATGCGGTCCCGGACTCAACTGGGCGTGAAACCGGCCGAACCGCCGGATCACCGCTACTTCGTCGGGCTGCACGAACACCACGACTTGCGTCGAGTACGCCGCCAGCAGCGCGAACAGGGCCAGTCCGGCCAGTCGCTTGCGGGCGTGCCAGCCCCAGTGGGCCGCGGCAGCGATCGGCTGCAGCCGGCGGAGCCCGTGGCCGCAGGCCCGGCCCAGGGCTGCTTCCAGCCGCCCCGGCCAACGCTGGTGCCACCGCTCGAACCACAGCAGCCGCATCGAATTCAGCAGTACCAGCAGCGAGCCCAGCTGATGGAACAGGGCCGCGGCCACCGGCGAGCGGGCCATCCAGGCTTCCGACCAGCTGGGCATGACCCAGGCGGTCAGGACGACTCCGACCAGATTGTACGCAAAGGCGAACAAGAAGATGTTCTGGCGAATAATGCGGACCGTCTCGCGGGACAAGCGGACCAGGCCCGGGAGCGGCGTCAGGGGGTCTCCCATCAGGATCATATCGCCGGCTTCCGCTGCCAGATCGCTGCCCACGCCGCCCAGGGCGAGTCCCACATCGGCGATCGCCAGAGCCGGCGCGTCGTTCACTCCGTCCCCGACCATGGCGACGCAGATATCGACCGGCTGCTTGCCGTGCCGGTGGCCGTGGCCGCTTTCTTGCCCGCCCGCCTGGCCGGGGGCCTCGCTGTCGCACCAGTCGGCCAGCCAATTCGCCTTCTCGTCCGGCCGGAGTTCGGCGGCGAACAGGTCGACTCCCACGCGGTGGGCTACGTGCGCCGCCGCGGCCTGGCGATCGCCGGTCAGCATGGCGATCTGCTGGATGCCCACTTGCCGCAATTGCGTCAGGACTTCCGCCGCCTCGGGGCGTATCGTATCCCGCACGCCCAGGACGCCGACCACTTGGCCCGCGACGCTGACCCGCAGCACTGTCTGGGCGGTGGCTTCCAAGCGTTCGATCGCGGCGTCCACCTCCGCCGAGACGGCGACGCCTTGCTCGGTCATCAACCGCCGGCTGCCGACCAGGACGACGCAGGCCGAATCGGTTGCGCTGGCAGCGGCGTCGGCAGCATCCGAGCGCAACTGGGCCGAGACGCCGGCGCCGGGCAAGGCCTGGAACTGGTCGACGCCGGCCAGCTGCAGACCTCGCTCGCGGGCCGTCCGGACCAGCACCTGGGCGATCAAGTGCTCGCTGGACTGTTCCGCGGCCGCGGCCCAAGCCAGCACCTGGTCGGCCGCGTGGGGTCCGCAGGCCACGCAGTCGGCCAGTTCCAGTCTGCCGACCGTCAGCGTGCCAGTCTTGTCAAACGCGAACCGCGTGACCGACGCCAATCGCTCGACGGCTTTGCCGCCGGTGGTCAGCACGCCGCGGCGGGCCAGCCAGGCCAGGGCCGCCATCATCGCGGCGGGCGTGGCCAGGATCAGCGAGCACGGACAGGCCACCACCAGCACCGCCAGCGTGGGCATCCAGCGGAGTGTCGCGGAACCGCCGGCGGCGATCTGCTGCCAGGTGGCGTAGTTCGTGGCGGCGAAGGTGCCCAGTGCCAGCAGCAACACGGCCGGCAGGAAGACCTTGGCCAGCCGATCCGCCACCCGCTCGACATGAGCCTTGTTCCGCCGGGCTTTGGCGACCAGCTGGATGACCTGGCCCAGCGTCGTCTGGTCGCCGACTTTGTCCGTGCGGATGTCCAGCGCGCCGAACTGGTTCAGCGTGCCCGCGTAGACGGGCTCCCCGGCGCCCTTGTCGATCGGCAAGCTCTCCCCGGTCAGCGTGCTCTGGTCGACCGACGAGCGGCCGGACACCACGGTTCCGTCGACCGGCACCCGCTCGCCGGGCCGGACCACGACGATATCGCCCGACTGGACCTGCTCGACGGCGACCTCGCGAATGTCCTCGCCGCGGCGGACGCGGACCGTCTTGGGCCGCAGTTCGAGAATCCGCTGCAGTTCGCGATGCGTGCGGGCGTACGTCAGGCCTTCCAAAGACTCGCCGACCAGGGCGATCAGCACCACTTCGGCGGCCACCCAGTACTCGCGGAGCACCAAGGCCGCCACCAGGGCCACGGCCAGGGCCAAGTCCGCGCCGACGTCGCCTTCCAGCAGGGCCGTCAGCGCGTTGTAGACGATCCTACCGCCGCCCAGCAAAGCGGCGAGCAGCGAGAGGTTAAAGCCCAACGGGTTCCGCAGACTTTCCCAGCCCAGCCACCAGAAAACCACGTCGCCCGCGACCAGCACGGCCACGGCGACGGTCAGCGCGTACAGCGACCGAAACGACGGCGCCGCGAGTTCCCGCTCCCAAGGGCTGTGCTGGCTGGTAGACATACCATGAGGCTAGAAGCCGGTCCCCGCGGTGTCAAGAAGTTTCTAGCCGCCGGCGAGGATGGCCTCCAGGCGGTCGCGCAGCCGCTGCAGCTGTTCGGGGTACTGGGCAGCGACGTCGGTCTGTTCGCCCGGATCTTGCGACAGATCGAACAACCGTTCGTTGAACGCAGGTTTCGCGGCCTTGGCGACATCCGTCTTGATGGTTCCGGTCTTCGCCGCTTCCGTCTTGGCCGCTTTCTTGGCAGCCGACTTGGCGCCCGTCCGCTGCCGCACCAGCTTCCAATCGCCCATGCGCAGGCCCAGGTTATTTCCGACATTGTCCTGCTGCAGCAGTTCGGCTCGGCCGTGTGCGCCTGGGACGCCGAGCAGGACATCCAGCACGTTGCAGCTGTCGCGACAGGCGCCGTCCGGCACGTTCTGGCCGGCCAGGGCTGCACAGCTGGCGGCCAGGTCGACCGTGCAGACCAGTTGGTCGGAGACGCCCGGTTGGATGCGGCCTTTCCAGCGCGTGATGAACGGCGTCCGCGTGCCGCCCTCGAACACGCTGTACTTGCCGCCGCTGTACGGGCCCGCGGGCTTGTGATCGCCCAACTTCTCGACCGCCCCGTCCTGGTAGCCGTCGTCCAGCACCGGGCCGTTGTCCGAACACAGGACGACCAGCGTCTGCTCGGCCAGGCAGAGCCGGTCCAGGGTCTGCATCAACTGGCCCACCGACCAGTCGAACTCCCGGATCGCATCGCCGCGAAAGCCCAGCGTCGTCTGGCCTTGGAACCGTTCGTGCGGCATCCGCGGAACGTGGATGTCGTGCGAGGCGAAGAACAGGAAGAACGGCCGCGCTCGATTCTCCTCGATCCAGCGGACTGATTGCTGCACCCACATGTCGGCCAGATCTTCGTCGCGAAAGCGGGCCTTGGTGCCGCCCGTGTAGAACCCGATCCGGCCGATCCCGTTATGGATCGTGTTGTTGTGGCCGTGGGACCAGTCCATTCGCAGCAGGTGCCGGTGCGTGATGCCGGTGGGATGGTCCGCGGACGGAGCTTCGTTGCCCACCCACAGCGGATCGGCCGGATCGAGGCCCAGGACGCGATGGTCCTGGACGAAGACCTGCGGGACGCGGTCGTTGGTGGTCGGCAGCAGGAAGCAGTGATCGAACCCGATTTCCAGCGGGCCGGGCTTCAGTTCGCCGTTCCAGTCCGGGGCTGGGTCGCCCAGCCCCAGGTGCCATTTGCCGACCACGGCGGTGGCGTAGCCGGCGCGTTTCAGCAGCGAGGCGATGGTCTCGGTGCCGGGCCGGATGATCGCCGGGCCGTTGGGCGGGGCGATTCCCGTGTTGGGCGCGCGGAGGGCGTACGTCCCCGTCAGGAACGAGAATCGGGTGGGCGTGCAGGTCGAGGCGGAGCAATAGCCGCTGGTGAACCGCAGACCCTCGGCGGCCAGCCGATCGATGTTCGGCGTCTGGACGGCGGTGGCTCCGTTGCACGAGACATCGCCGAAGCCCAGGTCGTCGGCCATGATCACGACGACATTCGGCTTGGCCGGCGATTCGGCCGCCGTGACGACACCGGAAACGAGCAGGCCCAGTAGTGCCAACGGGGCGAGGATTCTGTTCTTCATGAAGGACTCCTTCAGCGTTTCAGCGTTTGCCCCCCAGTCAAGGTTCACGCGACCGCAGGCGTTGCTGCAGATTCGCCAGCAGGGCAGTCAGTTCGCTGATCGTTCGTTCGCGCAGCGTCGCCGTCGAACTGGGCTCGTCGCCCAGCAGCTGTTGCAGAATCTGAATCTTTCCAGACGCTTCGCCTTTCAGCAGTCCTTCTTCCAGTCCTTTCTCCAGTCCTTTCTCCAGTCCTTTCTCCAGTCCTTTTTCCAACCCCTCTTTCAAGCCTTCCTGCCGGCCTTCCTGCCGGCCTTCCTGCCGGCCTTCTTGCCGGCCTTCTTGCCGGCCTTCCTGCCGGCCTTCCTGCCGGCCTTCCTGCCGCGCGCTGTCCAAGCCCCACTGATAGTCGCGTTGTGCCTTCAAACGCTGGTCGTACATCATCCGGTCCTCCGTCTTGGCCGCGATCGCTTCGACCACGGAAATCGCTTGCTGAAACTCGACTCCCGGCAACAAGGCCCGCAACCGGTCCGGCTCGTAGCTGTCGGCAAACAAAAAGAAAAAAGCCCATTGCTCGATCACCGGCGCCGCCGAAATCGCCTCCTCCTGCAAATTATACTTCAGCAGCTCCACCGTGTGTACTTCGATGGAATCGGAAATCTCCAGGCCGTGCTCCGGGTCCGCGAGCCGGAAACGGTGGTGAGGGACCGTGTCCCCGGGAAACAGGTTCTTGCTGAGCAGGCAAATCGAGATCGCCGACCGCAGAAGCGTATAGGTTTCGCCGAGATCCAGTTGATCGACGTACATCCTACAGGCGTAGTAGGCCAGCCGGGGCAGCAGCCCGGCAGAAACCGTGACCTGCATCTCGACGTCCAGCCACCGGTCCGCTGCATCGCGAGCCCGGATGTCCAGCACGATCTGCTTGTCGCCCGCAAATTCCTGGTAGCTGAACGGATTCAGGATCTCGACATGCACAATCGGCTGGGCAAGCTTCAGGATGGCGTTGAGCAGCCCGATCAGAACGGCCACGTTCTCCGGACTGCCAAACACCTTCTTGAAGACGAAATCGACGGTGGGTTTGATTCCCAGCAACATGGCATTCCTGCCTCCCGACTGGCTGCTTGCCGGAGCATGATACCGCGGTTGACCGCGGCCGTCGACCTGCCAAGTGGTCGATCCGAACCAATTGGGGCCAGCGGCGAGGAGATCCGCTTGGCGTTGGAAGCCGAGATCGGGACCTTACCAGGGGTGGGACAGCGTGGTACCCTCAACGGCACGCGGCGGACATTGGCATTCCAGCGTTGCCTTACTATAACACGGTATGACCATTCAGCAGCAGATCGAAGCGTTCCTGTCGGGTGCACCCCACGCGGTGGTCGGCGCGTCGCAAGACCGGGAGAAGTACGGAAACAAGGTCCTGCGGGCCTACCTGCAGGGCCGGCGGACCGTCTATCCGGTCAATCCCAAGGCCGACCAGGTGGAAGGGCTGGCTGCCTATCCGGATCTCGCCAGCCTGACGCAGGCCGTGCACGGCGTGTCAATCATCACGCCTCCGCCCGTCACGGAGCAAGTCGTTGCCCAGGCCGTACGACTGGGCATCCAGCACCTCTGGCTGCAGCCCGGCGCCGAGAGTCAGGCCGCGGTGGAACTGGCCCAGCAAGCCGGCATGAACGTCATCTGGGGCGGACCTTGCATCCTGGTAGTGATGCGATTCCGGGAGTGAGCATCGTTCGAGAGACGACTGTCGTCTTTCGCTCCGCGAAAGAACGTCCTTTCGCGGAGCGAAAGGAGACAATCTGACCGTTTCTCGAACGAGGCTCAAGGGGGCCGCAAATGGTGGCAACGGGGGCGGACGGCGATCAGGATCCTGCAGCGGCCAGCCGCGAGGCAAAGGCGGCATGTTCGGGCGTGGCCAAGCCTTCGTCCAGGACCTGGAGCGTGGCAGCCAGATCACCGCGGAGCAGAGCGGTCGGATCCAGCCACAGGCCGGGGAAGGTCTCGCTCCGCACAACACCGCGTTCGTCCGCTGCCAGGCATTCGTAGCGCCCGCCGCGAAGCACGAACCAGTCGAGTTGCTGATCGAGGACGCGCCACACGATGTATTCTTGAACGCCGCTGCGGCGGTACGCATGCCGTTTTGCGTTCAGGTCATAGCTGGCGCTGCTCGAGGCCACCTCCGCCACGAGTTCCGGGGCCGCCTCGACGTAGTCATCCGGACTGATCCGCACCTGACCGCCGCGTTCGGGAGCGATGAACAGCATCGCGTCCGGTTGCGGCTCGTTGTCCAGGTCCAACCGAACGGTGGCCTTGCCGGCGACTTCGACTCCCGGAGTCCGGGCCTGATAGTGGCCCAGCCAACCGATGATCTTGGCACGGGGGCTACCGTGACGGCGGACGCGAACGGGCGAGGGTATGTAGACGACTCCTTCGATGAGCTCCGCTTTCTTCAGGCCCGGCATCGCCGCATACCGCCGCTCGAATTCGTCGCGCGTCAGCTGGTCGCCCGCTTCCAACGCCGGGACGGCCGGAAGGGGAACCTTGCCGCACGCCCGCCGTTCGCTTGTGGAAGTCGTCATCACACCGCACCGGACAAAAGCCTGCGAGATCGAGGAGGAGCCTATCTAGTCAAGATAGCCGACTGGATAGCACCGGGCAAGACGCTGCGGAGTGGGACACGCGGCCGAGTGGGACCAAGCTGCGTGGCGGAGGGACCTGGGCCGAAGGGAGGAGCTGTTAGAGCCCGGCGGCCGCCTCGATTCTATCCGCCGGAAACGTCGGCTGGTAAAATGGCTGGCGGTTGTGCTTGCCGGGATCTGGCGTGAGCCCGGGGCGTCCCGCCATCGACGAAGGAAAGGTTGAAGCCAGTATGGTTCGCCGCAAACCGATCGAGCCCTGTCCAGCGGTTGGCCTGGAAGCGAGCGCCCGGACTGCCCAACAGCGGCTCCGCAGCCTCGGCTGCCCCCAGCAGGCCGCCATCCTGGCCCGGTTCTTCAAGACCGGTCCCGGCCAGTACGGCGAAGGCGACCGGTTCATCGGGGTGAAGGTTCCCGTCACGCGCAAGGTTGCCAAGGAGTTCAAGAGCCTGCCCCTGCCCGAAGTCGAGTGCCTTCTGTATTCCGAGATCCACGAGGAGCGGCTGCTGGCCCTCGTGATCCTGGTCGGCCAGTTCGAACGGGGCGACGAGGCCGCCAGGACGCCGATCTATCGTTTCTACCTCGCCCGCACGAGCCACATCAACAACTGGGATCTGGTGGACTTGTCGGCCCCGCAAATCGTCGGCGGCTATTTGCAGAACCGGAGCCGCAAGCCGCTCGACGGGCTGGCGAAATCGGCCAGCCTCTGGGAACGGCGCATCAGCATCCTTGCGACCCACTGGTTCATCCGTCACGGAGACTTTGCCGACACGCTCAAGATCGCCGAACGGCTCCTGGCGGACAAGGAAGACTTGATCCACAAGGCCGTGGGCTGGATGCTCAGGGAGGTTGGGAAGCGGGATGTGGCAACGCTGGAGACGTTTCTGAGCCGGCACTGCCGGAGCATGCCGCGAACGATGCTCAGGTACGCCATCGAACGGTTCCCGGACGAGAAGCGGCGGGTGTACCTCACGGGGATGCGCGAGCCCTGACGGCGCACGAGCACCCCACGAGGTTTTCGCGGTTCGTCGGCGGGGCTGATGTGTCACCCGCGTGGTTTCGGACGCGGTCTTGCGA
>CAIYOB010001342.1 GCA_903927685.1 uncultured Planctomycetaceae bacterium
GACGGGGGCGACAGCACGGGACCGGATATCGTGGCGCCAGGCGCCGGCGCCGTCGTCACGATCCGGGCCGCGGCCGGCGTGGGTTCGGGCAATACGCTCGACACGCAGATCGCGAGCCTGGACCTGGTAAACTCCACCAGCGGCCAGGTGCAGATCAGCGAAGCGGACAACATCGACCTGCGACTGGTGCGGCAGGATACCGCCAGCGGTGCGATAGCCATCGGCGTCCAGGGCGTGCTCACCGTCGTGGCCGACCGGCCGGGGGTCAGCGCGCAGGACGGTCCGCTCACCCTGGCCGCCTACGGCCCGATGGCCGAGGTGCTCGTGAACGGCTCCGTGCTGACCGCGGGGGGAACCGTGAATCTGCAGTCGGAACGGGACGTGAACTTCGGGCCCAGTGGCGAGGTGCTGAGCACCACGGGGACCGTGCGGATCACGGCGGACAGCGACAGTACGGGCACGAGCGGCGGCGGGGCGATCGCGATGGCCGACGGCGCCCTGATTGACGCGGGCAGCGGGTTGGTCGACCTGCTGGCCAGCGGCAGCGTGACGCTGGGCAGCATCGTGACCACCGGCCAAGCCCAAATCACGTCGGCTTACGCTGCCATCCGGGACGGCGGGGATTTGGATCAAGACCTGTGCGTGGGCCAAGCCGTTCTGCGGGCCGCGACCGGGATCGGCGATTCCCATGATCCCAGGGGGGCCTTGGAGACGCGGACCAATGGCGAGACCTTCCTGCTGGCGGCCGTGACTGCCAGCGGCGATGTGCAGGTCACCAACACGGGCTCGCTGACCATCGGCACGGTGGACGGGCAAGTCGGCGTGGTGCTGCAAGGTCCGTCGTCCGCCGGCTCGGGCGACCACATCGTGATCCGCACGGCCAGCCCCCTGACGATCGACGCGCCGGTGGTCAACGCCGTCGGGGGCGATATCATCGAAGCCGCCCAGGGCAACCTGGACGCCGATGACCTGACGATCAACGCGGACGTCACCGCCAGCGGCGGCAACGGCAGCGTCTTCCTGTACGCCGGCGACGATATCTTCTACGACGCGGGGCTGGTCTCGGCCGCCAATGCCGGCAGTGTCAACCTGAGCGCCGGGGAAGACTACAACGCAGGCCATCCACGCGGCGGCAACAGCCAGGGCGACGTGGTCATGGCCGACGGACGGGTCTTACAATCCGGCTCGGGGACCGTCCAGATCGAAGCGATGCGAGACATCCAGCTCAGCATCCTGCTAACGGGCGGGCACATCATCGTCAGCGCGGACGACGGCGACTACGCGGACGGGAACACGCTCGGCGAGGTCATCGACAACCTGGCGGGCGAAGGCGCACATTTGCGGGGCGAATCGGCGTACCTGGAAGCCGGTTCGGGGATCGGCGTCTTGGACGACATCGACACGCAGCTGGTGACAGTACAGATCGTCAATCACGGTCCGGCGGGCGATATTCACGTTAGCGAGACCCCGGCGGGTGGAGACCTGGGCCTGACCTGGCTGACGCAATCCGACTTGGCAGGGGTGGGCGACAGCTGGGTACGAACCGAGGACGGCACGCTGACCGTCGTGGCCGGCGCGACGGGCGTGGACATCCGCGGCAGCGGCGATGTGACCTTGTTCGCCGACGGCGGCGACGGCAGCCACCTGGTGGTCAACAGCACGGTCCGCACGACCAGCGGGACGATCAATCTGCAGGCCGACGAGGATCTGCGGGCGGACGACGCGCGCGGGCATGTGGTAACGACCAGCGGGACGATCGTGTTCCGGCCCAACTTCGACGGCTCGACGCACCCGGGCACGACCGACGACGGCTCGATCTTCTTCGCCGACGGCTCGCGGATCGACTCGGCGACGGGTGCGATCCGGTTCTACCTGCAGGACTATGACGGGCGGATCGACGGCGACCTGGTCAACACCACCGGCACGGTGCAGAAGTGGGGCGGCGGGATCTTGAACCTGAACGGCGACCACAATACGTACACCGGGCCGACGGAGGTGCGCGAAGGCTGCTGGCTGGTCAACGGCGTGATCGAAACCAATGCCGGCAATCCGCCGGACGCGCCGGCCTCGTTGAACGTGACCGTCTACAGCGGCGCGTTGTTGGGCGGCGACGGCACGATCGGGGCGACGGCCAGCGGTCGCGATGTCTTGATTCGCACGGGCGGGATCCTGAATCCCGGCCGAATATCCAGCGCTGGGACGCGGCAGACCGGGCGGCTGACCGTCAACGGCGACGTCACGTTCCAAGCCGGCGCGATCTACCAGGTTCAGTTGCAGGGCCTGACGGCCGCCACGCAGTACGATCAGTTGAAGCTGAACGGGACGTTGAACCTGACCGCGAATGAAACGGCCGTGGGCGGTCCGACCCTGGAATTACTGGACGGATTCCCGCTGCCGCTGGGAGCCGACTTCCGGATCATCGATAACGACGGCGCGGAGCGGATCGACACGCGGTTCCAGGATCGGCCCGAGGGGCACTTCATCTACTGGACCGCCGCAGGCCGCACGCACCGCTTGACCATCTCGTACTACGCCTGGGAGCAATCCAACGATGTCGCCCTGACCGTCCCGGCGCGGTTCGATTTCGACGGGTACAATGGTCTCACCACCACGCACTACGACGGCATCTCGCCGTACCTGCAGAAAGGTCCTGGCAACGCCTTCGGCTGGCAGACGCTGCCGCCGCGGTATTTCGAGCGGAGTTACCCCGTGCCGCCGCCGTACACGACCGCGGAGGAGCGACTCAAGTACGATGGGCAGTCCACCGACCGGGTCGGCACACCCATGACGTTCTTGGCGGACGCGGTGGCGGGCCAGGCGTACGAAGTGCTGATTCTGACCGGCGACGCGGGATGGAACCACGATCGGGAGAAGTTCACCGTCACCGGCTCGGGAGTCGGGGGAACGAGTTCCTCGGTCCAGGTCGACACCTGGGGCGCCGGCGCCCCGGACGGCAGCAGCGCGAGTCCTGTCTGGGGCGGCGGCACGCCGAATCTGACGGGCACGGGCTATTACCGCTGGCTCCGCCTGCCGGTGACGGTGGGCGGCGTCTGGGGCACCGTGGGCCAAATTGCCGTGACCATGGAAGACCTGGGCGGCGTCGACAGCACCGCGGTGATCCTGGCGCTGGACATCCGCCCGCTCGAAATGGTGCGGAACCTGGTCTTGGAACGGACCAGTCAGCCGGCGGATAGCGCCGCGCCGTTCAGCAGCCTGCCGGCGGACGGAGTGACGGTGGACACCTATGTCGGCACGGGGGCTCCTCCGGGAGCAAGACTGACGGTGACGGTCTCGGCGGGCACGACCGTGCAGTACGCCACGGTGACGACCGACACGGACCCGACGATGTTCGGGACTCAGGTGACGGCCGACGAGGCGGGCCGGTTTACGTTCGGGGTACGGCGTCCTTCGGCGTTGACCAACACGTCCAGCGGCGCGGCGACGGAAGACTGGACGATCCTCGTGGAAGAGATGTCCGGCTTGTCGCGGGGGCTCGCGGTGCAGACGTACGAGGCGCCGGCGGCCGAGGCGTTGCGGTTCGATTTCGGGATTTACGGCAGCCCGGTGCAGACGTACGGCTCGCCGGCAAAGAAATTCCTGGAAGTGATTCCACAGTTGGTTTATACCCCATCTCTCGGCTACGGCTGGACGACGCGCGTGGCGGGTGCGAATCGGAAGGATCCGAATATGAGTGCCCTGCGGACGGACCTGAACTACGCCCGCGACGCGACGTTCAAGGTGAATGTGCCCAACGGGACCTACAACTTGCGGATCTACCACAGCAATCCGAAGTACTACGGGACGGTCTCCTATACGGCGGATCAGATCCAAGTGATTGCCGAACCGGGCCAGGCGGGCCAGGTGATCCGTCCGACGATCGCCAGTATCCCGGCCGGCACGACGACCGTGCAGGTGTTTTCGGTGAGCGTGAGCGGAGGCGTGCTGGAACTGCAATTCAAGGACTTGGGAGGCGCGGACGGGAACTTCGTGGTATCGGGGCTGGAGATCTCGACCGGGGCGTTCCCAGACGAAGCTCTGCTGGCGGCGGGCGATCCCAGGGAGGGCTTGTCGGCCAAGCTCGATCCGGCCCAGTTGCAGCCGGTGGCGGCCGAGGCGGTCGCGCGGTGGTCGGCGACGGGGTTGACGCCCGAGCAGGCGGCCGCGCTGGCCAACGTTCAGTTCGCCGTGGCCGACTTGGGCGGCGCGCTCCTGGGACTGGCGGACCGGGCCACCAACACGATCCGGATCGACGACGATGCGGCGATGTTCGGATGGTCAGGTGTCAGGGGGCAGGTGACAGGTGACAGGTGTCAGGAGGCAGGTGACACGGGGCCTGGGCCAGTTGGGGACGAACCAATGACCAGGGACCAGGGGCGCATGACCGAGGACGGTATCGACCTACTGACCGTGGTGATGCACGAAATGGGGCATCTGTTGGGCTTGGAGCACAGCGACGATCCGGATGACCTGATGGCTCCCGTGCTGGCCGCGTCGCGTCTTGGCTCCAATCCCTCATCCCTGGCGCCGGATTCCGCAGCCGATCTGCTGCGTCCGGAGTCGGGTATTCCGCGTCGCATGGCACCCGCCGATGATCTGTTTGCCGAACTGGGGCGGCAGGACTTGGAAGAGGAGGCTCGCGGGAACCGTTCGGGTCACCGCTGTTGCGATCACTCGGATTATTCGCGACGTGGCAGAGGTCGGTAGCTGGGAGGTGGTATTCCTGATACGGGTCGATTGCGGCGCGTCCTGCCCCGCGTGGCGCTGGACGCTCGTCGGCGACTCGCGTTGGCGTCGCGTCTGCTTAGCATCCGCGCAGGAATAAGTTGGACAACTAACCGTAGGACGGATTGGTAATCCGTCCGGAAAAACAGGGACGGATTGCCAATCCGTCCTACACAAAATTGCGCAAGTTATTTCTGC
>CAIYOB010001343.1 GCA_903927685.1 uncultured Planctomycetaceae bacterium
CGCCGAACCCGCGGAGAATGGGTGAGAGGCGGGGGCTGTTGGCCGAGTAATCCTCGGCGTTCACGGCCTAGGCCACGTCGATGTTTTCCCAGACGATCAGCTGGTCGCCGATCCGCATCACGGCCTGGATCCCGCCGTCTTGGGAAATGGCGAAGCCCAGCGAGCCGTGGTGCTCGTAACAGTACCGCATGATGGCTCGATGCCGCGTGCCAAAGTGGGTGATCTCTCCCCGCCGCAGCCGTCCCGGCGTGGCGTCGGCGTCGCCGGCCAAAAACACCTCGACCAACAGGCTGTCCGTTCGCAACTCGACACCGAACCCGTGCACGCACAGACTCTTGTCCAGCAGTACGACGCCGTCCACGCACGACAGGGACGCAATGAAGCGGAGACAGCCGAGCACCTCTTCCTTGCGCTGCTCCAGTTCCAGATGCACTTTGCGCACCGAGGAAAACGTCGCGTATAGATTGCCCGGTGCTTCGGCTTTGGCGGCTTCGATCAAGGCCGTCGAAGCCTGGGTGCGGAGCAGGTGAGCGCGGACCAGCGCGACCACCGCCCCACCCAACCGGTCGTAGTGGATGCGGTACTTGACGTTCGAATTGTCGAGCCCGGCCCGCGGCACAATCACCAGCCCGCCGCCGTGGCGGTACTGCTGGACGTTGACCAGCACGCGGGACAGCGAATTCAGCCACCGCAGCAGCAGTTCCCGTTCGAGCCACGCCGGGTGCGGAGCCCCGCATTCGGCCGCCAGCTGTGGATGCTGCTGGCTGACGTACTGGCGCAGGTGGTCCGCCAACAACGAATGCACGGGGCCCGACCAGAGCACGTCATAATGCGCCTCGACCAACATGTCCTGGGCCAGACTGCCCAGCAATGTGCCGTTGCGATACACGCCGATCCGCCCGGAGCCGCTGATCGTGGCCTGGAAGATCCCCGGCCGCTGCAGTTCGCTGCCGGCGGCCAGGACCAGCTGGTCGCCTTGCCGCGGCTCCTGATCCACCAGGCCCCAGATGTGCAACCCGCCGTCGTCGTCGGCATAGACGTTCAGCGAAGCGACTTCGGGATCGGCCGCCCGGGCCAGCTTGGTGATCGTGCGGATGTCCAGCGGCAGTGGACTGGCAAACGGGATGGCGGTCCAGCGATTGGCAGAACCCGGCGGCGCCTCGCCAGCCGCCAGCGCCTCGGGCCCGACAAAGTTCACCGTGCACAGCGTCTGCCGCCCTTCGTCCGTGCGGAGACTGGCAAAGTACAGCACCTCGAACAGCCGGACCAGCACGCTCTCGTCGGGCGCCCCGCCCAGCGTCTTGGCCAGCTGGGCCGAAACCAGCCGCGCCAGATCAAAGGGATATTGGGTCGTTCGCTCCAAGACCATCGCTAGCACCCGACGATAGGAGGGCCGTTTCAAGCCCCGGAGTCCGCGGCGCGAACAGCCGCCGGCGAAAACGGGGAACCTCGGCAACCAACGCCGGTATCTTATCGAGACCGCGACCTGGAGAACAGACCGATCGCCGCCGCGGGACGCCGGCGGAGCCTGTGGCAGACGACTTCCTAGGAGACGGGGAGCCTGGAGGCCGCCCACGCGGCTTCTTGGGGGGGCAGCGGGGGATGTAGCGGGCGGCGATAGTCGATGTCGTCGTACCGTCCGTTGCGATAGCACTGCGTCACGATGCTCTGCAGATCCAGCGGAACGTCGGCGTGATCCGGGCCGAGCGGAATTCCGATCGTCGGCAGCGGTTGCTGGAGCGGCAGGGGATAGACTTCGACCTTTGCGGGCTGCCAGCTTCGCCGGACCCAAGCCAAGTACAACGAGCGGTAGCGGTGCGACAGGCTGGATAGAGGAAACACGGCGGACCGCTCTCCTTGCCGGGTCAAATCGACCTCCACCTGGTTCACGCCGCCAGCTCGATACTCCCGCTGCTTGCGCACGTACAGATCATTCCCGTCGCCGGGCGACTTGTTGGCGGGGCTGATGAATTCGATAGCCGTAATCACGCGGTTTCCAGACGTCGCGTCGATGATCTCGAGATACGTCTCCCGGACAGGTTCGTCCAGCAGTTCCAGGACCACGGGCTCGGCGACGGACGTCGTGCTGGCGGGCTCGGAGTTGGAGCGTCCCACCCGAGGCCGCTCGACGACATGTACGTCCGGCCAAATGGTCCGTCGCGCGTCCACATCGCCTGCGACGAACACGCGCTCCTCGACATCGACGCGGAATTGCCGCGGCAAGACGGCCTGCAGCTGGTCCCCCGCATAGGTGATCAGCCGCTGATGGACCGACCGCCAGTGTTGCTCCAGGTAAGGGTCCATTCCCGGGAAGGGACTGTCCATGGCGGCTCCGTCGTCAAGTCCGACGCCTAAATGACGTTCGGTTGTGATCAGGTCAGGATATCAGCGGAAAATGCACCGTGCACAGCGTCTGCCGCCCCTCGTCCGTGCGGAGACGGGCAAAGACGACGATGGACGAGGACTGGCTCACGGAGCCGCGGCCGGCGTCAGCAGCCCGATCCGCCATTGGAACTGGCCGTAGCCCTTGCCGGACTTGTCCTTGTCCCACATGCCTTGGAAGACAAACTGCAGCCTGCCCGGATCGACCGTCAACGACTGATCACAGCCGTCGCGTACCAACTCGCCGTGGCTGATATTGTCCGTCCACGGCTCGACTCCGGCTGCCGGGCGAACGTTCGTCCAGCCGGCAAAGGGCCGCTCGGCGGTATCCGCCACGGGCGTCCACGGACCGTCCAGGCGGTCGGCCAGGTACGCCTTGTAGTACCGGCGCCCGTCTTCTTCGATGATCGTCAGGTACTTGTCCAGTCCCTTCAGCCGGTACGTGTGGCTCGCTTCGAAGATCTTGGCTTCAAGCGCCAGTTGGCAATCGTGGAATCCCCGGGGAAAATCGGCCAACGTCGTCCACAACCGCCACATCTTGCCGTTCAGACTGGTCAGGAACAGGTAGGCCCGGTGGTCGTCGCAGATGATCCAGAAATCAAGCCCTCCTTCCTGGCGCGGGTCGTCGGCTCCGCCGTCCAGAATCGGCCGGGCCGGCGTCCACGAGTGGGGATCCGCAAGGTCGGCGGTCGTCGAGTACGCGACCCGCATTTTCTTCGCCCCCGGCACTCCCACCTGATAGATCAAGTACCATTGCTCGTGCGGCGTGAAGTAGAAGACCTGCGGGGCGCAATAGTAGTCGCTGTCGCTGACCTGCAGGATCGTCCGCGGCGCCTGGTCGGCGTCTTCCCAGTTCCGGAACGAACAATACTCGATGGCCGACCGGCCCGGCAGCTTGACGGTCATGAAGACATGCCAGCGGCCGCCAGAGAACACCACCGTCGGGTCTTTCTGAGCGTGGCTCGGATCCTTCGTCCGCGGTTCTGGCGCGATCAGCGGGGCGCTGTACTCCCACATCGCTGGAACGCGAAACCCCGCCTCCGCCGCCGGCCGGGAGTCGGACGCGGCCGGAGACTCGGCCGATAACGCCGTGTCCGGAGTCAGTAGGAACGCGTGCAACACCAATCCCGCTAGGATCCCCTTCACCAGCGACTGCATGACGATTCCCCTTTGCCGATTGCCGTGTTCTGATTCCTTGTCGGCGATACGCATGATCCACGCCCGCTCAAAACGGTGACGAGGCCGTTGCGCTCGTGAACCAGGAATCTAACCGGGTCGGCAAAGGGAAACAAGGCCTGGGGCAATCGGCCGGAAATTGCTTGCCCGGGTTGATCTCCTGCAGAATGACAAAGTAGCGACAAGTATGATTTTACCCTCCCATGATTTTGACTTTTCGTGCGCATCGATTCTCTCGGGAAGACAGAATCATAGGGGGTGTGAAGTCATGGGGAGCGGACGCAACGGTCCGATGAAAGCACGTTTTCCAGGCGGCGGGTAAGGAACCTCTTTCCGGTCGCCCTGCGTTGCGGCAGCGTTGCGGCGTCCCATGTTGCTTCACGGGGTCTTCCAGGCTAATGTACGGTCCGCCGGTATCCACTCGATCCCACCGAGGAGACGTCCATGATACGCACGCAAGTGATCCTCTGGGCCGCGATCGCGGCCTTGCTGAACGGCTCGGCGCCAGGCGGCGAGCAATGGTTCGTCCCGGTCAAGATCGACGGGCCAGCGCACGATCCCCCGCAGCATTCGTTCTGGTTCGGGCCGTTTTCCGAGTGTTGTTCCGTCGCAGATTTCGATGGCGACGGCGACCTGGATCTGGCCGCGGGACGGAATTGGTACGAAGCCCCGGACTGGAAGAAGCACGCCGATTTCCGCGACGGCGCGCAGACCAACGGGCCGGAAACGGACGACAACAGCGAATTCGCCCTGGATGTCAACCGCGATGGCCGGCCGGATATCGTCAGTTCCGGCTGGATGTTCATGTGCGGCGCCTGCTGGTACGAAAACCCCGGTCCCGAGGGGCTGCGTTCGGGAGTCAAGTGGAAAGCCCAGCGAATCCACTCGGCCAAGAACATGGAAGGCGTGATCCACGGCGACCTGGACGGCGACGGCGACGATGACATCCTGGTCAATCACTGGGCCCCGGTGGCGGGCCAGGGGATGACTTGGCTGGAACATATTGATCAGGCTCCCTGGCTGGTCGAGCACGTGATCGGGACGGAAGGCGAATATCACGGCAACGGCTTGGGTGACATCAACGGCGACGGTCGAAATGACATTGTCACGCCGCGCGGCTGGTACGAAGCTCCGGCGGAACCTCGCACGGGCACGTGGAACTTCCACGCCGACTACCTGATCCATCGCGTCGCCAGCCCGGAACAGCCAATGGCCGCCACGCACCCGA